>NZ_CP170198.1:3235500-3587500 GCF_042434915.1 Aquimarina rhodophyticola
GTTCTTTAAGTCTTTTTTTATGAAGTGGAACCGGGATTACAACATCAAGATCATTAAATTGCTCAGTGCTCAACATCTTTGAGGCTAACCAAGCACCTAGGATTGCACCTATTTTTTTTTGACCCCGATACTTCAAATTATGAATGAGATTTTGAACTAATCCCTCTTTTTCAAAAATTAGAAGTGAAATAAAATTTTCAATTTTCACGCTATCATAAAATACTTTTTCAATATTTTTAGCGTTAATTAGATGAAAATTACCCTGAGGTAGATGGTATCTACATGAGGTGCATAATACGTCCTCATTACGATCCAAGTAATTATCACAGGCAGCACAATGTTTAGGATAGAACAGATACGCGAGATCTCGTAACATATTAATTAGAAATACTATTTAACATTAATAATACTATTTAACTATTATATTTACCTTAAAAGTAACCATCAAAAATTAAAAATTAACTATGACTACTCAAAACAATAACTTAACCCTTAAGATTTTAATAGGTGTATTAGCCGCCTTACTATTAATTTTGGCAATTTTCACTTATAAATTTTATAATGAAGAAAAACAAAACAAAGCGATCTTACAACAAGAAAAAGATTTAATTGAAAGCGAATTAGGAGAATTAATTACAAAGTATGATAATGCAATTGCTCTTAACGAAGTGATGGATGATCATTTATTAAAAGCAAAAGAGCGTATTGTAGTACTATTGGATAGTGTTAAAGATAACGATGCAAATCTAGCGCTTATATCAAGATATAGAAGAGAAGTTGGTAAATTGAAACAAGAAAGAGAACGTTTGTTTAAACTAGCAGATAGTTTAACAACGGCTAATTCAGAACTTACAATTGACTTAGATAGTACTTCAACAGCTTTGAATCAAAGAATTATATTTTCAGATTCACTACAAACACAAAATTCAAAATTGGCCGAAATTGTAGAGCGAGGTTCTGCATTAACTGCATCAGGAATAAAAGCAGAAGGTGTTCGTGTACGTAATAGTGGTAAGATTTCTTCTACCTCACGTGCAAGTAGAGCAGATAAAATTAGAGTATGCTTTACCTTGTCTCCTAATAAATTAACCGAAAAAGGAGATAAAGAATTATACGTGCAAGTTATTAACCCTAAAAACAATTTGATCGGGGATAAAATCTCAATCAATTTCGACGATGCCGTGCTAACATACAGTGGACGTAATAAAGTGTTTTATGAAAACGATGCACTCGATGTATGTGTACTGGTTAATGCTATCGAAGGAGAATTAATGGGAGGTAATTATGTAGTAAACGTATTCTCGGGACCAAAAATGATTTCAAACACGAAGTTTGAATTAAAATAAATTAAGAATAACTAATAAAAAGCCATCACGATTTAACAAAATTGTGATGGCTTTTTTATGTAAATCATATTAATGATACAACTTGTTTATTAAATAGCATAATTCGTTTCTATTTTATACAAATTGAACTAATTTTGTCCTATGGCAAATCAAGAAGATAAATTCAAAAAAGTAATAGCCCATGCCAAAGAGTATGGGTATATTTTTGGTTCTAGTGAGATATATGACGGTTTAAGCGCTGTCTATGATTATGGACAAAATGGTGTTGAACTAAAGAAAAATATTAGAGAATATTGGTGGAAGAGTATGGTCTTTATGCATCAAAATATAGTAGGACTAGACGCCTCTATATTTATGCATCCAACTACTTGGAAGGCTTCTGGACATGTTGATGCCTTTACAGATCCTCTAATCGATAATAAAGATTCAAAAAAGAGATATCGAGCCGATGTTTTAATCGAAGATTACGCTGAAAAATTGAATATAAAAGCGCAAAAAGAGATAACAAAAGCTAAGAAACGATTTGGTGAATCTTTTGACGAAGCACAGTTTATAGCAACTAATCCTAGAGTTATAAAGTATTTGTCAGAACGGGATAAAGTGCTCAAACGAATGGGAGCCTCCTTAGAAAAAGAAGATTTGGCTGATGTAAAAGCGCTAATTGATGAGCTAGGCATTGCAGATCCTGAAACAGGTTCAAAAAACTGGACAGATGTACGTCAGTTTAACTTAATGTTTGGCACTAAATTGGGAGCTTCTGCCGATACAGCAACCGATTTATACCTGAGACCCGAAACTGCTCAGGGGATTTTTGTTAACTATTTAAATGTACAAAAATCTGGACGAATGAAAATTCCTTTTGGAATTGCACAGACTGGAAAAGCATTTAGAAATGAAATTGTAGCACGTCAATTTATTTTTAGGATGCGAGAATTTGAACAAATGGAAATGCAGTTCTTCGTAAGACCAGGAGAAGAAATGAAATGGTACGAGTATTGGAAGGAGACACGACTTAGCTGGCATCTATCCTTAGGTTTAGGTGAAGATAATTATCGATTTCACGATCATGATAAGTTGGCTCATTATGCAAATGCCGCAGCAGATATTGAATTCAATTTTCCTTTTGGGTTTAAAGAGTTAGAAGGAATCCATTCTCGTACAGATTTTGATTTGAAAGCACACGAAGAGTTTTCTGGTAAAAAACTTCAATATTTTGATCCAGAACTCAAAGAAAGCTATGTGCCTTATGTGGTAGAAACATCGGTAGGATTGGACAGAATGTTTTTGGCTGTCTTTTCAACTGCTTTGCAAGAGGAAACTTTAGAGGATGGTTCAACAAGAATCGTGCTCAAACTTCCTGCTGTTGTTGCTCCAGTAAAAGCGGCTATTCTGCCTTTGGTCAAAAAAGATGGTCTACCAGAAATTGCCCAGCAGATTATCGATGATCTCAAATGGAAATTTAATGTGGTGTATGATGAAAAAGATGCCATAGGCCGCAGATATCGTAGACAAGACGCCAACGGTACCCCCTTTTGTATTACTGTAGATCATGATACAATAAACGACCAAACAGTTACTGTTCGAGATCGAGATACTATGGAACAAAAAAGAGTTGCTATCAAAGATTTAAGAGCCTTACTATCAGGCAAAGTGGCTATGGAAAACTGGCTCAAATAAAGTACATTAATTAGTTAATTTTGTAAAGGCTGCGTGATACGGAGCCTTTATTTTTTGAAATTAATTTTGTTAGAACAGACTGTTTTATGTGGTATAATAATAAGGGTACGGATATTATATGCACATACTTTCTGTATAATTTAAACTTTAGTTGTATTTTTAAAATCAAAAATTAAAGAGAGATCCTCATTTTTAACAATTTACCTATGAAGCTAAAAAACATTGTAGTAATTATTTTATTGTTGTTGAATTGTGTGGTTTTTGCGCAAAAGACACAAACAAGTGCTGCAACGTTAATTATGGAAGCTGCTTATATGAAAGAGATTTCACCTTTAATTGGTAAAGAGCTCATTCCGCAAAAACCAAAGGTTGGTCCGATCAATCCAAGACGAACAAACGTAAATAAAATCGTTCCTGGTAAAGGTTACCCACGAGGTCAGGATAAATTACTAGCCAAGCAAAAAAGTCAAAGGACGTTAAGGGCAGGAAAAGCGCCTTCTCAAACCTTTACAGTGGCTACTGCAAACCAATCTCCTTCGGACCCAACAGGTGCGGTGGGCCCTAATCACTATGTTAGTGCTAAGAATTATTCTTTTGCAATCCACGATAAAACAGGTAATGTACTATTACCCTCAACATCTCTAGAAAATTTGTTTCCGGGAGAATCCCTAGGAGATCCAATCGTTTTTTATGATTCCTTTGCAGATCGTTTTGTTATTACTCAATTTAGTGACACGCCAAATGGTTTTCTCGTTGCAGTATCTAGAGGTTCTGATCCTGTAAACAGTGGGTGGTTTACATATCGATTTATAACCGATAGTTTTCCAGATTATACAAAATTTTCGGTTTGGTCTGATGGATATTATGTCACCGCAAACAAAGATCAAGGAGCACAGCAAACGAGTGAAGTAGTGTTCGTTATAGAAAGGGATAAAATGCTTGTGGGAGATCCTAGTGCTAGAATGATTGGTTTTCCTTTACCAGGAGCTAACATTGCTGGATTTTATAGTCCAGCAGCTTTTAATGCTATAGGAAAAACTTTACCTCCAAGAGGCGAAGCCAAAATAATATACTATCAAGATGATGAATGGTTAGATGTTCCAGAAGATGCGTTGAAGTTATGGACTATTAATACAAACTGGATTCGCCCAGATCTATCTACAATTACTGAAGCAGAGGTTCTTAATGTTAGTTCTGGACAAATCACACCTTTTGATTCTACCTTTGATGGAGGGTCTTCATTTAGTAATATACCACAACCAGGTACCAATGGTAATGATATCGATGCGCTACAGGGAGCTGTGATGTATGCTACAAATTATCGAAAATTTTGTGACCATAACTCTGTGACGTTAAATTTTGTTGTTGACATTGATAATCGGCAAGATCTCGATAATATTGCGGGAATCCGTTGGTATGAACTTCGTCAAGATGAAGATGGACAACCTTGGTATGTGTATCAAGAAGGGACGTATGCTTCTCCCGATGGTAAGAGTGCCTGGTGTGCTAGTATGGCCATGGATATGTATGGTAACATAGGTATGGGATACACCACGATGGGTACTGTAGCTAATGGTGCTACGGCCGATAGTTTTGTTTCTTTGCGATATACAGGCAGATTAGATGGCGATGTATTAGGGAGTATGACAATAGCAGAACAGGATATTGTTATAGGCACTGGTATTCAACGTAACGGAGGAGACCGTTATGGGGACTATGCGCAGTTAACAGTGGATCCTGTAGACGATCAAACATTTTACCATATTGGAGAATATTTTGAGGCGACTGGAGATAACGCAAGGGATTTTGTAGGGGTTTTTAAAATAGCAAACTCAGTAACCAACGACATTGGGGTTGTATCAATTGCCGAACCGTTAACAAAAGCTACATTTAGTGCTACCGAAACTATTTCTATTAAAATTCAAAATTTTGGAACAAATGCTCAAAGCAACTTTCCCGTAAGCTACACAATCGATAATGGTCCCGCCATAAACGAAATTTTTACTGGAACTCTCAATCCGGGAGAAATAGTCGACTTTACTTTTGCTACCACTGCAAATTTAAGCTTAGATAAAGTGTACACAATAAATGCAGAGACTAATCTTGCAAGTGATATACAAGATGATAATGATTGTGCTTTAAAAAGTGTAGAATATATCTATGCAAATGATTTGGGTGTAGTACAATTAATCTCGCCCGTAGATGGAGGTGGATTAAAAGCCGAGGAATTCATAACTATTTCTATTTTCAATTTTGGTTCTGTTGCCCAGTCCAATTTCTCTATTTTTTATTCTTTTAATGGGGGTGATAGAGTTACCGAGGTTTTTACAGAAACAATAGCTCCTAGAGCTTTCGAGAATTATACATTCAATATTCCAGTTAATATGTCCGAATTTGGGACTTATACTTTTCAAATAGGAACTTCACTAAGCACTGATGAGGATACAACAAATGATAGTGTAGATAGAACTGTCGAACATCAATTGTGTAAACCAGAATCCAATTGTCAGCAATTTGGAGATGGCATTGTAGCGTTAGAATTAGCTAATATTTCTAACCCTACTATTACTTGTGAAAATGGTTATAAGGATTTTACAGATCTTGTTATTAAGATGGATCGTTCAAAAGAAAAATATATTCTTACTTTGAGAGCCGGTTTTGCCTCTGAAGATCAAGAACGTTTTTCTTTATGGATAGATTACAATGATAATAATATTTATGAGGATGTAGAGTTAATTTTTGATAACGAAGTGTTGGCAGAGCAAAATCAAGATTTATTCTTTAATTTTCCGCTTAGCCAAACTAGCACTTTAGGTAGGCATTTGATGCGAATACGTGCGGGTGACGTTAGAACGAATAATGGAGCTCCTTTAAACAACCCATGTGATGCTATGCAGTTTGGAACTACGCATGACTACACAGTAGAGATAGGAGAAAGTAATAGTACGAGTGATGAGATTTTAGTGTTTCAAAGAGAAAAAAATAAATTCGTAGTGAGTGTAGGAAATCCAGATAATGTACTAAAAGATAATATTATCGTTTTTTCAATTACGGGTCAGGTTATTCTATTTGATGAGATGGAGCTTGATGCTAATAATAATTTTATTTATGACTTAGACCTATCTTTTAGAAGTACAGGAATGTATTTTATACGAATAGGAAATAAAAAGAAAGGCAAAGCTGCAAAAATTATTGTTTTTTAATGGTTCGGCTCTTAAGTGATTGAATAAGTACTGGTCGTCCTTGATTACACCTATTTTTCATTTTCAAATTACTGAAGGTAACCCACACATTGGTCGGTATTTTGGATTTTGTAAAATCCTTTAAATTTATAGGGTCCAAAGTATCCTTAAGTCCAGCAACTACCAAAATATATGGGCACAAAGAATTTTTACTTGGTAAAAGAGTACCTTTTTTGCTTTTTTGAGTAGTGGAACTCACAAATTGTTTGCTCTCTTCAGCAATTGTATAGTTATCAAATACTGTTCTGTTTTTTGCAAAACACGCTAAAAGAATAGTAGATAGTGTGATATAGATAAAGGGTTTAACTAAGAGCTTCATAAAGATGATTTTAGTAAAGATCTGTAAATTTTATAGCTTCACCAATAGAGGTTGTATTTTTATGGATAAATCTGAAAGAGTTTACATTCCTTTGTACTTTGCCAAGGACACAATTGTTTTTGTGCTAAAAGCTTTGTTATTTTGTCACTATAATGTTGTAACACTAGAAATATAATTTTCTTTAGATTACTATTAGAAATAGTGAAAGATAAAGATTTATAGATAGCATAAAAATGGTGTTTGAAATTTTTTCGACTACTGAAATTACAAAAACTAAGAATGAAGATTATATCATATAATGTAAATGGCATTAGAGCCGCTATTAATAAAGGTTTTATAGAATGGTTAATACAGGCAGATCCAGATGTAATCTGTCTCCAAGAGATCAAAGCTCTAGAGGAGCAATTAGATCTAGATCTATTTAAAAGTGCGGGGTATCCTTATTTATATTGGCATAGTGCACAAAAAAAAGGATATAGTGGAGTTGCAATCTTATCTAAAACAAAACCTAACAATGTAACTTTTGGGACAGGAATCGAATATATGGATTTTGAAGGTCGAGTTTTACGAGCCGATTTTGATGAGGTATCAGTAATAAGTTTGTACTTGCCAAGTGGTACGAATGTAGATCGATTAGCACATAAATTTATGTTTATGGATGATTTTCAGGAATACATTAATTCACTTAAACAAGAACATCCAAATTTAGTAATCTGTGGGGATTACAATATATGTCATAAAGCAATTGATATACACGATCCTGTACGTAATAAAAATGTTTCGGGATTTCTTCCAGTAGAACGTGATTGGATTGATACATTTATCTCAAACGGTTTTATAGATTCTTTCAGATACTTTAATCAAGAACCAGATCAATATTCTTGGTGGAGTTATAGAGCCAATGCTCGTAACAATAATAAGGGTTGGAGACTGGACTACGGGATGGTGTCTCAACCGTTAGAAAATAATTTAAAACGAGCTGTTATTTTATCCGATGCAAAGCACAGTGATCATTGTCCGATACTTGTAGAATTAGATTTTACTTAAAATATATAAATAACCCCAATCGTAAATTAGTATTTCAATTATGATAAATAAGATCATATTATTAGCATGTATGGCGGTCTTTACCAGTTCATGTGTTTCATCCAAGGTACATAAAGAATTAGAAAGTAAATATGCTAGATTAAAAAGAGATCATCGTAAAACCAAAGACGAATTAAATTCTTTGCAACGTGAGTTTGATGCTAATCAAATAGCAGCAGATCAACTTAACGGTGCCTATGAAAAATCTAGAGAAGAAAGGGATCAACTTCAAAAAAAATACGAAAGTACTCTAGCTAATTATAATGCTTTAAAGGACTCTTATGATGCTTTAGAAAAAAATAGCTCAGAGGTTATGGCTGCTAATAGTAAGCGTAATCGTGAACTATTAGCACAGTTAGAACAAAAAGAACAGGCTTTATCAACAGAGCGTTCACGCCTCGAAAAATTACAACGAGATTTACAACAACGATCGCAACGGGTAGATGAGCTTGAGAATCTAATTATGGCTCAAGATGCCAAAATGCAGGCTTTAAAAAATGCAATTTCCAAGGCAATGCGCAATTTTGAAGGAAAAGGATTAACCGTAGAAGAACGTAATGGTAAAGTGTATATTTCAATGGAAAATAAACTTCTTTTTGCTTCTGGTAGTTGGTCTATAGGAACTCAAGGGAGGCAAGCTGTTAACCAGTTGGGTAAAGTACTTAGCGAGAATCCTGACATTGCAGTGCTTATAGAAGGTCATACAGATAACGACCCGTATTTGGGAACGGGAACGATTAAAGACAATTGGGACTTGTCTACTAAGAGAGCAACGGCAATTGTAACTTTGCTTTTGGAAAATAAGGCAATAGATCCCAAAAACCTTACTGCAGCGGGGAGAGGAGAATTTGCACCAATTGCAGATAATAATGCGGCTGAAGGAAAATCGAAAAACAGAAGAATTGAAGTTATTCTTACACCAAAACTAGATGAAATTAGCCAGTTGCTGAATAAAATTTAGACAATCGTATTGAAATATAAAATGCCACTAAAATAACTTTAGTGGCATTTTGTTATTATTAGAAGTAAAATTTAAAGACTATTTAAAATACTCTGTACTTCTTTACTGTTGTCTTCTTTTAGACTTGATTTAACTCTATTTAAAACTTTTTGAAATTTTTCAATAACTTTTTCAGTATCCATTTTAGTTAGAGAGATTTGTCTTCCTGTAGATGTTAGTAAAAAGTAATCATAAAACTCAACAGGTACAGATTTATCTTTCTTCTTTTGAATAGAAGTAGTCCCTGTAGTTTTGACAATAGAGATAACATTTCCATGCGCAATTACCTTATCAGTTTCTTTTCCAACTTCGGTAGCAAGTGAATAAACGTCATCAAAAACGCTGTTAAGTACGCTCCAATCTTCTTGAGCTTGAGAAGTTAATGCGGTGCCTAGCACCATTACAAGTAGAAATAATTTTTTCATAATGTTTGGGTATATTAAAGTATTTATCAAAACTACGTATTTGATATCACGTAATCTAAAACGAAATTAAAAAAACTTTATTGCAAAAAAAATATTTGTAATAAAGGGTATAAATTAGCTAATTAATTATTTAAATTCCAAAAAGTATACCAAAAAAATATTTTTTGATTTAATTTTTACTGTTTTATAGACAAACGCCGATATTTTTACGAAATAAGTTCTATCTGTAGCTTCGCAAATTTTTATCTTTGGGTTATATAAATGAGATAAAGTTTATAATGAAATACACAACACTCCCCGATACAAACATAAAAATTAGTAAGATTTGCTTAGGTTCTATGACATGGGGACAACAAAATACAGAGTCTGAGGGGCATGAACAATTAAATTATGCTGTAGATAAAGGAGTGAATTTTATTGATACCGCAGAGTTATACTCGGTACCTGCATCAAGCGAAACTCAAGGAAGTACAGAGCGTATTATTGGTTCATGGCTAAAAAAAAGAAATAAGAGGGATGATGTCGTGATAGCTTCAAAAATAGTTGGTCCACGTGATTTTGTGCAACATATTAGAACTGGCGGATTTACAAAAGAAGAGTTTACTGATGCTATCAACAAAAGTTTGAAAAGATTAGAAACTGATTATATCGATTTATATCAATTGCACTGGCCAGACAGAAATACAAACTTCTTTGGAGTTTTGGGTTATGAACACGATGAAAATGAACGATGGAGTGATAACTTTAATGAAATACTACACCATTTAGACAGGTTTAAAAATGAAGGAAAAATACGATCAATAGGTGTATCCAATGAAACTCCATTTGGAGTGATGCGGTATGTCGAGGAAGCACGAGTTGGAAAACCAAAAATAAGTACAGTTCAAAACCCCTATAGTTTATTAAATCGTAAGGATGAAATAGGTTTGTCTGAAATTTTGCTTAGAGAAAATGTAGGTTATCTTCCATACTCTCCGTTGGGTTTTGGTCAATTAACTGGTAAATATTTAGAAGAGATGCCTAAAAATGCCAGAGTAACTTTGTTTCCTCAATTCTCAAGGTATCATAACGAAAGATCTTTTGAGGCTACGCGAGCTTATAATGATATAGCAAAGGCAAACGGATTAAGTTTAACTCAGATGGCTTTAGCTTTTGTACAAAGTCGCTCTTTTGTTACCAGTACCATCATTGGGGCAACTACGATAATTCAATTAAAGGAAAATATAGAAAGTGCAGCTATTACTTTATCTGAGGAGGTTATTGAAGCAATTCAGAAAGTCCATAGTAATAATCCGAATCCTGCGCCTTAGCAAAATTATCCAAAAAGATGTGCAGCTATGTCTTCAATTTTTGCCACAAGCTGTATGTTGATTTGTGTGTTTTTAAGGGATATTTTGTTGTATTTAGACACAAAAATAGTGGAGAAGCCCAGTTTTTCTGCTTCTTGGATTCGTTGTTCAACCCGTGTTACCGGACGTATTTCTCCCGCCAACCCTATTTCTGCAGCAAAACAGTAATCACTAGGGATTGATACATCTTCGTTCGAGGATAAAATGGAGGTAACCACGGCCAAATCAATGGCAGGGTCATCGATCGAAATACCCCCGGTGATATTCAAAAATACATCTTTAGCACCAAGTCTAAAGCCCGCTCGTTTCTCTAATACTGCAAGAACCATATTGAGGCGTTTAAGATTGTATCCTGTAGCACTTCGCTGTGGCGTTCCGTACACGGCTGTACTCACTAATGCCTGTACCTCGATCATAAAAGGACGCATTCCTTCGATTGAAGCTGCAATAGCAGTCCCGCTAAGCTCTTCATCCTTTTTTGAAATAAGTATTTCACTTGGATTGCTAACCTCTCTAAGGCCACTACCTTGCATTTCATAAATTCCAAGTTCTGCGGTAGAGCCAAAACGATTTTTCAAAGCACGCAAAATGCGATATACATAATTACGATCACCTTCGAACTGCAGAACGGTATCCACCATATGTTCCAAGATTTTAGGTCCAGCGATGGTACCATCTTTTGTTATATGACCGATCAATAATACTGGCGTGGCTGTTTCTTTAGCAAATTTTATAAGTTCGGCAGTACATTCTCGTATTTGAGAAATACTACCAGGACTACTTTCGATATAGTCACTATGCAGCGTTTGAATCGAATCGATAATGACAATATCTGGTTCGATAGCTTCAATTTGTTTGAATATATTCTGAGTTTTTGTCTCTGTTAGAATTAAGCAATTATCGGTTTTTGAGGTGATACGTTCTGCACGCATTTTAATTTGCTTTTGGCTTTCTTCGCCAGAAACATACAACGTTTTATAGGGCAGTTTTAAACTGATCTGAAGTAATAAAGTACTTTTACCAATACCGGGTTCACCACCTAGTAAGGTTAAGGACCCTGGAACTAACCCACCACCTAATACGCGATTTAATTCAGCATCATCTGTATTAAAGCGCATTTCTTTACTACCATCAATTTCAGAAACACGTAAAGGTTTTGATGTTCTTGAGATTTTTGAGTCAGTAGTTTTCCAATCTTTTTTATCTTCTTTTTGAACGATCTCTTCTACGATAGTATTCCACTCTTTACAGGCAGAGCATTGGCCTTGCCATTTTGAATACTGTGTGCCGCAATTTTGGCAAAAAAAGGTAGTTTTGACTTTACTCATAAGATATGTTTCTGAAGTATCAAAAATAAGCTAATCTAAATAAGATTAGAAAAACTATAGAATAAAAAAGAGACTCCTAAAAAAAGAGTCTCTTGCATTATTTAATTTTTTTAAACTAAACCTACCAACCAAAATCTTCTTTGATTTTATTTACTTTATCTAGCATATAATCTTTGGTTAAAAAGGCTACCTCATTAAGCGAAAAGCCATTTTCGAACGCTCGCATTGCTTTTTTAGGTTCTCCCATTTGTTCATAATGCATTCCTAAAAAATAATATCCTAACATCGTTTCAGGGTGTTCTTTGATGGCAAGTTTACCTAGCGGCTCGAGTTCACTCCAATTTTCATTTTTTTCTAAAGCTGTAGAAACTGCAATTAAATCGTTAATACGAATTTGTCTTTTAATACCATATAGTTTTTCGGTTGTTTGATATAAATCAACCAACCATTCATAAGGAGAAGATTCTAGTGGTAAAATAACCTCTTTATACGTTTTTTTACTAATCGGTCTAAACATTTCAAAAATACGTTCTAGTGCTCTTGGAATTGCTCTCCCTACTAGAGTGTAATGAGAGGATTCGTTAAAATTATCGAAAGTATAGTACACTTCGGGATTTTCAATTTTACTAAGATTTTCGTCTAATGCCGTCAAATCTTTTTTAATATTCTCTGCATCATTTGTTGCTGTTGCCAGATAATACCAAATTTCTTTTGAGGCCGAGGATAAAACATTTGTAATTCGCTCACCCATAGGAGGAGCAAGTTCTGGGCTTAGATTAATATAGGCCTGAAAAATAGGATTGTCCTTAAGAAGAAAGTAATTTATAAAATTTGAAGTGTAATCATGACCTACAATTATTTTTAAAGGAGCAGTACGATAGGTTTGATTAAGGTACGGCAATAGCTCTTGTCCAATAAATTCATAAAACTGAGCGCCTTTATTGGTAGGGAAAGAATCAGCTTCATCATAGCGGCAATCTTCTATTCTGGTTTTATTTTGAATAATTCCTACCACAATAGATTCTGGCATATCCTCCCAGTACGAGAAATAGTCAACATTACCAGCCATGGGTTCAAAAAGATAATGCCCATCTAATACGATGATTAGTGGATAAATCTTCTTCTCATTTTTATCATAATTTCTAGGTAATTGAATTTTAATATCCCTATTTTGATCAAGTTTAATTGAACGAAAGGTTTCATAAATAACCTGACTATGAGCTGTTGTTACGAGAAAGGGAAGTAACAGTAAAAGTAAAATCTTTTTCATAGGTAAATTGCGTAAGGGTTAAGTTAGGAGCAATATATAAATTATTTTGCTCTGTTTAAAACAGGCAATAATATAAACGATAAACTTCCCAAAAATAGTATTAATAATGTTTGAGATCCCCAAATAATCCATCCAAGTGCCTCACCAGTAGCTTGCGGAATGTCAAAAAGAAGCAAAATGGCTCCTATGGTTATTGGGTATAAGCCTATACCGCCATTGGTAACTGTCATGGCAAAAGAGCCAGCTACAAAGGTTGTTAGAATAGCATCAAAAGATAAATTTTCTGTTCCTGTAATTGCATATTTAGTTACAAATATCATTAAGATGTAGAGTGTCCATATTAGTAGGGTATGTAATAAGAAAAGCCATTTTTTTTTGATATGAAGCGTGCTCTTGATGCCTTCAAAAAGTCCTTCTGCAAACATTTTAATTTTTTTAAGAAACGTGTAATTTGCTTTTTTTAGCATCTTTAAGGTGAAAATCCCAACAATCAATAGTGCTATTAGCAGCGCTATAGAGGTAAAAGGATTGATATTTTTGTCTTTAAAAAAAGTATATAACAAATCAAATTGTAACATGAAAGCAAACCCTGTTATGATAAGTAACATGATAAAATCAATCAAACGTTCTGATACAATAGTTCCAAAACTTTTTTCAAAAGGAATTTTTTCATAATTAGCCAAGGTAGCTCCTCGTAATATCTCACCAGATCTAGGTACTCCCAAATTAGCTAGGTACCCTACCATAACTGCAAAAAATCTGTTGTACAATGTAGTAGGATACCCTATGGTATCTAGCATAAATTGCCAACGATATGCTCTGGATATATGGGAGAGTATTCCTAAAAATACTGATAAAACAATCCACTCTATTTTGGCATTCACGATTGCTATCCATAAGGTTTGTCGATCTTGTGGAGTTGCAGAATACAGCGAGTACCAAATTAAAAAAACTCCCAATGCTAATGGGAGTATAATCTTTAAGTTTTTTTTTAGTTTGGGGTTCAAGAAATTACTTTAATAAATTATTTTCTTCATTAGGAAAAAGGAGTGCAGGTTTAAACTTTTTGGCAGTTTCAATTTCCATCATAGCATAGGTGATTAATATCAAAGTATCACCTTTTGCAACTTTTCTAGCAGCTGCTCCATTTAAAGTGATCTCCCCACTATTTCTAGGTCCTGGAATAGCATATGTCTCCAAACGCTCTCCGTTGTTATTATTTACGATTTGGACTTTTTCTCCTTCAATTATATTAGCGGCATCCATAAGATCTTCGTCAATAGTAATACTCCCGATATAGTTAAGATCAGCACCGGTTACTTTAACCCTGTGGATTTTTGATTTTACAACGTGTACAAACATGTTACAAAGGTAATTAAATTTAGTTTAAGGCTATGTTATCTATAAGTCGAACATCTCCCGCAAAAACGGCGATAAAAGCTCGATATTTACTATCATTTTTTCTTTCAACAATTGGCTGAAGCGTTGTACTCTCAGAAATTTGAAAATACTCTAATTTAAATAAAGAGTGATTTTCAAAACGCTGTTTAACCAATTCTTTTAAATCAGCAGCATTTTTTGTGCCAAAATCTTTTTTAACTTCTTGCAAGACAGTATAAATAAATGATGCATTTTGTTTTTCATCATTAGTAAGACGCTTGTTTCGCGAACTCATAGCAAGACCATCACTTTCTCTGTGAATAGGACATCCGATGATCTCAACAGGGATATTTTCACTTGCTACCAACTTGCGTACAATTTGTAGTTGTTGAAAATCTTTCTCCCCGAAATATGCGCGCGTAGGAGAAACAATTGCGAAGAGATGACTTAAGACTGTGCCAACACCGTCAAAATGTCCAGGTCTAAATTCTCCTTCCATAACATGTTCGATCCCCCCAAAATCATAAAGATTTACTTTTTGCTCTGAGCCATAGACCTCTGCAGCTTGGGGTGCAAAAAGTATAATATTTTTGGATGTAGAAGATAAAAGTTGAATATCGGCATCTAGATTTCTTGGATATTTTTCGAGATCAGAACTATTATTAAATTGCGTAGGATTTACAAAAATACTAACCACAACGTGATCATTGTTTTTCAACGCTTCTTTAACTAAGGCAATATGGCCCTCATGCAGTGCTCCCATAGTGGGAACAAACCCAATAGTCTTATTTTTTTTTAAAAGGCTTGCAACATCTTCTACAATTTCCTGTCTTTTTTGGTGTAACCGCATGAGTCTAATTAGTTAAAGGCGTGCAAAAATAAGATATTACTGGCAGACTGCATAAAATTTCGTAATTTCGCAAAAATTTATTCCGAAGGAGACGATAAAAGTATCGATTATATGAAAGATAAGAGGATATTGTATGTATCATCAGAAGTAATACCTTACCTACCAGAGACAGAAATTTCATCTATGTCTTTTGAAGCACCTAGAATGGTTAACAGTAAAGGTGGGCAAATTAGAATATTCATGCCTAGGTATGGTAACATTAATGAAAGAAGACATCAATTACATGAAGTCATACGCTTATCGGGTATGAATTTGGTGATCAATGATCTCGACATGCCTTTGATAATAAAGGTGGCTTCTATACCAAAAGAGCGAATGCAGGTTTATTTTATAGATAATGAAGATTATTTTAAAAGAAAAGCGACCTTAACCGATGAAGAAGGCAATTTGTTTCCAGACAATGATGAACGCGCCATATTTTTTGCCAAAGGAGTGATTGAAACGGTGAAGAAACTAAACTGGTCTCCAGATATTATTCATGTACATGGATGGTTAGCGTCTTTATTACCTTTGTATCTTAGGAATTATTATGGAAATGAGCCCTTGTTTAACCAAAGTAAAATAGTCACTTCGGTATACGATCATGGTTTTGAAGGAACGTTGGATAAGAATATGATGGGTAAAATTAAGTTTGATGGAATCGAGGACGAAACTATAGCGAATCTAGACAAACCAACTTATTCCAATCTTATGAAAATTGCTATCGATAATTCGGATGCAATTGTCGTTGGTTCTGAAGAAATACCAGAAGAATTAATAAAACATCTCAAGGTAATCGATCAACCGGTGCTTGAATATAAAAGGCCTGATGAATTTGCAGATGCTTACGAAGATTTTTATAATAATGTAGTGCTCGCATAGAGCAAAAGAAAATATATGAAATTAAAAAATAGGGTAATCAGATTTACTGGTTTTATAGGAGTATTATTGATATTTGGGAGCTGTAATGATGAGTTTAATGAAGTTGGCAGTGGTGTTATAGGTGATGTGAATTTTACTGATAAGGTCTATAGTGCAAAACCTTTAGCGTATACTACCAAATTAGAAAAGGTTCAAACAAGTGGTCTTCAAGGGTATCAATTAGGTGTATATGATGATCCAATATATGGACTTTCTACCTATAGCATTCTTTCCCAGATACAACCCTCGGTCAACAGTCCGGTTTTTGGAAGAAATGCTAAAGTTAAATCTGTTTTTCTAAATATACCTTATCAAAGTACAATTACCAAAACAAGTCAAGACACCAATGGCGAAACCCTTACCGAATATAAATTGGATTCGGTATACGGGAATTCTAAAATTAACATATCAGTATACCGTTCGAATTATTTTTTAAAAGATTTTAATGTAAACTCAGAGGATCGCCAGGTTTATTATCATAATGATATCAATGAAACTTTTGACAAAAGCACTGTGGAAGGCACATTGCTAGCAACATTCGAATCGTTTCTACCATCGAATAGGGAGGTTGAAATAACGATTCCTGATGGAAACGATGAAGGTACTGCTCCAGACATTTCAAGAGTTAGTCCACGCTTGCGTATAGAGTTACCTGCAACATACTTTCAGGATGCGATTATTGCTAAAGAAGGAAGTGCAGAGTTAAGTAATGCGAATAACTTTAGAAATTATTTTAGAGGACTTTTTATTAAAGCAGAAGCAATCGATGAGATGGGTACGCTAATGTATTTCAACATGTCGCAAGCAGATGTTACAATTTTATATTCTTATGAAGAGTTAGATACTTCTGACGAAAATGCAAATGGGGATACTACCGATTATTTGATAAAAGATAAGGAGTTTAAGCTAAACTTTGGTAATAATGTTATAAACGGAATAGAAAATACTCCAAAATTGATAATTCCCGATGGAGATCGTACAGATGGAGATGATAAGCTCTATGTAAAAGGAGGAGATGGAGCTGTTGCAAGTATCGAATTATTTAATGGTACTGTTACCAATGATGACGGTGTCGAGGTAAATGAATTAGAGTATTTGAAGGAGCAACAATGGTTAATTAATGAAGCTAGTTTAAAGTTATACATAGATCAATCTTTGGTTAATGGAGGCGCATCAGAACCAGAGCGATTGTATGTTTTCAATATGAAAACAGGAGAAGTTTTTGCTGATTATGTTTTTGATATTGATCTAAGCCTTTTGAATGAGGAGGATCCGGTGAACTCTATTTTAAATCATCTTGGACGTATTACCAGAGGTAGTGATACTAAAGGACAGTTTTATAAGATAAATTTAACACGTCATATTATTAGAGTTTTAGAGGGCTTGGATGAGAATGATCCAATTGGAGTTTCGGTTTCACAGAATGTTAACATCACCAATAGAGTTAAAGCTTTACCTTCGTCCGGCGATGAGGAGTTTAGAATTCCATTTACCTCTGTTGTAGCTCACGAAGGAACAGTTCTATTTGGTAACACAAATGCAGTTCCAGAAGACAAACAATTGTTACTTGAGATTCTTTATACTCAGGCGCTAAACAACTAATCAATAAATTGCGTTATAGAACATGTGTGGAATTGTAGGGTACGTTGGGCATAGAGAAGCCTATCCCATTATTTTAAAAGGATTAAAAAGATTAGAATACCGTGGATATGATTCTGCTGGTATAGCATTATATGATGGTAATGAGATAAAATTATCTAAGACTAAAGGAAAAGTTGCTGATCTAGAAAGTAGGCTTGAAAAGGAAATATCTACCAAAGGTTCAATAGGGTTAGGACATACCCGTTGGGCAACACATGGTGTTCCTAATGACGTCAACTCTCATCCCCATTATTCTAATTCTGGAGATCTTGTAATAATTCATAATGGTATAATTGAAAATTACGAATCTTTAAAAAAAGAGCTTTCTAATAGAGGATATACTTTTACATCTGATACAGATACAGAGGTTTTAGTTAATCTAATTGAAGATGTAAAGAAAAATGATAATGTTAAGTTAGGTAAAGCTGTTCAAAAAGCACTTAACCAAACTGTTGGTGCATATGCTATTGCAGTTTTTGATAGAAACAAACCAGACGAAATAGTAGTCGCTAGACTAGGTAGCCCATTGGCAATAGGAGTAGGAGAAGACGAATTTTTTATTGCTTCAGATGCATCTCCGTTTTTAGAATATACAAATAATGCTATATATCTAGAAGACGGTGAGATGGCTATTGTGAGACGTGGTAAAGAAATTAAAATAAGAAAAATTAAAGATGATAGTCTTGTAGATCCTTATTTACAAGAACTTCAGATTAATTTGGAGCAGATTGAAAAAGGAGGGTATGATCACTTTATGCTAAAAGAGATTTATGAGCAGCCTAATGCCATTAGCGATACCTATAGAGGTCGTATGCGTGTGGCAGATGGAATCATAAAAATGGCTGGTATTGATGATAATCTCGCGAAGCTTTTAAATGCTAAACGTATCGTTATAGTTGCTTGTGGTACATCTTGGCATGCTGGATTAGTGGCAGAGTATATCTTTGAAGAACTCGTACGCTTACCAGTAGAAGTCGAGTATGCTTCAGAATTTAGATATAGAAATCCAGTAATTCATCAAGATGATGTTGTAATTGCTATTTCGCAAAGTGGAGAAACCGCTGATACAATGGCAGCAATTAAGTTAGCCAAAGAAAAAGGAGCATTTGTTTTTGGGGTATGTAACGTAGTAGGTTCTTCGATATCTAGAGAAACACATGCAGGTGCTTATACACATGCTGGGCCAGAGATAGGGGTTGCCTCTACAAAAGCTTTTACAACGCAAATTACGGTTTTATCGTTGATTGCCTTAAAACTGGCAGAGCGTAAAGGAACGATTTCAAACAGTGATTTTCATTATTACCTTCAAGAGCTTGAAAGAATACCAGAAAAAGTCAAGCATGCATTAGAATCGAATGATCATGTTAAATTTATAGCTGATACCTACAAAGATGCTAAAAACTTTTTGTATTTGGGAAGAGGATTTAACTTTCCTGTCGCTTTGGAAGGAGCGCTCAAACTTAAGGAGATATCATATATTCATGCAGAAGGCTATCCTGCGGCAGAGATGAAGCATGGTCCTATAGCGTTGATCGATGAACAAATGCCAGTGTTAGTTATTGCTACCAAAAAAGGACATTATGATAAAGTGGTTAGTAATATACAAGAAATAAAATCACGTAAGGGTAAGATAATTGCTATTGTTACCGAAGGTGATGAAACAGTACGGGCATTGGCAGATCATGTTATAGAAGTGCCAGAGACAGAAGAATTTTTATCGCCACTCTTAACCACAATACCGCTACAATTATTGTCATATCACATAGCGGTGATGTTAGATAAAAATGTAGATCAACCTAGGAATTTAGCAAAATCCGTAACGGTAGAGTAGTTTTTTTATTGAACACTCTATTTTTTAACTTTTTTTGTAATCAAAATTTAAAAAAACGTATCTTGTTCTCATAACTTAAATCATTTTGGGGTATGAGAACATTTACGTTAATGCTATTCCTGTGTCTAGGATTAGCAGCGTCTTCGCAAACAACTATTTCAGGTAAAATTGTTGATCCAAGAAATCAACCAATACCTAGTGCTAACATCACAGTTATTGGAGCCGCCATAGGTACGGTAGCCGATTTTGATGGCTTTTTTTCACTCACGGTAGCGTTAGAGTTACCGTTTACTATTGAAATTACTAGCGTTGGATTTGACAAAACAGAAAAAGTTATTACTGGACCTGTGTCTGATCTAAATATTATGCTTAATGAAGGAACCGAACTTGATGAGGTAGTTATTTCGGCTTCTAGAACTCCAGAACGAATTTTTGAATCTCCAGTGAGTGTAGAGCGATTCGGTATTAAAGAAATTAAGAATACTCCCTCTGTAGATTTTTATGGAGGTTTAGAAGACCTTAAAGGAGTTGATGTTAATACAAACAGTCTAACATTTAAATCAATTAATACTCGTGGTTTTGCAGGTTTTGCAAATACCAGATTTGTACAACTTATCGATGGTATGGACAACACTGCTCCTGCCTTGAACTTCGTATTGGGTAATTTACTAGGTATGACAGAGCTTGATGTAAATAGTGTTGAACTATTACCAGGAGCTTCTTCAGCTTTATATGGAGCAAATGCTTTTAATGGGATACTTTTTATGACGAGTAAAAATCCCTTTGATCATCAGGGTATTAGTGCTTATTTTAAAGGAGGGATTACCTCTCAGGATGCCGCCGGAGATAACGAGTTTTACGATTACGGAATTCGTATCGCGCATGCGTTCTCTAATAAAATAGCGGCAAAAGCCAATTTTTCTTACTTAAGAGGAACAGATTGGTATGCAACCAATACTACAAATGTATTAGATCCCTCAACTAATCGATCTGATCCAAATTATGATGGTCTCAATGTGTATGGTGATGAAGTAAGTACCAACATTCGTGGTGTGGGAGTAGCATTGGCTGCAAAAGGAATTATTCCAGCCGATGCAGTAAACATATTACCTAATGAAGATGTAAGTAGAACTGGTTATGAAGAGCAGTATTTAAATGATTACAAGGCTGAGAGCATAAAGTTTGACGCTGCTATACATTATCGCCCTTTTGCAGATAATCTAGCAATTATTTATCAAGGTAAAGTAGGAAAAGGTACAACGATTTATCAAGGAGCTAATCGATATTCTATCAGAAATTTTTTCCTTCAGCAACATAAAGTAGAGATTAAGAACAACAATTTTTTTGTTAGAGCCTATATAACCGATGAGGATGCAGGAGATTCGTATGATGTGAGGTTTACAGGGATTAATATAAATCGTAAATGGAAAGATGATCAAACATGGTTTGGAGAATATGCAGGAGCATTTGTACAAGCAACCTTGGCAGGACAACCTTCGGATAATGCGCATGTGATAGCAAGACAGGTGGCCGATACTGGAAGATTACTTCCAGGCACACCATCCTTTCAAGAGGCGTTTCAAGAAGTGACACGAGATCCAGATCTATCTTCAGGATCACAATTTCAAGACGCGACACAACTTCGGCATGCAGATTTAAATTATAATTTTTCACATTTAACAAGTCAACTTGCAGACATCCAAGTAGGAGGCTCTTTCAGAGAGTATAAGTTAAATTCATTTGGAACAATATTTACTGATTTTGATGGTCCTATTCGGTATTCAGAATACGGAGCGTATTTGCAAGTGCAAAAGAAACTTTTGGAAGAACGGTTAAAGCTAACTGGATCTTTGCGATATGATAAATCAGAGCTTTTTGATGGTAATATATCTCCACGTTTATCCGTGGGTTATACACTTGGTTCAGAAAAAAATCACAATTTACGCGCATCCGTACAAACTGGTTTTAGAAATCCAACCACACAAGATTTGTTTATAGGTTTGAATGTGGGACGAGCGGTTTTGGTGGGTTCTGCAGAAGAAAATCTAGATCGTGATATTAGAACATACGAATTGAGTGGTAGTGGAACCGCAATAACAGGAGCTCAAACGGTATCAATTGCAGGTCGAGCAGCGTATGAAAACTCTTTTTCTGCAAATTCTGTAGTAAATGGTGTGCCTGTTCAATCAGAAGTTTCGCTAGTTCAGCCTGAAAAAATCACTGCATTTGAGGTAGGTTATCGAGGTAAAATTGATCGATTTGTTGTGGATTTAAATACGTATTACAATAAGTATAGTGATTTCATTTCTTCAGAAAATGTTATTGTCCCTTTGTATGGGGAAATAGGAGATAATAGCCTTTCGCTACTTGCGCTACAAAATGGAGATATTCAGGTTTATCAGGCCTATACTAATTCTGCTGTGGATATTAATTCGCTAGGTATAATTATTGGTGTGGATACCAAAGTGTTTGGTGGTTTTGATGTAAGTGGTAATTACACTTTTGCCCAACAAGATTTTGATGCTTCTCAAGATGCCGATTTTAGAACAAATTTTAATACTCCAAAACACAAGATAAAGGCTTCTTTTGGTCATTCTAATTTGTTAGCCAACTTTGGTTTCAATACAAGTTATAGATGGAGCGATAGTTATGAATGGGTGGCCTCTTTTGGAGACGGTGAGGTGCCGTCCTTTTCGGTAATTGATGCCCAGATTAACTATAGAATTCCGAAAGTTAAAGCTACCCTTAAGCTAGGCGGAACAAATATTGGTGGAGATGAATATTTCACGGCTTTTGGCACAGGGTATATTGGTTCACAGTATTATCTAGGATTAAGTATAAATAATTTATAGTACTCTTAGTAATGTAATTGCATATCAAATTAAAATTCTAAACATGATAAGCATAACAATATATTGCTTAAAATGAGAAAAGGAATAAGAGTTTGTGTACTTGGCAAGATTAATTTTTCAACCTCTTGCGCTTTAAGAAACACTTTGATGACAATGTAGCTAGTAGTATGCACTTTAATTTAACATCTTAATCAGAGAGATAATAATTTAAAAATCAGAAAAGAACGATTTTTTAAATGTTTTTAAGAAGCCATTTTATTGGCCAGAATTCTAACTTATAAAAAACAGAAAAAAAGCAGTTATTTTTTTTATTTAAAAGACTATATTTGCAGCCTGAAAAAAGCTCGTATTCAGTATAATTGAATACAAATGCTTTTTAAGATAGTTAAATACTAAACATTAAATAGTTATATAATGTCTCAAGTTACGGGTAAAGTATCACAAATTGTAGGTCCGGTTATCGATGTAGAATTCGCTGCCGGTACAGAATTACCAAAGATTTACGATTCGTTAGAAATTAATAAAGCAGACGGTAGTAAGCTAGTGTTAGAGATTCAGTCTCACATTGGTGAAGATACTGTGCGTACAATTGCAATGGATTCCAGTGATGGATTAAGTAGAGGAGTAGAAGCTGTAGCAACAGGATCTCAAATCCAAATGCCAATAGGTGGTGACGTATATGGACGTCTATTTAATGTGATTGGTGATGCAATTGATGGATTAGGAGATCTACCTAAAAGTGGAGATCATGGTCTTCCTATCCACCGTAAAGCACCAAAATTTGAAGATTTATCAACATCTACCGAGGTTTTATTTACAGGTATTAAAGTAATTGATTTGATCGAGCCTTATGCAAAAGGAGGTAAGATTGGATTGTTTGGTGGAGCAGGAGTAGGTAAAACAGTACTTATTCAAGAGTTGATTAACAATATAGCAAAAGGTCACGGTGGTCTTTCTGTATTTGCTGGAGTAGGTGAAAGAACACGTGAAGGAAATGATTTATTGCGTGAGATGTTAGAATCAGGTATTATCAAATACGGAGATGATTTTATGCACTCTATGGAAGCTGGAGGATGGGATCTTTCTAAAGTTGATAAGGAAGTTATGAAAGGGTCTAAAGCAACTTTCGTATTTGGACAAATGAATGAACCACCAGGAGCACGTGCTCGTGTGGCGCTTTCTGGACTTACAATTGCAGAGTATTTCCGTGATGGAGCTGGAGATGGACAGGGTAAAGATGTACTGTTTTTCGTAGATAATATATTCCGTTTTACGCAAGCAGGTTCAGAGGTTTCTGCACTTCTTGGGCGTATGCCATCTGCAGTAGGATACCAACCAACATTAGCTACCGAAATGGGAGCGATGCAAGAGCGTATTACTTCGACTAAAAAAGGATCGATAACATCTGTACAAGCGGTATATGTACCCGCAGATGACCTTACCGATCCAGCACCAGCAACAACGTTTGCTCACTTAGATGCTACTACAGTATTATCTCGTAAAATTGCAGAACTTGGTATATATCCAGCGGTAGATCCGTTAGATTCTACGTCTAGAATTTTAAGTGCTGATATTTTAGGTGATGATCATTATAACTGTGCACAACGTGTAAAAGAGTTGTTACAACACTATAAAGAACTACAAGATATTATAGCCATTCTTGGTATGGAAGAGTTATCTGAAGAGGATAAGTTGGCAGTAGGACGCGCACGTCGAGTACAACGTTTCCTTTCTCAGCCATTCCATGTAGCAGAGCAGTTTACGGGTATACCTGGAGTTCTTGTAGATATTAAAGAAACAATTAAAGGATTTAATATGATTATGGACGGTGAGTTAGATCATCTTCCTGAAGCATCCTTTAACCTTAAAGGAACAATCGAAGAAGCTATTGAAGCTGGTGAAAAAATGTTAGCTGAAGCATAAATTACAGTAAAGAGATTTTAGTAGTGTACGACACAATTATATTGTATCCTTTTCTAATCTCTCAATACGCAATACTTGAAAAATATGTATTTAGAAATAGTAACTCCAGAAGCTGTATTATTTAGTGGTGAAGTAACTTCGGTTGCAGTACCAGGTGTCGAAGGTGAGTTTCAGATGTTAAATAATCATGCACCTATAGTTTCTCTGTTAGGCAAAGGAAAAGTAAAAATTTACGGTACTATAGTATTAGATGATGAAGTAGCAGCTAAATTCTCTAAAGATTCTAATGGAGCTACTGTGCTACCTATTACATCGGGAACGGTAGAGATGAATGACAATAAAGTAATTGTGCTTGCCGATTAAAGGTCAAGTGTATAAAGTATCTAATAATTTAATCCCTGTTAATTATAAATTAACAGGGATTCTCTTTTTTAAGCACTTCCCATTTTACAAGGATCTTTCTAACTAATAGTTTTTATACTAGGTCTTGCTACAGATCTGCAGGATTTATTTTGGAAACAACTTCTAAAAAAAAAATGATTAAATGTACAAGATGTACAAAGGGAAGAATAATAGTTAAAGGAAACTTTCACCTTCAAAAAAATAAAGCTTTTTAAAGTCCTTATAGCGCTTTACCGTATAAGTTCTTCGGTAAAAGGGGTATCCTATTGGTGCCCAAAAACTCATGGGATAATACATATTACTTAGGTAAAAAATTGAGAAAGGTTATCCTGAGTGCATTGAATAATAGAAATACTTCTTAATAATAATTTTTATTTAACAATCATATATTCAGTATTTTATTGAACATAAATTTAGATACGCGTATTTGTGAAAGGATAACTTTTAATTAAAATTACTTAACCTGTACTTAGTACGATCTAGGTAATTAAAGGGTAATTTTAGTTGTATAAACTAACTTAAATGTATATCCAAATGAAAAAAAATTTTATCATTTTAACGCTAATTATTCTATTTTCAAGTTGCGAAAAACAAGATGATTTGGTTCTTGAGCAAAACTTATCGGTTCACCTTACAAGTCATGATTTTTATCTTGAACTCGCGTATCATCATGCTCCTATTCACTATCAGGATGTCGATCCTACTGGGTCACATGGCTTGAATGGAAAAGCAGATTATATTACTCGATATGACTTTGATGGAGATTTAAATGCTACAAATAACTGGAATAACATTTCTAATACTGACCTTAGGGCAAATGCGGTTGGGTACTACTCTGTGGTAGAAACCAAAACCCATTATTATATAATTTATGCTTTTTTTCACCCTAGAGATTGGACCGATATTTGGTTTCTCTATAGTATTGATGAACATGAAAATGACCTAGAAGGCGTACTTACAATCGTAAAAAAAGATAATACGTCTTATGGTAAAGCTCTTGGAGCTGTAACAGTATTTCACTCTGATTTTTATTCTTATAAGGCGCCAGATTCTGGACTTACTAATGGGAGCGAGAGTATAGATGGAACGTTAACATTGCAGAATTATGAAGGAATCAGTCGTTTTAAGACCTCTGCAGAAGCCAAAGGACATGGAATAAAAGCCCATGCCAAACAAAAGCCTGGCGGAAGTGATTATATAGTGTATTATCCTAGTAAAACGATTAGTGAATATCCTTTGGATATAAAAGACAGAAATGTAAAATATAAATTGATGAATATTTTTGAAAATGGAGGTATGTGGGAGCAACGATTTAATACGAACCTATTTAAGAATACCAAATCTTTTCAGAAATCCTATGGCAATGGGACTGCGAACGCACCCTGGAATTGGGATGATAAAAATGATGGAGATAAGCAAGGTTTGCTTAGCGGTGGTCTGGCGTATTATCCAGCTCATTTAGTAGATGAATATTATAACGGGCTGGGTGGTTTTGATAAAACCTATACATACAATCCTTATCTTGGAATTGAATAAAGTAATCACTTTTATCTCAAAATATAAAGGGTCATATTTTGACCCTTTTATTTTAGTAATCCTTTGATGATATCAAGTACGTATAAAAAAGCTTTTCGATTTTAGAACACATTATCTCCAATCCCACTTAATGAGATGCCATTTAATTCCATTAGATTTATAAGTAGTTAATGTTTCAAAACCCAGAGCATCATGTGCTTTTAATGAGCGTATGTTATCAGCAGCTACTTCGGTAATTAAAAGATCGTATTTCTCGTTTAATTCTTCTCTCATTTTAGCATATAATCCTCTAAAAACTCCTTGTTTTCGATATGCTTTGTCAATGCAGATTTGCCCCATAATAATGTAGGAAATATCACTATTCAAATGTTTGTCAATTTCTATAAACATTGACTTAAGAATTTCAATGTCGTTCTTGAATTTTTGCGTCATACATAATGCATAACCCACTACACTATTTTGATCTTTAGCAATAATATGAGGCTCCTGATCATTCATTTTTTTTAGAATGCTGATAGTATGTTGTACAGTTACAAAGCCTTCTTTTTCTTTTTCCTCTGCCGTTACTGCGATTGGTAAGTTTTCTTGTTGAAGTTTAATAATTTGGTGTAATTCTTCAACTAAAGTTACGGTGGTATATATAATGTTTTTCATCTTAAGTATAGATAAGCCGATAGTATGTATAAAGTTAATGCATTGTCTATCTTTGTAAAATTATGAAACCTTAACTTTTGAAATTAATAAAAAACGAAGAATACTTAATTTTAGATATAGTTAAAAGTTTTGGATAATTTTAAAATACGTACAGAAATAACATTTGAAAAATTTACCCAATAGATTACAGGCTAAGCTCGATTTACGAGATGAGAATAAATCACTTAGAAGACTTTCTGAGCGAGCAGATTTAATTGATTTTTCATCGAATGATTATATCGGTTTCGCCTCATCTAAAAATATTTTTGACCAGACACATCAATTGTTGGTAACAAGGAAAATGTATCAAAATGGCGCTACTGGTTCCCGTTTGTTATCAGGAAATCATGACTTGTATAGAGAGACAGAAGACATGCTAGCGGATTTTTACAATGCCGAGAGTGCTTTGATTTTTAATTCTGGTTATGATGCAAATGTTGGTTTTTTTTCATCAATAGCACAGCGAGGTGATATTATTTTCTATGATGAATTGATTCATGCTTCAATACGTGATGGTATTAAAATAAGTAATGCAAAATCATATAAGTTTGCTCATAATAATATTAGTGATTTACAAAAAAGACTACAGCAAAACAAAAGCAACAAAAAAAGTAGCGCTGAGTCTTTCGAAGTATATATTGTGACCGAGTCAGTTTTTTCAATGGATGGTGATATTCCAGATTTACAAGGCTTTGTAACTTTTTGTAAAGAAAATAACTGTCATTTGATAGTAGATGAAGCTCATGCAACAGGAGTTTTTGGAAAATACGGGGTTGGAATACTTCAAGGCTTAGGAATAGAAAACAATATATTTGCTAGGATACATACATTCGGAAAAGCTTTGGGCTGTCACGGAGCAGTCATTTTAGGCTCTAATGAGTTAAAAAAGTATTTGATCAACTTCGCAAGAAGTTTTATTTATACCACAGGATTACCTCCACATTCGTTGGCGACTATTCAATCTGCTCATGCTGCGTTACAGACAACAGATGCAATAGATAGGCTAACTAAAAATATTACATTTTTTAACCAGAATCTTGATGCTACAAATCTAAAATCTCGATTTATAAAAAGTAATTCTGCAATACATTGCTGTATCATCTCGGGAAATGAACATGTTCAAAACGTAGCACGCCAAATTCAGAAAAAAGGTTTCAATGTGAAGCCTATTTTGTCTCCTACCGTCCCAGTGGGTGAAGAACGCTTACGTTTTTGTATACATGCTTATAATTCTAAAGATGAAATTACAAATGTTTTAAACTTGTTAGCTACTTTTGTTCGTGAATACGCAAAGCAAGATCATGAAAATTGAAAACAATAATACACCCAAACGAATCTTTATTACAGGAATTGGTACCGAAGTAGGAAAGACTATAACATCAGCAATCGTTGTAGAGGCGCTACAAGCAGATTATTTTAAACCTATACAAGCTGGAGATTTGGCTTATGGGGATGCAGATAAAGTAAAAACACTGGTTTCTAATACAAAATCTGTGTTTCATCCTAACAGTTATGCACTTAGAACACCTATGAGTCCGCATGCTGCTGCAGAAAAAGAAGGAATTACAATAGATAGTAAGAATATTGTTTTTCCAAATACAAAGAACGCATTAGTGGCTGAAGGAGCTGGAGGGATTCTTGTTCCACTTAATGATACACAGACAATATTGGATATTATACCCAAAGAGTATACAGTTATTGTTGTTTCTCGTCATTATCTTGGGAGTATAAATCATACGCTAATGACCTTAAAATTACTAGAAGAGCAAGGATTTGAAGTTGCGTTGATTTTTAGTGGAGCTGCACACCCTACTACAGAAAATATTATTGAAAAGATGAGTAAGGTTAATGTTCTTGGTAGAATTGATGAAGAACCTTATTTTGATAAGCGGGTAATAGAAGAATATGCAGAGCAGTTCAAGAATAAATTAGAAGCGCTTTAGGATAGTTAGCATTTAAAACGGAAGAAATGAATTCATTAGAAGAAAGAGATAAAAAACACCTCTGGCATCCCTTAACCCAACATCAAATACATCCTGAAGCATTACCCATAGTTAAAGCAAAAGGAGCCTTGTTGTTTGATGAAAAAGGGAACTCGTATATTGATGGTATCGCCTCTTGGTATACTGCCATGTACGGGCATTGCAATGAGTATATTTTGGAGAAAGTAAAGCAACAAATGGAAACGTTAGATCAAATTGTTTTTGCAGGGTTTACTCATCCTCCAGCGATTGAACTTTCGGAAGCATTAATAGCTATTTTACCTAATAATCAAGAAAAAATTTTCTTTTCAGATAATGGATCGACTGCAAATGAAGTAGCCATTAAAATGGCTTTACAATATTTTTTCAATCGAGGTGAAAAGCGACAAACAATCATTGCTTTTGAGGATGGTTTTCATGGCGATACATTTGGAGCTATGTCTGCTTCTGGTTTATCTGTATACAATGGACCTTTCGAAGATTTCTTTATTGATGTAAAAAGAATTGCAGTACCTAATGAACAAAATTTTTCAGAAGTTCTGGAGACGTTGAAATCTATAATATTAGAGAATAAAGTAGCAGCCTTTATATATGAACCGCTAGTGCAAGGAGCTAATGCAATGAAAATGTTTGAAGCAGCACATTTAGATCAACTTTTAAAAGTTTGTAGAGAACATGGAGTGTTGTTAATTGCGGATGAAGTAATGACTGGTTTTGGAAAGACTGGAAAAATATTTGCTTCAGACCATATGGAGATTAAACCAGATCTTATATCCTTATCAAAGGCGTTAACTGCAGGTTTTGTACCTATGGCAATTACCAGTTGTACGCAAGCGATTTATGACGCTTTCTTAGACAATTCAATAGGTAAAGCATTTTTTCATGCACATACGTATTCTGCAAATCCAATTGCATGCTCAGTAGCTTTAGCAGGGATCACTTTGTTGCAATCACCAGAGATCCAGAAAAGTATTACTCGTATTATTACCAACCATCATAAGTTTGATAAAAACATAAAAACGCATCCTAAAGTTCGATCTACGAGGCAGATGGGAATAATATACGCACTAGATTTAGAAATAGAAATGGATCGGTATGGTAAGCAACGGTATGAGATCTTTAATCATTTTATGAATCAAGGTATAGCACTAAGACCATTGGGTAATACTATCTATATTTTACCACCCTATATAACTACCGATGAGCAATTAAATAAAATTTATACAAGTATTTTGGAGCTATTAGAGCGGCTTTAAAAAACCGAATTTTGTTGATCAAAACCAAGTAAATCTATTTGTTCATTTGTGTCGTCAATAATAACATAGATTTCAGAATAATTCCATTGCTCATCGTCTTTGGTTCCAACTATATAAAGTCGGGCTTTTCCCTTAGGTCCCTTAATAGGTAGGTTAATATTAGCGTCGCCCTTATTATTTTTGTAAGATAGAGAACCTTGCATAATGCCATCTGTCTCGATGGGCTCGCCTAGCTTTTTTAGTACGTAGCGGTCTTCTCTAGCCATCTTTAATCCTGTTTCATAAGGATCTGAGGAGGTCATCATTTTACCAACTCCAAAAACAATCGTTCCCAGAAATAAAAAAAATACTACAATAATGGTCAAACATCCACCTAACGGAACTACCCACCCCCAATTTCTGGCAAACCAACTCTTATTTTGTGTCATCATGTCCATGATTTTTATAAATACTAAATGTATGTAAGTAATATTCTTAACAAACGTTAAGAACAGATAAAAAATACTGTAGCTTTTGAACAGAACATCCCAATCCAGTACATTTGTTCAAAAATAGAAAAATTGATCGAACCAATCTCTATAACTGGTATGGCATCTGTATCACCCTTAGGTGTGATGCAGGATGAAATTTGGCGAGCATATCTCAAAAATAAACATCAAGGTTCAATAAGAAAATTTGAAAAATCCTTGGCTATCGTCGCAGAGCTTCCTGAGCAAGCAAAAGAAGCAATTCAAAACTTGCGTAAAAGCTCTTCGCACTATGTAGATCTAGATAATTCAGTTTTATATGGGCTCTATGCAGCCCGAGAAGCTTTTAAAATGGCAAAGTGGGATAATAATTCTCATTTTGGAATCAACGTAGGGTCTTCTCGCGGAGCTACTGAACTTTTTGAAAAATATCATAAAGAATTTATGATTACGGGAAAATCTTCAACACTTAGTTCACCAACTACCACGTTAGGTAACATTTCTTCATGGATCGCTCATGACTTACAAAGTCTTGGTCCAGAGATTAGTCATTCTATTACATGTTCTACAGCTTTACACTCGATGCTTAATGGAGTTGCTTGGATCCAATCTGGCTTAACCGATAAATTTTTGGTAGGGGGTAGTGAAGCACCTTTAACAGGATTCACTATTGAGCAAATGAAAGCCTTAAAAATTTATGCATCTGAAACAGATATAGCGTATCCCTGTCAGGCAATGAATTTAAACAAGAAACGCAATTCGATGTTTTTGGGAGAAGGTGCAGGGGTGATTTGTATGGAAAAAGGAGTTAAAAAAAATGCTGTGGCTTTACTTACTGGTATGGGGTATGCAACAGAAATTTTAAAACATAATATATCAATTTCTACAGAAGCAGATTGTTTTCAGAAATCGATGAAAATGGCATTGCAGGAGATAGACCCTTCTTCAATAGATGCAATTGTTATGCATGCTCCTGGAACGATTAAAGGGGATCAATCAGAATACAATGCAATTCAAAAAGTTTTTGGTAATTCTATGCCTTTAGTTACAACCAACAAATGGAAAATTGGTCATACTTTTGGAGCTAGCGGAATTTTAAGTTTAGAATTTGCTATATTGATGCTGATAAATCAGAGATTCATTTCGATTCCCTTTATAAAATCTAACACTCAACCACGACAATTAAATAAAATTATGGTTAATGCTGTAGGTTTTGGGGGTAATGCTGTGTCTGTAATTGTTGAAAAAAATCATTCATAATTTTAATCTTTAAATAGTGAAAACAAAACATATATTTTGGGGCTTTATAATAGGACTATTTTTTGTAACACATGCCCAACAAAAAATTCATGATGATTTTGAACCCCAGTTATTTGAAATTAATGGGTATAATATAAATATCGAAACCAGAGGTAGCGGGGAACCTATTGTCTTTATTGCTGGAGGACCAGGAGATTCTCATGACTATCTTCAAGGAAACTTTGGCGCATATTATAAAAATAATCAGGTGATTTTTTTTGATGGATTAGGGAGGGGGTTATCAGATGATGCCAAAAACCTTAATGAATATTCAATAGCTACCGATGTTGAAATTTTAGAGGGTATTCGTAAGGTTTTAGATCTTGAGCAGTGGTCAATTGTAGGACATTCGTACGGTACTGTAGTCGCTCAAGCATATGCACTTAAGTATCCTAAAAAAGTATCAAAAATGGTTCTAATAAATGGATTTCATAGTGGTTTAATGTGGCAAGCCAATTGTGACAGCTACAATCGTTATGCTAGAACACATTTTCCATTGATATGGAAAAAAATTGACTCTTTACGTCACAAGGGATACATATCTAGAGATAGCATTTTTGCTGAAGTCTATGGGAGCCTTCCAGTAAAATATGTTTATTATCACGACACAAAATTAAAGCAACCCATGCCCAAAAAGGTTAAACGTTCTTGGAACTCTGATGTATATTATGGAATTGTTGGAGATGATGCAGATTTTCATGTAGCAGGAAGTATGGGAGCTATTGATTTTAGAAAACAATTAGTTTTAATACAAAGTCCTACGTTGGTTATCGCAGGTCGGTATGATGGAGTTTCTACCCCAGAATTTGCAGTGCAATATCAACAGTACATGCCGCAAGCAAGGTTTGAAATGTTTGAAGCAAGTGGGCATAATCCTTATTTGGAGGAGCCAGAGAAATTCTTTAGAATATTCGATCAATTCCTAGAAATAAAAAAACAAGAAAAATAATTTAAAGTTGAAATCATCAATCCCTTAAAAAACAAATACTGATCTTTTATTAATTTTGATAAAGTACCAAGGGATTTTACTATTTTTGAAAATTCACATACTGTTGATTTATGAGCGATACAAGACACGATTGGACATCACAAGAAATACTAGATATTTATAATAAACCTTTAATGGAGTTGCTGTATGAGGCAGCAACGATTCATCGTTTACACCATGACCCCAATACGGTACAGGTTTCAACATTACTTTCTATAAAAACCGGAGGCTGTCCCGAGGATTGCGGATACTGTCCACAAGCAGCGAGATATCATACGGATTTGGAGGGAAATGACCTTATGAGTGTACAGCAAGTAAAAGCGCAAGCATTACGAGCTAAATCTTCGGGAAGTTCAAGAGTATGCATGGGTGCTGCGTGGCGAAATGTAAAAGATGGACCAGAATTTGAAAATGTCTTGGAAATGGTGCGAACCATCAATAAATTGGATATGGAGGTTTGTTGTACACTAGGAATGCTTACCGAAAATCAAGCACAACGTTTGGCCGAAGCTGGTTTATACGCATACAACCATAATCTCGATACCTCTGAAGAATATTATAAAGAGGTGATTTCTACCCGTGGTTATGAAGATCGTTTACAAACAATTGATAACGTTCGTAAGACCAATGTTACTGTTTGTAGCGGAGGTATTATTGGAATGGGAGAAGAAACCAAAGATCGTGCGGGGATGTTAGTAGCATTAACAAAGCTAAATCCTCAACCAGAATCAGTACCTATAAACGCACTAGTAGCTGTAGAGGGCACACCGCTTGAGGAACAGAAGCCAGTTTCTATTTGGGACATGATTCGTATGGTTGCAACTACACGAATAGTAATGCCAAAAACGCAAGTGCGATTATCTGCAGGAAGAACAGATATGAGTAGAGAGGGACAAGCAATGTGCTTTTTTGCTGGAGCTAATTCAATCTTTGCTGGTGATAAACTACTAACCACTCCTAATCCTGATGTAGGTGAAGATATGGAGATGTTCAAATTGTTAGGATTGAATCCACAGCAACCGTTTGTCAAAAAATCACAACCCGAAACTGTTGAGGCTAAAGATTCTGTTTTTCAAGCTAAAGGAGAGAAACCAAAGTGGTCTCGACCAAGTCATAAAATAGAACGTAATGAGCTAGCCAAGGAGAAGGGAAAAGATGTTGTACTTAATAGAGAGTAATATACTTTTACGTATTTCATTTACATATAAAAATAGTATAGTAGATGGGACTAAATTTAAAACAGATACCTAGAGTAGAGAAGATAAGCAAAGCTGATTTTATAGCTACCTACGTTTCAAAACAGCAGCCAGTCGTTATTGAGAAATTGATAGAGGACTGGCCTGCTTATAAAAAATGGGATTTAGAATATATAGCATCCATAGCAGGTGATAAGAACGTGCCTTTGTACGATGATCGACCCATAAGTTCGGAGCTCAAATTTAATGAACCTCATGCTACCATGAGAATGCGAGAGTATATTGATTTATTAAAACAAAAGCCTACTAACTATCGTATTTTTTTGTATAATTTGTTAAAAGAGACTCCGCCGCTACAAAATGATTATTCCTACCCACAAATAGGACTTAAGTTCTTAAAAAAGTTTCCTTTCTTGTTTTTTGGAGGAGAAGGTTCAAAAGTATTTATGCATTACGATATTGATTATGCTAATATTTTACATTTTCAGTTTCATGGAGAAAAACAATGTATCTTATACCCTCCTTCTGAAACCAAATTTTTGTACAAAGTCCCTTATGCCTTAATTTCTCATCAACAAATAGATTACTCTAATCCAGACCTTGATCAATGGCCTGCATTAAAGCTCGCTAAGGGATATGTTACTAATTTGAAACATGGAGAAACTTTATATATGCCTGAAGGGTATTGGCATCAAATGACCTATTTAACACCTGGATTCTCAATGAGTATTCGAGCATTACCAAGAAATTTTAAAAACTTTGCACGAGGATTTTATAGTTTTTTTATAATGCCGCATTTTGATAATTTTATGCGTAAACAAAGAGGTCAACGTTGGATGGATTATAAAAACAAAGAAGCGATTAGACGAACCCATGCGTATAATGGAATCAAGGATTGAGTTCTTTTACCTTATCAAAAATTAAATCAGATTCCCATCCTCGGTACTGTAAATATGCGATTAATTTTTTTCTTTTCTTATACACATTTGTTTCCGATATTAAAGCGTTTCTGTTTTCGGCTAATTCGTGAAATTTATTGATATAATCCTGACTATCAATTTCTTTTAAAGCAATTTTAATTAAGTAGGCAGAAATATTTTTCTTTTTCAGCTCCAAGGTGATTCTTTGTTTTCCCCATTTTTTAATAGCAAATTTTCCTCTAGCATAACTTTTAGCAAATCGTTCTTCATTAAGAAAATTATGTTCGATAAGATGCAGGATTACTTTTTCTTTTGCTTCGGGAATCAGCTTCATGGTGAATAGCTTATCTTCAACATCTTTATGACAGCGGTCTTGATAAACACAATAGTGTTCCATTTTGCGTAGAGCTTCTTTAAAAGTGATAGATTGTTGAAGTTTTTGCTGCATGCATCAAAGATAGGAAACTATCAATTTGACAGAATTAATTTATTGATAAAATCATCTCTAAGGTAAAGATTAAAACAAAAAAAGCCCGATTTATTTTTATAAATCGGGCTTTTATTTTTTATCCTATCACGTTACCATCTTTGTCATGGAAATGATATTCTAAATATGTGTAAGCATCTCTAGGTATAATCTTTACCCATCGCTTATGGTCTATAAACCATTTTGATCGGGCAGATGGAAAACCTTTTGTTAAAAAAGCAGCAATAAAAGGGTGGGCACTAAGCGTAATCTTTTTCTTGTCTTTTTTAATAATTCTTTCTAAATCCACTTTAATTTTGTCCAGCAAAACTATTGGCGCCTCAACTTCGCCTTTTCCTCCGTTAGGGTTGTCCTCACGAGTTTTGATGTTCATCTCTGGTCTTACACGCTGTCTTGTGATTTGAATAAGACCAAATTTACTAGGTGGTAAAATTTTATGTTTTGCTCTATCGTCTTTCATCTCTTCTCTAAGATGATTAAAAAGCGTTCTGCGATTATCTGCATTATTCATATCAATAAAGTCTACTACAATAATACCGCCCATATCTCTTAGGCGTAGTTGCCTTGCGACTTCTGTAGCGCTAATAAGATTCACTTCGAGAGCCGTATCTTCTTGATTTTTTGCTTTATTAGAACGATTTCCGCTATTTACATCAATAACATGCATAGCTTCGGTATGTTCAATAACCAGATAAGCACCTTTGCTCATGGAAACTGTTTGACCAAAACTTGTTTTAATTTGTCGTTCAATGCCATATTTTTCATAAATAGGCGTATTGGATTGATGTAATTTTACGATAGATTCTTTTTTTGGTGCAATTTCATGCACATAATCTTTGATCTGATTGTAGAGTACTTCGTCATCCACACAAATAGAAGTAAATGAATCATTGAATACATCTCTCAATATCGAGGATGCTCTGTTCATTTCTCCCAAAATTTTGGAAGGATGTGGAGCTCTATGTAATTTTTTGGACATAGTCTCCCAACGTTCAATCAGATTTTGTAAATCTTTGTCTAGTTCTGCGACTTTTTTACCTTCGGCTACAGTACGCACAATAATCCCAAAACCTTTGGGTTTAATGCTTTTAACAAGTCGTTTAAGACGTTCCTTCTCTTTTGAAGATTCGATTTTTTGAGAAATTGATACTCGATTAGAGAACGGAACTAATACAATATATCTACCAGCAATAGACAGCTCTGAGCTTATTCTAGGGCCTTTTGTAGAAATAGGTTCTTTTACGATTTGTACTAATAGCGATTGATTTGATTTGAGAACATCGGTGATAACACCGTTTTTGTCAATATCGTTATCTATAGGAAAATCTTTTAAAGAATAATCCTTTAGCTTACCTGTGCTTACACGTTTGATAAATTTCAATAAAGTAGATACTTGAGGTCCTAGGTCATGGTAATGCAAAAAGGCATCTTTTTCATACCCCACATTTACAAATGCGGCATTAAGACCAGGAACAGCTTTGCGAATTTTGGCAATAAAAATATCGCCTACTGCAAAATTACTGTCATCTTCTTCTTTGTGAAATTCAACAAGTTTTCCATCTTTTAATAAGGCAAAATCTGTAGATGAACCAGATCTAATGATCAATTCTTTGTTCACTCTGATAAGATTTTTATCCACCTCGATTGAATCGAGACAGATGGATTAAACAAAATTTTCACAGGAATTTTCTAAATTCCATTAAAATAAAGAGACTGTATAATACATAAACAGTCAGCTTTATTTTGATTTCAATGAACTGCTAAAAAGAAAAAGTAGTTACTAACTACTTTTTCTTGTGACGGTTAGCTCTTCTTCTTTTTTTACGCTTATGCGTAGCAACCTTATGTCTTTTACGTTTCTTACCACTTGGCATAGTGTATAATATTTATTGATTATTAATTACTTAACTTCTACATTAGTTTTTACACCTTCGACAAATACTTTTGCCGGTTTGAATGCTGGTATATTGTGTGCTGGAATTTTTATTGTAGTATTTTTTGAAATATTACGACCAGTTTTTTCAGCTCTAGTTTTGATAATAAAACTTCCGAATCCTCTTAAGTATACGTTATCACCACTCTCCAAAGAACTTTTTACTTCTTCCATAAATGTTTCAACAGTTGCCTGTACATCACCTTTTTCAATTCCTAGCTTCTCTGAAATTTTTGCTACGATATCTGCTTTAGTCATTATTATACCTATTTAGGGGTTTTTTAAATTTTCAAGGGGGCAAATATAACAATTTAAATTCCAAAATATCAATACTTAAGATTAAATTATCGCCTTTAAAGAATTAATTTAGCAAATTGTAAAAATTAACGATGGAATTTGGTAAAAAACTAATAATCTGGTACTTAGAGCACAAAAGGGATATGCCTTGGAGACAAACTAAGGATCCATATAGTATTTGGCTTAGTGAAATTATTTTGCAACAGACACGAGTGCGTCAAGGTTTACCGTATTATTTGGCCTTCAAATCTTCTTTTCCAACCGTTTTTGATCTAGCTGCTGCAAGTGAAGAAAAGGTGCTTAAGTTATGGCAAGGTTTGGGTTATTACTCTAGAGCTAGAAACTTACATTTTACTGCACAATATGTGGTAAACGAATATAACGGTATCTTTCCCAAGGATTATAATGGATTGATTAAATTAAAGGGAATTGGGGATTATACAGCTAGTGCTATCGCTTCTATTTGCTATAAAGAAGTAGTGCCAGTAATCGATGGTAATGTCTATAGAGTATTATCGAGAATTTTTGGAATAGAAACTCCTATTAATAGCTCTCCTGCTTTAAAAGAATTTAAGGGTTTGGCGGCAGAGCTTATTGATAGAACGAGCCCTGATGTTTTTAATCAAGCCATTATGGAGTTTGGAGCCATCCAATGTAAGCCCCAAAGTCCTGATTGCACCGTATGTCCGTTTAATGATCGTTGTTTTGCTATGCAAAACAATAAGGTTTCGGTATTACCTGTAAAGTTAAAGAAATTAAAAATAAAGAAGCGATATTTTAATTATATCATTTTTAAACTCCCTGATGGTAAGGTTATGTTTCAACAACGCAAAAATGTTGGTATCTGGGAAGGGCTTTATGAGTTTCCGCTAATAGAATCAGATAAACTTCAAGAAGCTACTGAACTTCAAAAAGAAGAAGCTTTTTTACAATTGGTAACAGAGCAACCATTTTCATTATCTATATATAAAGAAGAACCAATTATTCATAAATTATCTCATCAACATTTATATACTAGATTTTACATCGTAGCGCTTGCCAAAGCACCTATATTAAAGGAAAATCAGTATTTAATTTCTGCCGAAACTATACATGAGTACCCCGTGCCTGTACTTATTGGTAACTTTATAGAATCGTTTTTTTAGGTATTGGGCTTTTTTAGTACATTTACTATTGTTAATATAGGACTTAAATTATTATACTATTAATTTTAAAAGTTTCGTTTAACTATTATATCGTACTTAACAAGTACAAAAAAAATATGCTATGTCTGGAACACTTAATAAGGTAATGTTGATCGGTCATACCGGAGACGAAGTTAAAATGCACTATTTTGAAGGAGGGAATTGTATTGGTAGATTTCCTTTAGCTACTAATGACTCTTATGTTAATAAGTCTACTGGAGAGAGGGTTAATTCAACCGAATGGCATAATATAGTGGTTAGAAATAAAGCCGCAGAAATTTGTGAAAAGTATCTTACAAAAGGTGATAAGGTATATATCGAAGGTCGTTTGAAAACACGTAAGTGGCAAGATGAGCAAGGAAAAGATCGGTACAGTACAGAGATACAATGTACAGATTTTACGTTTCTTACTCCCAAGACCGAAAATCAAAACACCTCTAATCAACAACTGTCAAACAGTCCTAATGAGTCTGTACTAAATCAAAGTCAAAATACAGAACCCAACACAGGAGCCGAAGAGGATGATCTTCCGTTCTAAAATGTTTAACTAAACCCAAATACCTTGGACCCTGATCCTGAAGCCTTATTTATACCGTTTTTAATAATTGATACGTGGCAAACGATCAATATTTTTATTTTATTTATCCTGCTGGTTTTTTCAGCGTTGATTAGTGGGAGCGAAGTAGCACTCTTTTCGCTTACTCCATCTGATCTTAGAGAAGAGGATCAGGTCCCAGAAAAAGATCTGAAAATCCTTCTTCGTCTTTTAAGTAAGCCCAAAAAGCTTTTGGCTACTATATTGGTTGCTAATAATTTTATAAACATAGCGATCGTATTACTTTTTGATAGCTTAGGAGAAGTATATTTAAAAAACGTAGATTATCTATTATTTGATTATGTCAATTTACGTTTTTTGATAGAAGTTGTTGTAGTAACTTTTATGATACTTTTATTTGGTGAAATTTTACCTAAAATCTATGCAAGTAGAAACAAAGTGAAATTTTCACGAGTCATGGCACGACCCCTTAGGGTTTTGGATTGGCTTTTATCCCCCCTTAGCTCTCCAATGAGGCAAATAACTATTGGCATACACGAGAGATTGGGAAAACAAAAATCCAATCTTAGTGTTGATCAACTATCTCAAGCCTTAGAGCTTACATCGGATACAGATACAACCTCAGAAGAGAAAAAAATTCTTGAAGGTATTGTAAATTTTGGAAATACAGATACAAAGCAAGTCATGCGACCCCGTATGGATGTTTTTGCACTTAATCAGGCGGCCAAATTTCACGAAATTATTCCCGAAATTATCAAAAATGGCTATTCACGTATTCCTATCTATAATGAAAGTATAGATCAAGTAACAGGAATTTTATATGTCAAAGATCTTTTACCATATATTAATGAAAAGGATTTTGATTGGAATACTTTAATGCGTGAACCCTACTTTGTACCAGAGAATAAAAAGCTTGATGATTTATTAAATGATTTTAAGAATAAGAAAAATCATTTGGCAATCGTAGTCGATGAGTATGGAGGAACCAGTGGTTTAATTTCTTTGGAAGATATTATTGAAGAAATCGTGGGAGATATTAGTGATGAATTTGATGATGAAGATCTTATTTTCTCCAAATTGGATGATAAAAACTATGTGTTCGAAGGACGAACTGCATTAAAGGATTTTTATAAGGTTCTTAAGCTTGAGGATACTACTATTTTTGAAACACGTAAGGGGGATGCTGAAACAATTGCTGGGTTTTTATTAGAAATATCAGGTAATTTTCCAGAAAAAAATGAAACTCTGAGTATTGAAAATTATGATTTTATAATAGAATCTTTAGATAATAAGAGAATTAAACAAGTAAAGTTGACGATAAATGATAGTACGATTGATGAGGATGAGTAAAAGTTGGATGGTAGTTTTGACTGTGTTTTGCATATCGTGTGGAGGTGAAACCTTGCCCAAACCAAAAGCCATGCTTAGGTTAGATTATCCAACACCTATATATGTAAAGGCCGAAACCCCATGTCTTTATACTTTTGAAATTAATAAGGTAGCTAAATTAATTCCTGTAAATAAACGCAGTAAATGCTGGTATAATCTCGAATACTCTAGGTTACATGCAAAACTATATGTTTCATATTACCCAATTGATAACAATTTGGATTCTTTATTGAGAGATGCTCAAAACCTTACTCAAGAACACGTTGTAAAAGCAGATGGCATTGCCCAAAAACCTTATATTAACGAGGAACAAAAGGTGTACGGTATGTTTTATGAGGTTTCTGGAAATGCCGCCTCACAAGCGCAATTTTATGTTACAGATAGTGTGAATCATTTTATATCTGGATCTGCATACTTTGATGTACGTCCAAACTATGATTCTATATTACCAGCAGCACAATATTTGCGAAATGATATTCAACATTTGATGGAATCTATCACTTGGAAAACAGCTAAATAATTTTATTTGATAAATATTCGTATTTGATGATATTTTAATCACTTTTGCAACCTTATTTCTAAAATATGCAAAGTAATTCGTCAAAATGGCTTTATTTAATAATACTCTCATTAGTTTGGGGGAGTTCATTTATATTAATTAAAAAATCTTTAGTAGGGTTAACTCCGTTACAATTAGGTGCGTTAAGAACGTTGTTTGCCTCGATCTTTTTGTTTCTAATAGGGTTTAAAAGTATAAGAACAATCAAAAAAAATGAGTGGAAATGGGTGACGATTTCTGCTTTTGTAGGAACTTTTATACCAGCATTTTTATTCGCTTTTGCAGAGACAGAGATCGATAGTGCCATTGCCTCTATACTCAACTCAACCACCCCTTTGGTCACCCTTGTTTTGGGCATAGTGCTATTTTCAATAAAGTCTAATAGAAACCAAATCATTGGTGTAATTGTTGGATTTTTAGGATGTTTGGCTTTGATCTGGGAGGGGGCAAACGTGAATCCTAATCAGAACTATTATTATGCATTATTAGTTATAGTCGCTTCTTTTTGTTATGCTACAAATGTAAATATCATTAAACGCTATATGCAAAATATTTCTCCAATGGCCATTGCCAATGGAAATTTTTTAATTTTGGTTCTTCCATCTTTGCTAGTACTTTATTTTTCTGGATTTATGAACAATGAAGTAATTGAGCAAGACGAAGTTCAAACCAGTTTGATATATGTAGGCATTTTGGCAGTGGTAGGAACGGGTGTGGCAAAAGTACTATTTAATAAACTGGTGCAGATAAGTACTCCTGTATTTGCGACTTCTGTTACATATACAATTCCTATTGTAGCTTTATTATGGGGTTTATTGGATGGAGAAAAATTCACAATATATCAAGGTATCGCAGCCTGTCTTATTGTCTTTGGGGTTTATCTTTCTAATAGAAGCAAAAAAGGTTCGCTCAAATAAGAAACGAACCTTGGATTTTTTTTGTATTGGGATTTAATTAAAATCTTCTTCAGAAACTTTCTCATTTAATAGTATTTCTTTTACTTTAAAATCAATAGTTTGCGGTCCTAAAGATTGAGAAATTGTAAATGGGAATTGTATGCCATCTACCTCTTGGTAATCATCATACATTACTGTAATTGCAATTTTAGATCCATCTTGATTTCTATTAGTTGTCTCTTTGACTTTTAGCCCTGTAGCGCTATCAAAATAAGAGGTTTTATCTTCATCAAGTTTTAAAACATATACAGTTCCATCTTTATAGGGTTCTGTTTTGTCAAATTCGGCATTGTTATAGTTAATTTCTGCAAAAGGGTAGGACTCTTTTTTGGCCATAGCAATTTGTTCCTCGTTATATTCAATCCGCTTTCCCTGATTCATGGCATAGCCCGTTGCACCATTAAAAATCACTTTTTGAACTGTCATACCGCCAAAACTCACTTCGATTGCCGATTGATTTTTATTTGTAGTTTTGGATGACAGTCCTAAAATAGCTCCATTAAAAGCTGCCTCAGCCTTTACATATACCGAGCTAATTTTTTTAAGCTTGTCTTTACCTCCTAGAGCTGTGAAATAGGAATTAAGCACTGTTTGCGCAGTGATACCTGAAGGTGTGGCTGCTGTAAGTTTAGGCTTTTCGGTTTTGTTACCATATGCATCAAAGTATAAAATCGGAATTTTTTTATTTTCAAAAGATATCTTCTCCAAGTTTGGTAAAACTTCACTTGCTTTCCCTACAAGAACAATTCTCGCATTCTTTAAGTCAAAATAAGTCGTAGCAACTCGTTGAACATCGGCTTTGGTCACAGCATTAATTTTTGAAATAAAAGTTTTGTAAAAGTCTTTAGGGAGATCCTGCGTTTTTATTTCAATACTGCGCACAGCTGAAGTTCTGTCGCTCTCGGATGCTAGAATAAAATCGCCTAAAAACTTAGCTTTCGCATTTTTTAAAATGTTGTCATCCACCTCTTCAGTCCGAATTCTTTTAACCTCATTTAAAATTTCAATCACAGCACTATCTGTGACCATATTTCTTACTTTGGTGTAAGCCCTAAAAGCTGATTTGTAATGTTTATTAACAGGCAAAATAGATCGTGCTCCATACGTATACCCGTTCTTTTCTCTTAGATTCATATTAATATAACTCCCAAAAGAACCTCCTAAGATGTAATTTGCAATCAATGCTGCATGATAGTCCTTGTCTGCCATTTTAAGATTCGTAATATTCATAACTGCAAGTTCTGTTTGAACCGCATTAGGCATATTAATAAAGTTAATTTGTCGGTATTGAGCGTCAACAACAGGCGGTATACCAAACGAGGGGGCTTTGGCAGCTTTCCATGTAACAAAATGTTTTTGGACTAAAATTTGAGCTTGCTCAATGGATATGTCCCCACTAATGACCATATAGGCACTAGAGGGAACAAAGTAGTTACGATAGTATGTTTTTACATCATCTAGGGTAATTGAATTTATAGTTTCTTCGGTTGCGAATTCTCCCTTTGGATGTCCTTTGCCATAAGCTAAGGCATTAGTGACACGGCTCGCGACGGTAGCAGCACTGTTTTTACCAGATTTAAGACTTTCTATAATTTTTTTCTTTTCAAGGTTGAGTTCTTGTTCGGTAAAATTAGGGTGCAAAGCTGCATCTGAAAATAGAGTGAAAATTTTTTCGGTATATTTTGATAAAGCTTGAGCGTAACCACCGTCAATACCAATGTTAAAAAAGGCGCCAATAAAATCAACTTCTTCATTAAACTGATCTTTTGGAACAGAAAGTGTTCCTTTTCCCATTATTTGAGATACGATACTGCTAACTCCAGCTTTATTACCCTCAATATGTGGAGGTGTGTCCAAGGATAAGCTAATGGATACTCGTGGTAACTTATGGTTTTCAACAATCAAGACAGTTAAGCCATTGTCTAAAATCATTTCATGAGGTTCTGCCAAGTTTAAAGTTGGAACGGGTCCAGGTGTTGGCATTTTTGTCCTATCAACTTGCGCAAATACGTTTATTGATATGCAAATACATATTATAAGTGAGAAACTATACTTTTTCATTTTAAATTTTTTAGTTGCTTGATTCTGGTAAATAATCGAGATTAAGCCGTTGATTTTTGTTTAGATAAGCTTTGGCTACACGTTGAATGTCATTACGTGTAATACTGCGATAAATCTCTATTTCTTTATTTATCAAATTAGTATCGTTATAAAGCGTGTAATAGCGAGCGAGGGAATTAGCAATTCCTTGAATACTAGAATTTGCATTCACAAATTGATTTTCAAATTGATTTTGTAGCTTTTGAAATTCTTTCTCAGTAATCAGTTCATTTTGTAATTTTAGGATTTCCTTATCCATTTCCTTTTGTAAAGTGCTTAGCGTTACATCACCCAAGGGTAGTGCCCCCATTATATATGTGCCATAATCTTCTTGTGCATCTGTAAACGCAAGAACCTCTAATGCCATCTTTTTATCCTCGACCATATTTTTATACATACGAGAGCTATTGCCTCCTGTTAGTATTGAAGAAATATAGTCAAGAACATAAGCATCTCTTTCAGTTTGTTTAGGCGTTCTGTAAACTAAGACTTTGGCTGGAACTTGAATATTTGCATCTTTTTCTATAGCATTGATTTCTTGTAAAATGTCATCTTCCAAAATTGGTGATCTCTTTATTTTTTGACCTTTATTGGTAATAGGTCCAAAATAATCTGAAATTAAGTTTAGTGTAGACTCCAATTCAAAATCGCCAGCTATGACAAGTGTGGCATTGTTGGGATTGTAAAACTTTTGATTAAATGCTATAAACTCTTCAAGCGTAGCTGCGTCGAGATCTTTCATGCTACCAATCACGGATTGCCCGTAAGGATGTTTTTTAAAAATATACTTATTGATACCTGTGCGATAGATAATTTTGCCATAAGGTGCATTGTCAATTCGTTGTCTTTTTTCTTCTTTTACAACTTCGTTTTGAGTATCAACACCTATTTGGTTGATTACTGGATGAAGCATACGTTCTGATTCCATCCATAGTGCTAGTTCTAAACTATTAGAGGGTAAAGTTTCATAATAATATGTTCTATCCTGAGTAGTATTGGCATTATTGCGTCCTCCATTAGCAGATACAATATCAAACCATTTACCTCGCTCGATATTTTTAGTGCCTTCGAATAGCAAGTGCTCAAAGAAATGTGCAAATCCAGTTCTTCCTGAATCTTCATCCTTTGCACCAACGTGATACATTACACCTACTGTAATTACTGGAGCGGTGTTGTCTTGATGCAAAATAACATGCAACTCATTTTTGAGATCGTACTCAGTGAAGCTTACCTCTTGACTATTACTTGAAAACGAAATGACGGTTCCGAAGAAAAGTGTACGTACTATTTTTTTCATAGGTTTTACTGCTAAAAGTTTATAAATATGTAGATATATACACACGTTTGTTACAGAAAAAAAGAAATGAGTAGTGGGTTATTGCCAAAATTAACAGGTTTTTAGGGAATTACACTCTTGATAATGATTATCTTAGAGTATTAAAATAATTTTAATTTATGAAAAAATCAACACTTCCAATAACCTATGGGATAAGTATTGCTTTAGGGTTAATTTTATATTTTATATTACTTTCTGTATTTGGGGTTCAAACAAATCCGATCTATAGTTTAGGTAACGGTATTATTGTAGCCATTGGATTGTATATGGTTATGAAACGGTACAAGGCAGAAAAAGGGGATCAATTTGAATACCAAAAAGGATTTATGGCTGGTTTATTAACTGGTTTTAATGCAACTTTAATTTTTACAGCTTTTTTTGCAGTTTATGTAACAAATCTTAATACTGATTTCCTTCCAATGATGCTCGATAATTGGAGTACACATTATCATGTAGGAGTAGGTATTGTAGTATTTGTTGCTGCAATTATGGGGTTTGCTACTACTTTTGTCTTAACGTTATCATTTATGCAATTATTTAAAGATAGTTGGAATGCAAAAAAAAGCCCTAATTCTCCACCGTTAAATTCATAAAACATTTGTGGTTTAATTATTTAAAAGTATATTTGCACCCGCCTATAAAATTAGGTGTTATTTATTTTAATTATTAAACGTTACGCTATGTACGCAATTGTAGAGATAGCAGGGCAGCAATTTAAAGTTGCAAAAGACCAAAAAGTGTTTGTACATCGTTTACCAGGAGAAGAAGGAGACAAAGTTTCTTTTGATAGAGTTCTTCTAACTGGCGATGGTGATACGATCAACCTTGGCGCCCCGGCTATAGATGGAGCTCTAGTAGGAGCAAAAATCACTAGACACCTTAAAGGTGACAAAGTTATTGTTTTCAAAAAGAAACGACGTAAAGGTTACCGTGTTAAAAATGGTCACCGTCAAGCTTTGACCGAGATCGTAATCGAAAGTATCGAAGGATCTGGTGCAAAAAAGGCTTCTAAAGCAGAACCTAAAAAAGCAGCGCCTAAAAAGGCAGAAGACAAAAATGAAAGTAATAAGTCTGAAGATTTGAGCGCAATGACTGTTGCTCAATTAAAGGATTTGGCAAAAAGTAAAGGGATCGAAGGTATTTCTTCTATGAAGAAAGCAGATCTAATTGAAGCTTTGCAAAAATAAGTCTAACCATTTTAAAATCTTAAGAAAATGGCTCATAAAAAAGGAGTAGGTAGTTCTAAGAACGGTAGAGAATCAGAATCGAAACGCTTAGGTGTAAAGATATTTGGTGGTCAAGCAGCCGTAGCTGGTAACATCATTGTTAGACAAAGAGGTACAGCGCACAGACCAGGAGAAAATGTTTATGCTGGTAAAGATCATACATTGCATGCCAAAGTTGATGGTATGGTACAATTTAGAAAAAAGAAAGATAATAAATCATACGTTTCTATAGTTCCATTTGAAGCTTAGATAGTATTTTATTTAAAGTTTAAAACCCTTCTTTAACTAGTTAAAGAAGGGTTTTCTTTTTTATATGTAACTTGATCTTTTAATTTACATCAGTTATGAACTATACAGTAAACGGAATTTTAGCAAGTATTTTATTTATTTTTTTAGCAAGTAGTGGAATATCACAAGAAATCCCTAAATATGATTATCTAGAAGTTATTGTTATACAAAAAGCAAATAATAGCGGACGCGTAAAGCGAATAAAAGTACAAGAGCAGAAATCTCTGATAGGTAAGTCTATTACAATTAAACAACTCGAAGATCTCGAAGGTTCTTCGGATTTGCTAAACTATATGAATGCGTCAAATTGGGAGTTTGTAGATAGACAATCCATAGTCTCTGAAGAAAATGATCCAGTATGGATGAGTTATATTTTTAGGAAGCGCAAGTAATTTTTATCAGTTTGATTTGTAATAAAAAACCCCCCTCTTTTATCATTTAAAAAAGGGGGGTGTATTATATTATATTGCTTTTAGTATCTGTAGTACTCTGGTTTAAACGGACCATCTACCGTTACCCCGATATATTCGGCTTGCTCTGGACGAAGTTTTTCTAATTCTACACCAAGTCTTGATAAGTGTAATTCTGCTACTTTTTCATCAAGGTGTTTTGGTAGCATATAAACATCGTTCTTGTAGTTTTCTGGATGATTCCAAAGCTCTATTTGAGCAAGTGTTTGATTTGTAAATGAGTTACTCATTACAAAACTTGGATGACCTGTAGCGCACCCTAAGTTTACAAGGCGACCTTCGGCTAATATGATGATATCTTTTCCATCAATGGTATATTTATCCACTTGAGGTTTGATTTCATCCTTTGTATGCCCATGATTAGCGTTTAACCATCCCATGTCAATTTCATTATCAAAATGACCTATATTACAAACAATGGCTTTATCTTTTAAGGCTTCAAAATGTCTAGCTTGCACAATATCCTTATTACCTGTAGTAGTGATTACAATATCGGCATTACTAATTACGGTTTCTAAACGTTTAACTTCAAAACCGTCCATAGCCGCTTGTAGTGCACAAATTGGGTCAATTTCTGTAACTGTTACGATAGATCCAGCTCCTCTAAAAGACGCTGCAGTTCCTTTACCTACATCTCCATAACCACAAACTACAACACGTTTACCAGCTAACATCGTATCGGTTGCACGTCTGATAGCGTCAACAGCACTTTCTCTACACCCATACTTATTGTCAAATTTGGATTTAGTAACCGAATCATTAACGTTAATAGCAGGCATTGGTAAAGTTCCGTTTTTAACTCTTTCATACAAACGGTGTACTCCAGTAGTCGTTTCTTCAGAAAGACCGTTAATGCCTTCGGCTAATTCTGGATATTTATCTAGCACCATATTGGTTAGATCTCCACCATCATCAAGAATCATATTGAGAGGTTGTCGCTCTTCTCCAAAAAATAATGTTTGCTCGATACACCAATTAAATTCTTCTTCATTCATTCCTTTCCAAGCATAAACTGGTATACCAGCCTCTGCGATAGCAGCAGCTGCTTGATCTTGTGTAGAAAAAATGTTACAAGAACTCCAAGTTACATCAGCTCCCAAGGAGACCAATGTCTCAATTAAAACAGCTGTTTGTATTGTCATATGTAAACATCCAGCTATACGTGCACCCTTCAAAGGTTGAGAATCTTTGTACTCTTCACGTAGAGACATTAATCCAGGCATTTCAGCTTCAGCTAATTCGATTTCTTTTCTTCCCCAAGCTGCTAATGAAATATCTTTCACTTTGTAAGGAACGTACGGCAATGTTTTAATACTCATAAATATATTTTTTAGTTATACAGCATAATTATTTTAGTAAATCGTGCTAATTTATTCTAAATTCGTTGTGCTCCAAAAAACATAGATAAAGCATGTTTTTTGGTTTGCAAAGGTACGTAATAACTTTAAAAATCTAAATGCCTCTTTACAAAACTATAACAGTAGACGAGAACACTAATATATTGATTTGGAAGATTGAAGAATCTTTTGATTGGTTAAGTGACGGCATTTTACTTACCGATACTTGCCAGCAACGTGTCGATAATATGAAATCGGATATCCATCGTAGGGGTTTTATGAGTATTCGGCATTTACTTGCTATAGCTAACTATACCGACCATGATTTGTTTTATGATGAATTTGGTAAACCGCATCTTAGTGATGGTCGCTTTATTTCAATTACACATTCTTTTATTTTTACAGCAATAATAATCAGTGATAAACCAGTAGGTATCGATATAGAAAAGCAAAGGGAAAAGATAGAGCGAATTGCGCATAAATTTGTTGCCTCTGAGGCAGAGTTTGTGGCAAGTAATGAACAAAAAGTACGTGCACTTACTGTAATTTGGGGTGCAAAAGAATCTTTGTATAAATTATATGCAACACCTGGTCTAAGTTTTGAACAGCATATTGATATTGTACCGTTTGATCTCAATATGCCTTTTACTGCAGGGTGTATTAATTATAGAAATGAAATTTCGTACTATACTATTAGTTTTATGGAGTTTGAAGGATTTACTTGCGTGTACGCTCAGCCCTATAATTAAAACGCATGTATTCATCAATAAATTTAAAATAATGAAGGTATCAATAGAACTTACTCTAACGCCTTTGGAAAAGGATTTTGAAACTCCTATTATTAAATTTATTAAAGTTTTAAGAGCTTCAGAGTTTGTGGTATTAGAAAATCCATTGAGTACTCAAATTTATGGAGACTACGATAAACTCATGAATTTTTTGACCAAGGAAATAAAAATCGCCTTCGGAACGATGGAGCACGTACTTGTATTTTTAAAGATAGTGAAAAGTAACAGAAGCGATTATGAACCACATTTTTGAAATACTTTTTAGTCAATATAAAGACTATGCGTTGCTTCATATATGGTTAGAAATTATAGCTGTATTCTTTGGTGTTCTTAGCGTGTTTTTTGCCAAATTGAATAAAATCTGGGTATATCCTACAGGTATTATTAGTACAGGAATTTTTGTGTACCTGCTGTTACAATGGTCATTATTAGGCGATTTACTTATTAATGCCTACTATTTTATTATGAGTATCTATGGTTGGTACTTATGGTCAAAAAAAATAAATAATGTTGAAGTAGTTGCTATAAGTAGCACCACCAAACAAGAACAATGGATACAATTGGGAATAGGAGTGTTCGCCGTATTATTTGTGTATAGTATTTATCAGATTTTTGATAAATGGAAGGACTGGACCGCATATATTGACACCTTAACTACTGCAATATTTTTTATAGGTATGTGGTTAATGGCAAAACGAAAAATCGAAAACTGGATATATTGGATTATCGGAGATCTAATTTCAATTCCTCTGTACTTCTACAAAGGTTTTACGTTTACGAGTTTGCAGTATGTGATTTTTACCGTACTTGCTATTTTTGGATATTTATCATGGAAGAAAAGCTTAAACAACACCCTAGCAACTGTTTAAAAATTGTTATTTTTGGACCAGAGTCTACAGGTAAAACAACAATTTCTAAACAACTAGCAAGGCATTACAATACCATATGGGTAGAGGAATATGCGCGGCTATACCTACAAGAAAAGTGGGATAAAGATCAAAAGATTTGTACGTATGATGATTTATTACCTATAGCAATAGGTCAAATGAAACTTGAGAATGAAGCGGTGAAGCAAAACGTAGAAATCTTGATATCGGATACAGATTTGTTAGAAACCAAAGTTTACTCTCAAGTCTATTTTGATGGAAGGGTTCCAGATATTTTAGATAAATTTTCACGTTTGAATTCTTATGATTTGTATCTTTTAACTTATATTGATACTCCTTGGACTCCAGATGATCTTAGAGATAAACCTAACCAACGAGAAGAAATGTTTCAGCATTTCAAAAAAGCTTTGGATAATCATGATCGTCCTTATGTTATTTTAAAGGGAAATGAACAAGCAAGATTAAAATTGGCAATACAAAGTATTGATGCTCTTAAAGAATTAAAAAAGTGAATATAACAGATAGCGACATTAAATTAATTGAATCAAAAGGGTTGACAGTGGAGAAGGTGCTGTCACAAATTGAAATTTTCAAAAATGAAATTCCATTTGTAGCTTTACGTAGTGCTGCAACCCTGGATAATGGTATTACAAAATTCTCTGAAAAATATCAGAAAGAATTAATTAATCGCTATGAGAGCTCCATACAAAACTTAGACACCATTAAATTTGTACCCGCGTCGGGTGCTGCATCTAGAATGTTTAAAGAGCTCTTTCGTTTTTTAGACTACTATAATGCGGATAAAGAGAGTTTAAACTCGTATACGAATCATGAAAAAGCTGATGCAATTCGTCTATTTTTAATTGGTCTAGAGAAATTTCCTTTTTATGAGACTGTCATGAAAGAGGTGAGAAGGCTTTCGCCTAAATTTGATCTTTTATCTGAAGGAGAGCAACTCTACCTATTTGTAGAAGTTATGCTTAGAAAAAAGGGATTAAATTATGGATGGTATCCCAAAGGATTATTGCCTTTTCATAAATATACAGAAAGCGTAGCTACGGCTTTTGAAGAACATCTTTATGAAGCTGCGGGTTATAATGTAAATGGTAATAAGGCTTCCAAAATACACTTTACTATATCCAAAGAACATCTCGACGCTTTTAATAGTGAATTTGATCGAATTCGTAGGGATGTCGAAACAAAGACGGCTACAAAATTTGAAATTTCTTATTCATTTCAGAAACCAGAAACCGATACGATTGCGGTGACTCTAGATAATAAACCTTTTAGACTTGAGGATGGAAAACTATTTTTTAGACCAGGTGGACATGGGGCATTGATAGAGAATCTTAATGATCTGGATGCAGATATTATTTATATTAAAAATATTGATAATGTAGTAGTGCGTAAATATCAGAGCGAATTATCTGGTTTCAAAAAAGTACTAGCAGGTAAATTATTAGAAATTCAAAAAGAGGTGTTCCGCATTCTTGAGTCCATAGATAAAGAAGTATTGACAGACACCAAACTTACGCAAATCAAGCAATTTTTGGTAGAAGAGCTTAATGTAAGATTACCATTAGACTTTGATAAGTTTGCGGATCATTTTAAAATCAGTTTTTTAAAAGAGTCATTGGATCGTCCTATTAGAGTTTGCGGAATGGTTATAAACGAAGGAGAACCTGGAGGAGGACCATTTTGGATTAAACAAGAAAATGGTAGAGTTGTTTTGCAAATTATCGAGGCCCCGCAGATAAATAAAAACGACCGAAGACAAAAAGATATTCTGGCAAGTGCTACACACTTCAATCCTGTTGATTTAGTATGTGGTGTGAGAAATTATAAAGGGGAAAAGTTTAATCTGTTAGAATTTGTGGATCCTGATTCTGGTTTTATAACGACAAAAACTATGAATGGGCATAAGTTAAAAGCTTTGGAATTACCAGGATTATGGAACGGTGCAATGTCTAATTGGATTAGCGTGTTTGTCGAAGTACCTCTCACGACTTTCAATCCCGTTAAATCTGTCAATGATCTCTTAAAATCGGCACATCAAGTAAAATTGTTTTTGTGAAAACCCAGATAATATTAAAGGAATTAGAGTTTAAAGCAACCCGAAGTTCGGGTGCGGGTGGTCAACATGTAAATAAAGTTTCATCCAAAGTTATGGTTAGATTAAATATCAAAAACTCTAAAGGCTTAACTCATCAAGAAAAGGACAAAATAGGGTTAAAGCTTTCCTCTCGAATATCTAAAGAAGGGTTTTTACAAATAGGATGTGATACTAGTAGGAATCAGCACCGCAATAAAAATTTGGGGATTCAGCGCTTACTCGAAATTTTGAGAACAGCACTTATATCTGATGCCGTAAGAATAGCAACAAAACCTTCCCGATCAAGTGTAAGTAAGCGACTGGATAACAAAAAGAAACATGCACAAAAGAAAAACAATCGACGAAACTTAGACTTTTAGACTCGTATCAATGTAATTGTGTAAAAAATCCACACTTATTTGGGTATTCCTCTTTAATTTAAGAATATTGGATACATTAACACTTTAGTTAACACTCTAACATTTAGAGTGTTAATTATATTCTTTAATACTTTAGCTTTTTGGAACAATTATTACTATTTATTAATTGTATGAAAAAGTTGCCTTATTTATTTTTAGCAGTTATTAGTCTAGTATCAGCACAAGGTATTCAAGCTCAAGAAGAGAATGAAATATACGATACCAACACTATAAAAACAATTGAGAGGTTAAATTTTACCGCTATCGAAATTGTAGAATTACCGATGATAATTCAAGATAAAGCTGCAACAGATTTTGAAGATTATAGAATTAAAGAAGCATTTATTTCTGATAATAAACATTATAAGATTGTTCTTGTAAATAAAAATAGCATTACAAAAGTCATGTATGCAAGCCCTAAAGGCAAATGGATTAAGCCAGACGACAAATCTTAAATCTAGGGGTAGAAAAGGAGTATCGTTTCACAACCATAAAACGATATAAAGTTGTTTAGTGCTACAAAGAGACTCGATCCCAAGAGTCTCTTTTTTTATTTCTTTATTTCTTCTTTTATTAATAGAAACCACTTAAAAAAATCATTAACTTTATAGTATATCTGCTTATCTTTGGATGATTTTAAAGACTATTTCCCCAGTCTATTTTTATAATTCGTAACGCTACTATTTAATAGTAAAAAAATTCAATTTAAAAAAATATGTCCAAAATATTGATTGTAGAGGATGATGTAGCTTTTTGTACAATGCTCAAAACCTTTTTAACCAAGAAAAATTATGAAGTTACTACCGCATTTTCGGGTAGTGAGGCTTCAATAAAAATTCAGGATCATAATTTTGATGTAATATTAACAGACGTTAGATTACCTGACATTGACGGAATTTCTCTACTTAAAGAAATACAACAAAAAAGCCTCACCACTCAAGTAATTGTGATGACTGGTTATGCCGAGGTTAATATGGCAGTAACCGCCATAAAACAGGGAGCGTTTGATTATGTTTCCAAACCTTTTAACCCCGATACTATATTGCATACGATTGAAAATGCACTTAAAACTACGATAATTACACCGGTTCCAGATCAAGCTGTTCAAGATAAAGAAAGTATAAGTGATCAAAAACCGAAAGAAAAAAAGAAAACCGATAATTTAAAAAAGGAAGCCGCATCTTTTGTGAAAGGAATTAGCGATGCTTCAAAAAAATTAAATGAGTATGTTGCACTAGTAGCGCCTACAAAAATGTCTGTCCTTATCATTGGAGATAGTGGTACAGGAAAAGAATATATAGCAAGTAGCATACATAAAGAAAGTAATAGAACAGAGAAACCCTTTATCGCTGTTGACTGTGGAGCTATACCAAAAGAAATAGCTTCCAGTGAATTTTTTGGTCATATTAAAGGATCCTTTACTGGAGCGGTAAATGATAAGGTAGGCCATTTTGAAGCAGCTAATGGAGGTACCTTATTTTTGGATGAAATTGGAAACTTGAGCTATGAATTGCAAGTTCAATTATTAAGAGCTTTGCAAGAACGAAAAGTAAAACCTGTTGGAAGTAATAAAGAAATTGAAGTAGATATAAGAGTAATTGCGGCAACTAATGAAGATTTGAGTAGCGCTGTAAAAGAAGGAGATTTTAGAGAAGATTTATACCATCGACTTAATGAGTTTTCAGTCAAAGTGCCTCCTCTTCGAGATCGAATAGAAGACCTTATGCTTTTTGCAAATCATTTTCTTGAAGAATCAAATGAAGAGTTAGAAAAAAATGTAGTTGGTTTTGAAGATGAGGTGCTAGAGGCATTCAAAAAGTATAGTTGGCCAGGTAACTTGAGAGAGCTTAAAAACATTGTTAAGCGTTCCGTTTTACTAACTCAGAGTGACTGGATAACACTAGCGGTGCTCCCAAGTGACATAGTACATACAGCGACAGCACCCAAAAATACTTATGGCTTATTTAAAAATAGAAATGAACAGGAATTAATTTTGGATGCACTTGAAAAGGCAAATGGTAATAAAGCAAAAGCAGCTAGGATGTTATCAATCGACCGCAAAACTTTATATAATAAGCTGAAGCAATACGATATTAGCCTTTAACCTTCTACTTTCAACTTATCAATAAGTGCGTGTATTTTCTGGATACTCTGGTTTGTTAATTTTTTGATATCGTCATTCGATAGGTGATAAGTTTCGGGCTGTTCTGTTCGTTCTAGCAGCTCAACTACTTCGGTAGCTTTTATCTGTCTAAACATAGGAAGAATTTTATGGGTGATTGATTTTATCTCTTCTATATCGTTCGTTTTTACAGCCTTTTTCAGAAGTTTTAGATTTGTTTCAGTACTGTTATAAAATGTGTCTAAGATCGCGTACAAACTTTCGGAATCCCCTTGTGCAAAAGCCATTAAGTCGTGTAGTGAATATTCATTATTGTTAGTTTCAGACTCACTAGTATAGGCTAATACTCTAGTATCAATTTGCAAAGTATTTGCTATTAATTCTAAAAGTGTATTAGGTGCATAAGGTTTTCGCAAGCTATCAGCAAATCCAGCTTTTTTATAATCGGTATCGGTAGTGTCTGTTCTTCCCGATAATGCAATTACGGGAATTTGACTTGTCTGTTCATTAGTTTGCAACATGGTAAGAAATTCGAAACCATCCATTTGCGGCATTTGTATGTCGGTCAAAATAAGATCGTACTCTTTTGTTAGAGCGAGCTTTAATGCAGTTTTTGCATTGGAGGCACTGTCATACTGCAATCCCGCTAACTCTGCAACTTCGCAAGTAAGAGTTAACTGTGTAGGATCATCATCTACTAAAAGGACACGTTTATCTTTTAGTGCTTTGTAATTTTTGTTGTCCGAATCTTCTTCGACCAAAAGCATATGGCTGCGCTGCACAGGTATTGTAACTGTAAATATGCTGCCTTCGCCAGGAGTGCTTTCCAAAGTGATAGTTCCTTTTAAGAGTAAAATAATTTTTTTGGTGATTGCCAATCCCAAACCAAACCCACCATATTGTTTTTCGGTATTGTCGTCTCCTTGAGAGAACTCCTCAAAAATGTGTTGCTGCTGCTCTTCAGTAATACCAATTCCTGTATCTTTAATCTTTATAATTAAGTGCTCTTCTGATACCCCATTTTCTAAAATTTTACTAGATACAGTAATAGACCCGCTATTTGTAAATTTGTAGGCATTGTTTATCAAATTTGTGAGCACCTGTTTAATTCTAAAGGGATCACTCAAATATTGTCTCGTTAAACTCTCCTCAGTATCTATATTAATTGCAAGTTGTTTTGGATCATTTATAGGGATAGCACTCATCACCGTAGATTCAATAACTTTTTTGGGAGTGAATGGAAGTTCTTCGATAATCATTTTTCCCGCTTCAAGTTTGGATAAGTCCAATAAATCATTGACCAAATGCAGGATGTAGTCTGAGGATTTTTTTAAGTGATCCAGATAATGTTCTTGCTTTGTGTTTAACGCTGTTTTTCCTAAGAGGTCCGAATATCCAATGACTGAGTTGAGTGGTGATCTTAAATCGTGGGTTACGGTAGTAATTAGCGTTTCTCTGGTTTTTAAAAGAGACTCTTTATAAGCTTTTTCTTCTTCTAGTGCGATTCGATATGTTTGACTTCGTGAGACATCTCTAATTATTAAAAATAAAAAAACAATGGCAACAAGTAAACTTGCTAAAGCGATAATTACTATAATCCTAGAAGTCTTATCAAGCATTTGACTTGAGGCTTCTAAGCGTTGATAATAATCGTTTCGTTCATTTTTCTCAATAGTTGCCAAGAGATCTCGTAATTGACGCGTAATGACCTGATCCTTTTCTAATAGTTTATTTTCTTTTTGAGAAATTTGAAGCTTATATTTTTTGTCGCGTTCTTCTAACTCGGTAAGCACTTGTCTTACAGTAGTTGTCAATGAATCTATAGTCTGATTTGTGAGTCGCTCTGCGTTATCTTCTTTCGTTAAGCTTATAATATTCACTACCGATTTACGAAACTGTGGATCTAAAGTTCTAAAACGTTTCTCATAGTCGGCGTCGTCAAAAGACTCATTAGCCTTTTTTAATTCGTCAATAGCTGTTGCATATATTCCTTTCTCTTTTCGTTGTTTGTATAATTTGATAAGTTCCTCAAAATTTTTGTTTTTACTATCGATTAAATATTTTAAACTATCGATTTTAATTGTCTGTAAACTGTCTTCTGATATTTCAGAAACCTTATGAATAGTTTTAAGTATGGTATCGATTTTGGCTTTATAATTTTTAAATTTATCTACGTCGGCGGTTTGTACAATGTTACGTGTCAAACTTTCTGCCTCATAAAGTCCAGTTAAGGTTTCCCCAACCAAAAAAAGTTTTTCGTTGTTTTTGTTTTTAATTTCAGTAATCTGCGTGTAATTATTTATTTGTCTATAGATCACCCAAAAAGCAATCACCGCAAGCACTCCAGCCAAAAAATAACTAGCTACAATTTTAAAAGTTACCGATCTTTTAGTATTTTTCATAAGCACTGTCAAACTACAAAATTAAGTAACTTAAAATTTAGTTCTATTAAAGGTATGATAAATCCTTTAAACATGATATTTTTGTGCCCTTATCTCATAAGGGGTGCTTTTTAGGAGGCTGAGATTATACCCGATGAACCTGGGCAGGTAATGCTGCTAAGGGACGACGGCGCCAAAAGATTGAGAAATTTTTTGACAACAGGTGTTATAAGTGTATGTATAGTGAAATAGTAGACATATACAAATCACTTATTTTTTTATAATTATCACAAATCATAGAATAATAACCCCTTTTATTCGTAACAGTAATACGAATGAAAAATAGTCTATTAATTGCTTTTTATTTAGTAAGCATAAGCTTTGGCTTTGCACAAACATCACCAAAAGATAGTGTTGCTTCAGCTATTGAAAAACTTGAGGAAGTATTAGTAAAAACAGTACGAGTAGAGGCAGATTCGCCTATTACTCATTCTAATCTGTCAAAGAAAGAAATTCAAACGCGTAATCTTGGTCAAGATATACCTGTATTATTGAATTATCTTCCTAGTGTAGTAACTTCTACAGATGCCGGTGCTGGGGTTGGATACACATATATAAGGGTGAGAGGGAGTGATGCTTCTAGAGTCAATGTTACCCTTAACGGTATTCCATTTAATGATGCAGAGAGTCAAGGTACATTTTGGGTAAATTTGCCTGATTTTTCTTCGTCAATCGAAAACTTGCAGCTTCAACGTGGAGTGGGAACATCTACCAATGGATCTGGAGCATTTGGGGCTAGTTTAAATTTACTAACTGATGCCGTTTCAAATCAGGCTTATGCTGAAGTGGCAAATTCATTTGGTTCTTTTGATACAAGAAAGCATACTGTAAAATTTAGTACAGGAATCCTTAATGATCATATTGAAATAGCAGGAAGACTCTCGGCTATAGCCTCAGATGGCTATATAGATAGAGCTTCATCTGATCTAAAATCCTATTATCTTCAAAGTTCTTATGTTAATGATAACACTTTAATTAAAGCGATAACGTTTGGGGGACATGAGATTACCTACCAGTCATGGAACGGGGTTGATCCAGAAACTTTAAAGGAAAACAGAACATTTAATTCTGTCGGTGCCTATACCGATGAGAATGGAAACGATCGTTTTTATGATAATGAAGTAGATAACTACAAACAAGATCATTATCAATTGCATTGGAACCAAAAGTATAATAATAATTGGTCTACAAATCTTGGGTTAAACTATACCTATGGAAGAGGATATTTTGAACAATATAAGGAAGATCAAGATTTTGAAAACTATGATTTGACACCAATTATTGTAGGTGATGAAACCATAGAAACTACTGATTTAATACGTCGACGATGGCTTGATAATGATTTTTATGTTGTAAATGCTTCGGCTAATTATAAGAATAATAGTATTGATATAGATTTTGGAGCTTTTTACAGTTATTATGATGGAGATCATTTTGGAGAAATTATTTGGGCACAAAATGCAGGTGGATCCGAGATACGAGACCAATATTACTTCGGTAATGGTAAAAAGGAAGAGTTTTCTATTTTTGGCAAAGCAACCTATAGAGTTACTGATAAATTGAGTGCATTCGTAGATCTTCAAGGGCGATTTGTGAATTACAATACAGATGGTCTAACTTCAGATAGAGCACCTTTGAATGTTGATAAGCGGTACGATTTTTTTAATCCGAAGTTAGGAGCAACTTACCAAGTGAGTTCTGCCAACCAAATATATATGTCATATGCAGTAGCAAATAGAGAACCTCGCAGAGCTGATTTTGAGAATGACATATACACTGCAGAGCGATTAGAAGATATTGAGCTAGGTTGGAGGTTTAAAAAAAACAAAACAATTTTTAACGCCAATATCTACTATATGTGGTATCAAGATCAGCTAGTTCTTACAGGGGCTTTAGATGATACTGGTAATTTTGAAAGAACAACAAGTGGTAAGAGTTACCGATTAGGCATCGAGATTGATGCAGATATTTTGCTAACAGATCAATTGAGTATCAGGCCAAATGTTGCATTAAGTACAAATAAGAACAAGGATTTTGTAACGACTAGAGATGGTGGTTTGGTAGCACTAGGCGATACAAATATATCATACTCACCTGCTATAGTAGCTGGTAATATGATAGCCTATCGTCCCCTTAAAAATTTGCAAATTGGATTTTTATCAAAATATGTAGGCGAGCAATTTATGGGTAATATAGATAGTGAAACCTCAAAACTAGATGCTTTTTTTGTGAATGATTTTAATATTGTTTACGAACTGAAAACAATACCCTTTTTTAAATCAGTACTCTTTACAGGTTTGATAAATAATGTTTTTGACCAGAAATATGAGTCCAATGGATATTTTTATACATACGAAGATGATTTTAGCGTACCAGGAACTGTAAGTACCGCAGAAGATGTGTTTTTTTACCCACAAGCGGGTATCAATTTTTTGGTGGGTGTAACTTTAAAATTTTAATAAACGAATTAAAAACTATCTAGTTATTTTAATTAGTTTAGTTTTCTTATTTTTATCCTATAAACTTTAGGGGTGTCCTTAACTTCGGTTAGGTCTGAGAAATTACCCTTTGAACCTGATGCGGTTAATACCGACGAAGGGAAAAGTTACTACTGTAGTGCTAATAAAGTAGTAAATTCTTCAAAGACATAAACTATTATGTCTCCTCCTAAGTTTATGGTTACAAATTTAAATATGTATGACCATAACTGTAAACAATATTGCTCAAACGATAAAGAATCCTAGTTCTATAAGAGAACTTTTGCAACAGCTATCAATCCCTGAAACTGGAATTGCAGTTGCTCAAAATAACCGTGTTGTTGGCAAAGACCAATGGAATACCACTAATATCGAAGAGAAGGATAATATTACAATTATTCAAGCCACCCAAGGAGGATAATTTTTAGATTATAAACCAATTTGCTCAAATATTTTACTATGAAAAAACAAGATACAGCACCAAAACAGCATATTATTACCACAACCCCTTTTCCGGCGTCAAAAAAAATCTATGTAAAAGGAACGATACATCCAGAGGTTAATGTCGCTATGCGCGAGATTCAACTGGATGATACTACAGATAGTTTTTCAAAAAAGAAAACACCAAATCAACCAGTAACGGTTTATGATACTAGTGGTCCCTATACCGATCCTTCCAAAAATATTGATGTGCATACTGGTATCGATCGCATACGAGAATCATGGATTTCCAAAAGCGATGATATCGAACAGTTAGATAAATTTTCTTCAATTTATTGTAATCAAAGGCTTAATGATGAGCAACTGGATCATTTGAGATTTAATCATATACATAAACCAAGAAAAGCTAAAAAAGGCAAGAATGTATCACAAATGCATTATGCCAAGCAAGGAATCATAACGCCAGAGATGGAGTATGTTGCAATACGAGAGAATCAAAAGTTGCAGGAAGTGAAACGTCTATCTATACAGCATCCAGGACAGGATTTTGGCGCAAATATTCCGCAAGTTATTACACCAGAGTTTGTAAGAGAAGAGGTGGCCAGAGGACGTGCAGTAATACCCTCAAACATCAATCATCCTGAGAGTGAACCAATGATCTTAGGACGTAATTTTCTAGTTAAAATTAATGCAAATATTGGAAACTCTGCCACAACCTCATGTATCGAAGAAGAAGTCGAAAAAGCAGTTTGGGCGTGTCGTTGGGGTGCAGATAATATTATGGATCTTTCTACAGGAAACAATATACATGAAACCCGAGAATGGATAATTCGTAATTCCCCTGTACCCATTGGTACTGTGCCGATCTATCAAGCTTTAGAAAAAGTAAATGGTAAGGCAGAGGATTTAACGTGGGAAATTTTTAAAGACACCCTTATCGAACAAGCCGAACAAGGAGTAGATTACTTTACCATTCATGCAGGGGTTAGGTTAGCCTATGTGCCAATGACTGCCAAGAGAATTACAGGTATTGTCTCACGTGGAGGATCCATTATGGCAAAATGGTGTTTGGCGCATCATAAAGAAAGTTTTCTTTATACTCATTTTGAAGAAATTTGTGAAATTATGAAAGCTTATGACGTTGCATTCTCTCTAGGTGATGGGTTACGACCAGGATGTATAGCAGATGCAAATGATGAAGCGCAGTTTGCAGAATTAGAAACTTTGGGTGAATTAACCAAAATTGCATGGAAACATGATGTTCAAACTTTTATTGAAGGTCCAGGACACGTCCCCATGCATATGATCAAAGCTAATATGGACAAACAGTTGGAGGCGTGTGGAGAAGCGCCCTTTTACACTTTAGGTCCATTAACGACTGATATAGCGCCAGGTTATGATCACATTACATCAGGTATAGGAGCAGCAATGATTGGATGGTATGGAACAGCCATGCTATGTTATGTAACACCAAAAGAGCATTTAGGTTTACCTAACAAAGAGGATGTAAGAACAGGAGTTATTACTTATAAAATAGCCGCTCATGCTGCAGATTTGGCCAAGGGACATCCTGGTGCACAACATAGAGATGATGCATTGAGTAAAGCTCGTTTTGAGTTTAGATGGAATGATCAATTTAATTTATCATTGGATCCAGAGTTGGCAAGAGAATACCATGATGAAACACTGCCTGCTGAGGGTGCTAAAATCGCCCATTTTTGTAGTATGTGTGGACCTAAATTTTGCTCGATGAAAATTTCTCAAGAAGTAAGAGAATACGCTGCAAACAAGGAAATAGAAGAAAATATTGCTCTAGAAAAAGGATTGCAAGAAAAGGCTACAGAGTTTAAAGAGAAAGGTAGCGAAGTGTATCTTTAAATTTGAAAAACAATTAATAGAACACTTATTTCTTAACTGAATTATTATGCTAATTGTCATTACATCAGAAGAGGCTATTAAAGATGAAGCTTTTAAAATTAATCAATTATTTGAGCATGGTTTAGAGCAGTTACATATACGCAAACCCTTTTTAGATTTTAAGGGTTACAAGGACTTATTGAATAAAATAAATTCTAAGTATTACAAGAAAATTATAATACATCAGTATCATGAACTCGTTGAAACCCTCGATCTTGGAGGTGTTCATCTACAAGAGCAAAAGCGTTTAGCATTAGGTAACACATTAAAAATACATGTTAATAAGTTCATTAAAAAGGGGTATAAGATAACGAGTTCTTTTCATACCAAAAGTGATCTTGAAAATATTTCTGTGGGTTTTAGTTATGTATTTCTAAGTCCTGTTTTTGATGCTATTTCTAAGTCTAATTATAAAGGCAAAAATTTTGATGTGTCAAGTGTAAATGCTTTTGTCATAGGTTTGGGGGGTATTACAAAACTAACTGTTTATAAAGCTTATAATCTTGGATTTAAAGGCATTGCTATTTTGGGTGCTGTATGGAATACAAAAAATTTTCTTGAAAATTTTAAAGATGTTAAGAATAGCTATAACAAGATATATCAAAAATTAGAATAAGAATGACGCCAGAAAATAGACCCAATGTACTTACTATAGCTGGTTTTGATCCTTCAAGTGGTGCTGGATTAACTGCAGATATAAAAACTTTTGAGTCACTTGGTGTCTATGGACTAGGAGTTTGTACCGCAAATACAGTACAAAATGATATAGAATTTCATGCTTGTCATTGGATATCTGTTGATATAATAGTAGATCAAATTCATATAATACTCGAGCGTTTCAAAATAGGCGTTATAAAAATAGGCATTATTGAAAACTGGAAGATTTTAAATAAAATTCTAGATATCTTATTAGTAAACAACAGCAAACTGAAAATTATCTTAGATCCAGTCATAAGTTCGAGCACAAAGTTTACATTTCATGAGGTTTCAGATATTGAACTAGATAAAGTGCTGGAAAAAATTTTTCTACTTACGCCAAATTTTAATGAAATTCAGAAAATATATCCTAATAAAGGGATCTCAGAAACAGTTCAGTACATAAGAAAAAAAACGCATCTTTTACTAAAAGGTGGACACCGTAAAGATTTCGTAGGGCAAGATGAACTCTTCATGAAAAATGGACGACATTTAGTTTTTAAAGCAAATACTACAGCTTGTATGCCAAAACATGGTAGTGGATGTGTATTATCTTCTTCAATTGTGAGTTATTTGGCTTTAGGAAACACTATCGAAGAGGCTTGTGATAAAGCAAAACAGTATACCGAAAAATTTTTAAATTCCAACAAAGAACTGTTGGGCTATCATTATCAAACTTACAATATTAACGATTAAAGGCAGCTATGCATCAACTACAATATATTTCACAAGGGTTAACGCCAGAGGATCATCTAACTAATATTGAAAGGGTTTGTAAAGCTGGAGTGAAGTGGATACAACTTCGGCTCAAAAATGTAGATCTGGTAACACATTTAAAAATAGCGATGCATTGCCGAGTACTTTGTGATCAATATGAGGCAATTTTTATCGTAAATGATGCCGTTGGTATAGCTAAAGCATCTCAAGCTGATGGGGTGCATCTTGGATCCATGGATATGAATATAAAAGAAGCTCGTAAGGTATTAGGTTCTAATGCTATTATCGGAGGCACTGCTAATACGAAAGCAGATTGCATACGTCTTTTTGAGAGTGATGTAGATTACGTAGGGTTAGGTCCTTATCGATATACTAAAACCAAAAAAAAATTAAGTCCGATTTTAGGCATCATGGGGTATCAACAAATTTTGGATGGAATTAAAGATCATATGTTAAAAGTACCTGTTGTCGCTATTGGAGGGATTACAGAAAATGATGTCGATTTGTTGATGAGAACTGGTGTATCAGGAATTGCCGTCTCAACTTTGTTATCTCATCAAGAAACTTTTGATAATAAATTAAACGCCATTAAAAACCTATTAGGATAATAACAAAACCACTCCTCACTATGGACACATTAACAATAGCTAATAAAGAATTCTCCTCAAGACTATTTACAGGAACTGGTAAATTTAGTTCCTTACAGCTTATGGTAGATGCGCTCAAAATGTCAGAAAGCGAACTTGTCACTGTTGCGTTAAAACGAGTAAATTTAGAGAATCAAAATGATGATATAGTCACCTATCTCAATCATCCAAAAATTAATTTGCTACCTAATACTTCTGGAGTTAGATCTGCAAAAGAAGCGATTTTTGCCGCTCAGATGGCGCGTGAGGCATTAGATACTAATTGGATTAAATTAGAAATTCATCCCGACCCTAAATATCTTCTTCCAGACCCTATCGAAACCCTTAGGGCAGCCGAAGAATTAGTAAAGCTAGATTTTGTAGTAATGCCATACATCCATGCAGATCCAGTATTATGTAAACGCTTAGAGGAGGCAGGAGTACAATGTGTTATGCCTCTAGGGTCACCGATTGGCAGCAATCAAGGACTTAAAACTTTGGAATTTTTAAAAATTATTATTGATCAAAGTAATGTACCCGTTATTATAGATGCGGGTATTGGTAGTCCATCGCATGCGGCACAGGCTATGGAAATAGGTGCCGATGCAGTATTAGTAAACACAGCGATCGCGGTTAGTAAAGATCCAGTGGCTATGTCTCAAGCATTTAAATTAGCTGTTAGTGCTGGTAGACTTGCACATTTAGCTAAACTCGGTGCTGCAATAAGCGAAGCAAAAGCAAGTAGTCCTTTGACATCATTTTTAGATTTATAATAGTGGTTAGAGTTTATATGTCTTACTTATGAAAACCTTTCAAACTTTATTTGAGTCCTATAATTGGGATGATGTGTTACGTAGTATTTATTCAAAGACACAAACTGATGTAGTGCGAGCACTACATTCAGAGCGTTTGGACTTAGACGATTTTAAAGCGTTACTTTCGCCCGCTGCACGTCCTTTTTTGGAAATCATGGCGCAGAAGAGCAGTAGCATTACAAAAAAACGTTTTGGTAATACGATTCAAATGTATGCTCCAATGTATTTGAGTAATGAATGTCAAAATATCTGTACATATTGTGGGTTTAGCATGACCAATAAAATCCCAAGGCGTACTCTTACAGATTCAGAAATTATTGAAGAAGTTTCCTATCTTAAATCAAAAGGACATAATCATATCCTTCTGGTAACAGGAGAGGCTAACAAAACTGTAGGGGTTTCCTATATTAAAAATGCGATTACACTAATTAGGTCGTACTTTGCTAATATTACAATCGAGGTACAGCCACTCGATCAAGAAGATTATGAGGAGTTAATAGCAGCGGGACTTTATGCTGTTCTGGTATACCAAGAAACCTATCATCAAAAGGAATATAAAAAGCATCATCCAAAAGGCAAAAAGTCAAATTTTAAGTATCGATTAGAAACACCAGATCGGTTGGGACGCGCGCAAGTTCATAAGATTGGACTTGGAGCTCTATTTGGTTTAGAAGATTGGCGAGCCGATAGTTTTTTTACAGCACTTCATTTGCGTTACCTTCAAAAGACCTATTGGAAAACTAAATATTCGGTTTCTTTTCCAAGATTACGACCACATAGTGGGGGATTAGAGCCAAAAGTTGAAATGACTGATAGGGATCTCGTTCAATTAATTTGTGCCTTTAGATTGTTTGATGCAGATGTAGAACTATCCATGTCTACTAGAGAAAGTGAACTTTTTAGAGAGCATATTGTTAATCTAGGTATTACTTCGATAAGTGCGGCTTCTAAAACTAATCCTGGCGGCTATGTTGTTGAACAACAATCGCTAGAGCAATTTCAAATTTCTGACGAACGTTCTACAGAAGCTATAACTAGGATGCTGAAAGATAAGGGACTGGAAGTAGTATGGAAAGATTGGGAATATTTTAATTGATTCTAAGCTCAAAGTATGTATGCTGACACAAAATGAACAAAAACAGTACAATCGACACCTTATTCTCGAAGAAATAGGTCTAGAAGGACAGGAAAAATTAAAAAATAGTAAAGTTTTGATGATTGGAGCTGGAGGATTAGGTTGTCCAGTATTACAATATCTAACGTCGGCAGGGGTAGGTACGATAGGTATTATAGATGATGATAAAGTTGATCAATCAAATTTACAACGACAAGTTTTATATACGGTTGATGATATCGGAAAACCCAAGGTTCACATGGCCTCTCAAAAACTGAGTAAATTAAATCCGCACGTTAGATTTAAAACTTATAATGAGCGGTTAAGTACTTTGAACATACTTTCTATTTTTGCAGAGTATGATATTGTTGTAGATGGCACTGATAATTTTCCTGCTAAATACCTTATTAACGATGGGGCTATTATCACCAAGAAACCATTGGTTTTTGGTTCCATTTTTAAATTTGAAGGTCAAATCTCTGTGTTCAATTTTGATAACGGACCTACTTATCGATGTCTTTTTCCAGAGCCTCCTGGAGAGAATGCGCTACCTAATTGTTCTGATATAGGTGTGCTAGGAGTATTACCAGGGATTATAGGCGGTATGATGGCAAACGAAGTACTTAAAATGATTGTTGGTATTGGAGTCGTCTTAAAAGGGAAGCTTTTACGTTTTGACACTTTAAGCATGCAACAACAAATACTTCATTTTGATAAAAACATAAACCATGAAATTAGTAGGCTTGATAATGATTATGGAATTTTCTGCGGAATAAAAAAAACAGGGACTATCAGTTCTTCAGATTTTAAGAATAACAGAAATCTTTATACGTTGATAGACGTACGAAACTACTCAGAATATCAAGAATTTAATATCGGGGGTTATCACATACCCTTACATGAACTCGAAAGCAAAGCGTCCTCTATTACCAATACTAAACCTATTGTACTATGCTGTCAATCTGGGAATCGTAGCAAAAAAGCAATACAGATTCTTACAAAACTTAGAAAAGATCTAACCTTGTTAAATTTGGAAGGTGGACTTAATAAGTTTAGTTTGTAATAGTTAACGAGTTGCCATCCCTACGGATCGCGTAGCGCACCAATGGATAGCCACCCTCACCCTCTAATTGTTTGCCGCTTACAATTTCATAAACATTAGCATTATCACAGTTAGAAGAAGCTTCAATACCTTCTACAAGCAATGCAGAACATGAACTAGGAGTGATGTTAGGATCGCTTAGCTCAAAAGCCGAATAAAGTGTGTTATCTACATTGTAAATGATAACACCTTTGACACCTACACCATCAATAGTTTCTACAAACGAATTGTTTGGGAATTTAAGACTGTTGTACTGTGGCAGATCAAGATTAATAGTATGCGTAAAATTTACTGAAGGTATAAAAGGGTTATCTACACGAGATGTATCATCTTTAGCACACGATACATAAAAAAAAATACCAAGAACTACTACGTTAAATCGTTTCATGTCGCACAAACTTTTTACAAATTTACTTTTTTCATCCTGTATATCATATTGTTTTAAAAATATGTTGAGACTCTTGTTTAATGGAAGGGTAAAAATTATTTGCACCTATAAATTTTTCTTATATTTGTTAAGTTGAAGTCCCATGACAATGGGATTTTTTCTATTTATATAAATGAAGGAACTATGAGTAAAATATCATATTATACCGCAGAAGGACTTAAGAAATTGAGAGATGAGGTAAATCAACTCAAAGATGTAGAACGTCCTAAAGCTTCGCAAGCGATTGCAGAGGCTAGGGATAAAGGAGATTTAAGTGAAAATGCAGAATACGATGCAGCCAAAGAGGCTCAAGGGCTTTTGGAGTTAAAAATCTCTAAAATGGAAGCTACGTTATCCAATGCCAGATTAATTGACGAATCACAATTAGATACATCAAAAGCACTAATCCATTCATTTGTAAAAATTAAGAATCAAACCAATGGTGCAGAGATGACATATAAGTTGGTTGCGCAAAGTGAAGCTGATTTAAAATCAGGAAAGATTTCTGTAGATTCGCCTATTGGTAAAGGACTATTAGGAAAAAGTATTGGGGATGTTGCAGAGATACAGGTACCCAATGGAACAATGAAATTTGATATTATCGAAATTTCTAGATAAGATATAATTTGAAACAACTGTAAAAAACCTTTTTTTAATAGCTAAGAAAGGTTTTTTTTATACCTTCTAATAACAATATATTTATATTTCCTGTATATATTAATAAATACAAATTATGGCTACCCTTTTTACTAAAATAATTAATAAAGAGATTCCTTCTTATAAACTGGCAGAGGACGATAATTTTTATGCTTTTTTGGATATAAATCCTAATGCCAAGGGTCATGCTTTATGCATACCAAAATTAGAAGAAGATAAATTGTTTGATCTTGATGAGACGACTTATATAGAACTTATGCGTTTCTCTCGTAATGTAGCAAAAGCATTAGAGAGGACAGTGACCTGTAAACGAGTTGGTATGGCTGTTATAGGTCTAGAAGTACCTCATGTTCATGTACATCTTATACCTTTACAATCTATGGATGACATGCGATTTGAAAAAAAAATTGTCATGAGTGACGAAGAACTTAAAAAGTTAGCAAAAGATATTCAAGCAAATTTTAAAGCATAAAATGGCACAATCTTTAGAGTTGTTGTTACGAATCGATTGGAGTGAAATGGACACTTATCAGCATGTTAATAATCTTAATTTCATGAAATACATGCAAAGTGCTCGCGTACAATTTTGGGAGGTTTTAGGTTTAGCAAAACGCTATGCAGAGACCAAAGAGGGGCCTATGTTAGTGTCTTCAAAATGTGATTTCAAACATCCTTTGTTTTATCCGGGCAATGTGCGTATAAAATCTAACATAGAATACATTAAAAATTCTAGTTTTGGTCTACGTCATACTCTTTATAACGATGAGAATACGTTGTGCGCAACGGGCTATGATGTCGCTGTTTGCTTTGATTTTACTAAAAACAAAACCTTTATGATTCCCGAGGATCTTAGAAAAATTATGTCAAAGTATCTCGTTTAACTCAAACCACTCAGGGTTTTGAATAAAGGCATATAGTACAATGCCGATTAAAACTATAAAAATCAAAATTATAATTGACAGAGGTCTTAGTCGTATAGAGGGACTCTTTGGAGCTACTGTTTTTTTGTGGTATTGGTATACACGCTCGATATCGTCGGTATAACGCCCTGCAAAAATTTCGGTATCGCATTTCTTACAGTGCATGTTTTCAATAATTTCCTTTCTAATCTGAATGACAAAGGGTGAGGTAACCTTTTTTTGATCAAAGCTTAAAGTCAAGCTTTCTGTCGCAAAACATTCTGGGCAATTATTATTTAATACCGCTTTTTTAAGGTTGATATATTCAGTTTTCACGTTGGTTTGGTTTTTCAGAATATAACGACCAGGATTTAACTTTCTTGTGTTTCAATTTCAATTTTTTTTAAAGTAATTTGAAAAACGGAACCTCTACCTAGTTCTGATCGTAAAACTTTTATTTTACCAGAATGATACTCCTCTATGATTCTTTTTGCTAGCGACAGCCCTAATCCCCAGCCCCTACTTTTTGAAGTATACCCAGGTTCGAATATTTTACTAAATTTACTTTTTGGTAATCCTTTACCAGAATCTTTAATTTTAATATAAATACGTTTATTGTCTTGTGTCACTTCGATTTTAAGATCTCCTTTCCCTTTCATTGCATCAATAGCATTTTTTACTAAGTTTTCTATAGTCCAACCAAATAATTGTGAGTTTAAGCGTACCATGATAGGATGATCAGGCAATTTGATTGAAAAATTAATTAGTTTTGAGCTACGCGCTTCTATATACGTATAAGCTTCTTTAGTCTCGGCAACAATATCTTTATCTTCAAGATTAGGTATAGATCCAATTTTTGAGAATCGTTCTGTGATAACGCGCAAACGTTCAATATCCTTTTCCATTTCTACCAGATACTCTGGATTTACATTCTCGGTCTTTAATATTTCATTCCATCCCACGAGTGAAGATAGCGGTGTGCCGATTTGATGGGCGGTCTCTTTGGCCATCCCTGCCCATAGTTTATTTTGCTCACTTGCTTTTGAGGTAGTAAAGAAAAAATAAATAACTCCGATAAGTAAAAAGAGGATGAGTGCAATTGCAATGGGATAGTATTTTAATTTTTTGAGAATTGCCGAGTTGCCAAAATGAATGTATTGAACTGTACCTTTTAAGTCTAGTTCTATAGGTGCGTTTTCTGATTTTAAGTCAAGTAGAAAAGCCATTAATTCCTCTTCATCTTCAATTATATTTGAAGATAGATTTTTGAAGTAACCAGCGTCTATTTTACCAGAAGAATCCCTTATAAATTGATGTTTACCATCGGTAATAATGATTGGAATAGTATTATTTGTACCTCCAATTAAAATAGATAGGTCTAGATAGTCATCAGATTGTTCGCTATTTAGTGCCTTTTGAGATTGTGCCCAAACTTGCATTTTAATACGTTCATCCTCTTTAAGACGTTGTAAAAAAAGAGAAGTATTCCAGAGGACTAATCCCGAAATTAAGAGAACAGCTATAATAATAAAATAACTCGCTAATTTCCGCTCATCAGAAAAATTCATGTGGTAAAGATTAATTTTTAAATATAAACGTTTTATTAGACACTTAGTATATAAGATCAAATGCTAAATCGATTTTTATAACACTATCCTGCATTTAAACTTTATTATCTTTGTAACACACAAAAGAAATTATGATAGCTATAGATCCTAAAGAAGTAAGTACAGGTAAATTGCACGGAATGATGTTGGGTGCCATCGGTCCCAGACCTATAGCATTCGCAAGTACGGTAGATGTAGATGGTAATCCAAATTTATCACCCTATAGTTTTTTTAACGTATTTAGTGCAAATCCTCCTATTCTAATATTTTCGCCAGCACGAAGAGTACGTGATAACACCACCAAACATACTCTAGACAACATTATGGATACTAATGAAGTAGTAATTAATGTAGTCAACTACGATATTGTCCAGCAAATGTCTCTAACTAGTACAGAATATGCTGCGGGTGTTAACGAGTTTCAAAAGTCTGGATTAACAATGCAGCCTGCAGTAAAAATCAAACCCTTTAGGGTTGAGGAGTCACCTGTTCAATTTGAATGTTCAGTAAAAGAAGTTATTGCTTTGGGTAAAGAAGGGGGAGCAGGTAATCTAGTCATCTGTGAAGTTCTACTAATGCATGTCAAAGCGTCTGTTTTGGATACCAACGGTAGGATCGATCAGGAAAAAATAGACCAAGTAGCGAGAATGGGCGGTAACTGGTATACAAGGGCTAAGACAGGTATGTTTGAAGTGCCAAAACCAATTACCACTCTTGGTATCGGAGTTGATGCTTTGCCCGAAAGCATTCGATTAAGTACTGTGTTAACTGGTAACGATCTTGGTAAGTTAGGTAATGTAGAAGAGCTTCCAAATGAGACTGATATAGCAATCTTTTTTGACAAGCACCCCGAGATTAAAGGGCAAATAATTTCTAATAACCCGACAGAAATTCATAAATTTGCCAAACAGTATTTGGATCAAAATGATGTAATTACTGCCTGGAAAATTTTAGCAGCAAATAAATAATAGATTAAGATGGAAGTACAAGGAAAAGTAAAAATGGTAGGTGAGGTACAAAGCTTTGGTAGCAATGGTTTTAGAAAGAGAGAAGTAGTAGTGACCACAGATGAGCAATATCCTCAACATATAATGGTTGAATTCGTTCAGGATAAATGTGATTTACTTAATAATTTTCAGGTAGGGCAAGATGTAAAAATAAGTATCAATTTGAGAGGAAGAGAATGGGTGAATCCTCAGGGAGAAACAAAATATTTTAATTCTATTCAAGGATGGAGAATTGAAAACCTTCAGCCCATGGCTTCTACAGCCGCTCCAATGCCACCTGCTGATGCGTTTGAACCTGCTACCGATTTATCAGAAGAAGATCATGACGATCTGCCATTCTAAAGGTAGTATTATAAAATAAACAGTCTTTGGTTTGATAGGTAGACAAAAAAAAGTCCGATACTCTATGTGTCGGACTTTTCATATTGTGAATTTGATTATACCTTCTAATAAAACTCAAAAAAGCAATGATGAACAAAATTTAACTTAAAAGGCATTAACAAATATTGTCATTTTTTTGATTAAATCAAACAACTATTTGATATTTAACGTGATAAACATTCAGCTTAATTTTGCATATTCTAACAGATACTATAGATTTTCCTCCTGTTCATCTAGCCAACAAAGATGGATTGTTAGCGGTGGGTGGTGATCTTTCTAGCGAGCGTTTATTATGTGCTTATACTAATGGTATTTTTCCATGGTTTACAGATGACCAACCAATTTTATGGTTTAGTCCTGATCCCCGCATGGTACTTTTTCCAAATGAACTGAGAATAAGTAAAAGCATGAGGCAGTTAATGCGAAAAAATACTTTTAAAACTACGTTTAATACTCGTTTTAAAGAAGTGATTAGTGCTTGTGCTTCTATACCAAGAAAGGATCAAGATGGTACTTGGATTACCTCAAATATGATAAATGCATATCACGACTTACACAGATTAGGATATGCAATTTCTGTTGAGGTATGGCAAGAGGATGTCCTTGTTGGAGGATTATATGGAGTTTTATTAAGGAATCAAGAAGTATTTTGTGGAGAAAGCATGTTTTCCAAGGTTAGCAATGCATCCAAATTTGCCTTTGTTTCTTTAGTTCAACAATTAGCATCCGAGGGCATCAAATTGATCGATTGCCAAATGTATACCGATCATTTGGCAAGTTTGGGAGCCAGAGAAATAGAACGTACCATATTTATGAACTATTTGAAATAAAAATTATATCTTCCTATAGATTTACTTACATAATAAAGAAACTATGACGGTACATAATTTTGAGACTTCGACATCAATTCTAAATCAATTTATTGCTGAAATGAGAGATGATACGCTACAAAAAGATAGTATGCGTTTTAGAAGAAATATAGAACGTATAGGAGAGATTTTAGGATATGAATTAAGTAAAAAGTTAGCTGTAATATCCAAAAATGTGCAAACGCCGTTAGGCAATAAATATGTAAGCGTACCCAATGAAGCATTAGTTTTGTGCTCTATCTTGAGAGCAGGAATGCCGTTGCATCAAGGGTTGTTGAATTATTTTGATACAGCAGAAAACGCATTCATATCGGCATATCGTAAGCACTTTGATACTTCAGATGCGTTTGAGGTGGTAGTAAATTATCTTGCGGCACCATCTATTGAAGGTAAAACGTTGATTTTGATAGATCCTATGTTAGCAACAGGCAGAACATTAGAAAATACTTACCATGCCTTATTAAAGTATGGAACACCTAAAAATATTCATATCGTGTCTGTAATTGGATCAATACAGGGGGTTGAGCATGTTAACTCTATTTTTCCTCAAAATACGCATGTGTGGATCGCTACCATAGATGACACATTAAGTTCTAAGGGATATATAGTTCCTGGATTAGGGGACGCAGGAGACTTGTGTTATGGATCAAAATTATAAGTAATTGAGGTAAGAATACGAACAAGCTATTCAATTAATATTTAAAACAGTTAATCTCATGATCATCAACCATGCCTATAGCCTGCATGTAAGCATAGATAATAGTTGAACCTACAAATTTAAACCCTCTATCTTTTAGGTCTTTACTGATCTTATCTGAAAGAGGTGTAGTAGCAGGACATTCTGAAAAATGTTTCCAATGATTTTTAATGGGGGTATAAGTTACAAAACTCCATATATAGTTATCAAAACTTTCAAATTCTTGTTGAACTTTCATAAAATTTTGAGCATTCATAATAGCAGCATTTATTTTAAGCTTATTTCTTATGATGCCTGAATTACGTAGCAATTCTTCTATCTTAACCTGATCATACATTGCGATACGGGTATAATCGAAATTATCAAAAGCTTTTCTAAAATTCTCTCTTTTTTTTAAAATAGTAAGCCAACTTAGCCCTGCTTGAAAGGATTCTAATAATAAAAATTCAAACAATACAGTATCGTCATGCACAGGAACTCCCCATTCTTGATCGTGATACTTTTGATACTCCACATCTGAGGAGCACCAGTGGCAACGTTGTTTATCCATCAATTTTTGTAATTTAGATACTAAAGATACTATAATAAAATGTGTTTTAAATGTAAGGATACCGTGTAGAATGCGTCCATCTACTACTAAAGAACATTGTATGAAAGAAGTTAAAGCAACTCCAATAGCAAACCTTATTAAAAAGGGTATTGCTGCCTCTATAAGTTATACCGAATATAAAGAGAAGATTAGCGCCCTATTAGCAACAGGAATGTCTACAGGTAAAGAGCAATCTGAAGCTTTAACCAATTATAGTATGCTTAACGAACGACGAATGAAAAGGTTGGACAAAACACTAGTAATTGACCAAGCGATTGGAGCTGCTATTGCAGAAATGGAGGTTGATAGTACCTGGCTCGTTATAACCGAAGGATGGTGTGGCGATGCAGCGCAATCACTTCCTGTTTTGAATAAAATCGCAGCATTAAACCCAGGGATCGATTTGCGTATTGTTTTTAGGGATCAACATTTAGATCTTATGGATAATTTTCTAACAAATAAGGGACGCTCTATCCCAAAATTAATAGCCTATTCAAAAATGGAGGAACGCATCCTTTTTACCTGGGGACCAAGACCATCAACAGCTACCAAAATGGTAGAGGCTTTTAAACAGGAACATGGTAGCCTGAACGCTCTCTTTAAACAAGATTTACAAATTTGGTACAATAAGGACAAAGGAAAAACACTTGTTAATGATTTCTTTGAACTTTTAAAAAATCATTCAGAGTAATTAAAATAATAAGTGATAGATCCATTTTGTTGCTCCATAGTCGATGAAGAAAAAAGAGCTTTTTTAGCATATTGCATGGCATTGTCAAATAAGCATTCATTTCTCGTAGTAGAGTTGCGTTTATCAACTTTGGTTTGATACACATATCCATTTTTATTGACTTCAATTTTAACAACTACTTTGCCACTCCCTTGACAAGTGTAAACAGGGTTTGGCAATCTCAAAGCTTTTCTGTTTTTTAGAGCGTAGCTTAACGAACTGTTGCGATTATTTGTTTCAATATTAGAGGCTTTTTCATCTTCAGCATTACCTGTATCTTCATTTTGTGTTTCAGAATCTTCGGGTTCTGTTATCATATCGGCACCATCTGTATTAGTGAGCATATTGTTATCACCTTCCATTCCTTTACCATTATCTTCGGTTAGAGCTTTCATTCGCTCTTCAAATTCATTGTGGTCAGGATCTTCAAAATCTTCGTTAAACGCATCATGAGTTCTTTTGGCAGCAATTAGATCTCGCTCTTTTTGCTCAATTTCCTCTTCTACTTCTTCCTCTTCAGATAGCGCAGCAATATCTTCTACCGGGAGCTCTATAAGCATTTCGGTCTTAAGTTGTTGTTTGCCAACCATATGTACATTATACAGGGTAAGTATAATAATACACATAAGCATACTAGTGATAATGAGGGCTTTGTGTTTTTCTATAAATGTCATAGCTCAAAAAATTAGGTTACATTTGGGGTAATGCTTGGTTCAGTTCTATTTCAAAATCTTCAGGACTTATAGCGTTTTCGACAAAAAAATCTCCAATTTTAGTACGTCTTAACGTGCTTAAATACGCTCCGCAATTAAGCGCTTTTCCAAAATCATGTGCAAGTGATCTAATATAAGTCCCTTTACTACATTGGACTCTGAAATTAATATTGGGCAGCTTGATATCAGTAATTTCAAAAATATCGATTTGTACAGCTCTCGATGCTATTGCAACTTCTTCACCGCTTCGGGCATATTCATAGAGACGTTTTCCGTCTTTTTTTAGGGCAGAAAATACTGGCGGGAACTGATTGATTATTCCTGTAAATTGTGAGGTAGTAGCTTTAATAAATTCTTCTGTAAGGTGGTCGACGGGGAACTCTTGATTTATCTCGGTTTCTAGATCATAAGATGGGGTAGTAGCTCCTACAGTTATTGTACCTGTATATTCTTTTACTTGTCCTTGAAACTCTTCAATACGTTTGGTAAACTTTCCCGTGCATAGAATAAGTAACCCCGTTGCTAGGGGATCAAGTGTACCAGCATGGCCTACCTTAATTTTTTTTATATTATAGTGTTTACGAATCAACCAACGAATTTTATTCACGACTTGAAACGATGTCCATTGCAGGGGTTTATCGATCAATATAATTTGACCGTCTTTGTATGCTTGTTCGGTTAACATTATAGGGCTATTTAATAAAACCAAAAATGATGGCAGCTACACCAACAATTACACAATATAAGGCAAAATAAGATAACTTGCTCTTTTTCACTATAGAAATCATCCATGTACAGGCGAAGAGTCCAGAAATAAATGCTGCCAGAAACCCTGCTAATAATGGAAAGCTTGCTCCCGATTCATAGGATAAATCTCCACTAATTATATCCTTTAAAATTTTACCAAAAATTAAAGGGATTACCATTAAAAAAGAAAATCTCGCGGCTTTTGTTTTATCATTTCCCAAAAGTACCGAGGTGGATATTGTAGCGCCACTACGAGATATTCCTGGTAGCATGGCGATAGCTTGTGCTAGGCCAATTATTAATGCGTTCGATTTACTTACTGGTTTTTGAGTGTCTTTGGCTTTGTTAGCTAACCATAACAATACTGCGGTAATGATGAGCATCGCTCCCACAAACTCAATAGCACCTCCAAAGAGTTGTTCTAATTGTTCTTCAAAAAGTAATCCAACGATAACAGCAGGAAGCATTGAGATTATTATTTTTAGAGCAAATTGGGTCTCATCATTATTCTTAAATTTATGCAACCCTTGAATTAAAACTAGAATATCTTTTCTGAAAATAACAAGTGTACTCAGAGCGGTCGCAAAATGAAGTACTACTGTAAATAATAACGATTCTTCTGGAACGCTGTTGTCACCAAGAATGGCTTTTCCCAGTTCTAGATGACCACTTGAGGACACAGGTAGAAACTCTGTTAATCCTTGGATAATTCCTAAAATTATCGCGTCAATAATTTCCATAGCTTACTATGTTTGTTTTTATGGTAATTATAAAACTACCAGTCAGTTAGTTGGTAAGGAACTTTTATTCTTACTTTTTCTTACTAGGATTTAAAAGAATGGCATACGCTTCAATCACAAAGCCAATAAGAACGATTGTTGGTGCCAAGCGTATTCTTCTAAAATTATAAATATCGGGATTGAAATAGTTTGGGTCGTCACTTCCGCCACCTGCCATTAAAATAAAACCTAGTGCAATGACACCAAGGCCAATACCCATCATGATGTAATTTTTCTTCTTAAAAACAAATTCCGAAGCATGTTTCTTTGATTTGTCAGTTGTTTTAATCATCAGTATTTTTAATTATTTCGTTATAAATAACTTTATCACCTTTAGTAATTTTGGCGATATGGCCCATATTGCTATCACGCGTAAAAATAGTCCATCGGCGCACGGGATACAAAGTAACAAAGGTATCTAAAATTTCGTTGCGTAACTCATCGATCTGTATTTGTAATAATCCTCTATTAATATAATAATAATGGGTATCATCTTCGATAGAAATGGCTATATCCATGCCTGGTGCTTCTGTGATACGAATTACCTTTCCATGCATCTTTAAAACCTCATCATGTGTCACATTACGTACAGGACGAAATGACTGAATAATGATTCCCATTCCAATCACAAAAATGATTCCGACACTTATAAAATAGACTTTTACAGCAGTACTCATATAAAATTGATCTAATAGTAAAGTTCGTCAGTTCTTAAATTCAAAAAACGTTGTGTAGCAAAAAACGTGCTTATCCATGTAATTAAAACTCCCATTCCAAAAATGCCAATGAATAAAATTGCTAACAGATAGTAGTCGTCTAATAATGCGAGCTCAGGAAATGTTTCGTTAAGGTAATATAATACGATACTAACTCCAATTAATGCTAGCGTAGCTCCTATCATACCCAAACGCACACTTTTCCATATAAAAGGTCTGCGTATAAATTTTTTGGTAGCACCGACCATTTGCATTGTTTTGATGATAAATCGCTTGGAATATACCGATAGTCGAATAGAACTATTGATTAGAAGAACGGCGATAAAAGTAAAAATGGCACTTATTAATAGCACCCAGATACTAATTCGTTTAATATTGTCATTAAGTAAAGAGATCAGGGGTTTATCATATATAATCTCATCAACAAAATCTTTTTTGGTAATCGTTGTGGTAATTTCTTCCATTTTGGCAGCATCCACAAAATCAGCCTTTAAATATACATCGATCGAATTTTGAAGTGGATTATACCCCAAAAATTCCATGAAATTTTCTCCAATTTCTTTACTATGAGATTCTGCAGCCTCATCTTTTGATACATAAGAGGTAGATTTTGTATATTCTGCTAAGGCAAGCGTTTTTTCAAGTTGTTTTATTTCGATCTCTTTGGCCGAATTTTTTAAATAAATCGTAAGCGCTATCTTCTCTTTAAAATGATCAGCGACCTTTTTAGTATTTAGAACCAATAAGCCCAATAGACCTAGTAAAAATAATACCAGAGAAATACTAATAATTACAGAAAAATAGGAGGATATTAGTCTTCGTTTTTGATACTTTTCAAAAGATGAGCTCATAAAAAATAATTTGCAGGTAAAAATAATAAAGTTAATTAACTTTAAAGTCCTTATAGGTAACGCATTTTAAAGTGTTATATTAACTAACGAAATTTATACTGCTACTAATTTTAAAAAGCATTTATTTATGACTTTACAAAAACATATAGTAATTGTTGGAGTTGGAGGTGTGGGTGGTTTTTTTGCAGGAAAATTAATTCGCTCTGGTTGTCAGGTTACTTTAATAGCCCGAGGTCTACATAAAAAAGCAATTGAAGAAAAAGGGCTTTATATAAAGAGTATAGAGGGAGATTTTTTAGTACATCCATATAGGATAACTGATGACGTAGCCACCGTTTCTACAGCAGATTACATATTTCTCTGCACCAAGTCTTGGCAAATACAAGATGCCGCAAATCAGCTACAGCATTTATTAAAGGAGAATACCTTAGTCTTGCCTCTTCAAAATGGAGCAGATAATGCCGAGAAGGTAGCGCAGTTTATTGATAAGAAGCATGTTATTGGGGGGTTGTGTAAAATATACAGTAAGATTGAAGCGCCTGGTGTGATAAATCATTTTGGGTTTGTACCCGAGATTATTTTTGGGGCACTACACGACGTTAATAAAGAAAGACTTTTACAATTAAGAAGCCTATTTGATCTGGCACATATCAAAAACAAAATAGCCGATGATATACAGGTAGCTATATGGAAAAAGTTTATGTTTATAACTACCATTAGTGGGCTGGGTGCTCTTACAAGAACAACCTTGGGAGAATTATATGAGGATTCATATTTGAGGTCGTTGCTTAAACAAACCGCCGAGGAAATATTCTTATTGGCACAAGCCAAACATATAGAGTTGCCAAATGATAGTGTTTCTAATGCCATGAGTATGATCAAAAATCAACCGTTTGATGCAACGGCATCTACACAGCGAGATATTATGGAGGGACGTCCTTCAGAACTCGAAAATTTAAATGGGTACGTGGTAAAAGAGGGTAAGAAGCTCGGGATAAAAACTCCTGTTAATAGTTTTGTTTATCATTGTTTAATGCCTGCCGAAAGAAAAGCAAGAACTTAGCAGTATTACTGATCAATAAGCTTTTACCAAGGGATGGGGTGTTACCAAAAAAGAAATTGTAAATTTGCCGTCTGAAAAAAAAGAATCCATGAGCTACGATTTTAATGCTATTGAAGAAAAATGGCAAAAACACTGGGCAGATCACAAAACATTTCAAGCAGAAGAAACAAGTGTAAAAGAAAAATTCTACGTACTAGATATGTTTCCTTATCCGTCTGGTGCAGGTTTACATGTCGGTCATCCATTAGGGTATATCGCCAGTGATATCTATGCTAGATATAAGCGTCATCAGGGATTTAATGTATTGCATCCGCAAGGGTATGATTCTTTTGGACTTCCTGCAGAGCAGTATGCTATACAAACAGGTCAACATCCAGCGGTGACTACTCAAGAAAACATTGCACGTTATCGAGAGCAATTAGATAAGATAGGCTTTTCATTTGATTGGAGTAGAGAAGTACGTACAAGTGCTCCCGAGTATTATCGGTGGACACAGTGGATTTTTATGGAATTATTTGATTCTTGGTATGATAAAGATGAAGATAAAGCACTGCCAATCATAGAGCTTCAAGCGCGATTTGAAAAAGAGGGAAATACCAAAATAAATGCAGTTTGTGATGATGAGATAATTTCATTTTCAGCAAGTGACTGGGCGAGTTTTTCGGACAAACAAAAACAAGAAATTCTTTTACAATATAGACTAACTTATTTGGCAGAGACCGAAGTTAATTGGTGTCCAGAATTAGGAACCGTGTTGGCTAATGATGAAATTGTAAATGGAGTTTCAGAGCGTGGAGGCTATGAGGTAATTAGAAAAAAAATGACCCAATGGAGTATGCGTATCTCTGCTTATGCAGAACGATTGTTGCAGGGCTTAGAAACCATTGATTGGACAGATTCCTTAAAAGAATCCCAGCGTAACTGGGTAGGAAAATCAGTAGGAGCTAGTGTCATATTTGATCTTAAAGATCATAATGCTACTATCGAAGTATTTACCACCCGTCCTGATACCATCTATGGTGTGAGTTTTATGACATTGGCACCAGAGCATGAGTTGGTCGATGTAATTACAACACCCGACCAAAAAGAAGCTGTGCAAGCATATGTAGTTGCAACTGCAAAACGTAGCGAACGAGATCGAATGGCAGATGTTAAAACTATAACTGGTGTGTTTACAGGAGCCTATGCGTTACATCCTTTTACCAACAAAGCTGTGCCGATTTGGATCGGGGATTATGTCTTGGCAGGATACGGTACTGGAGCTGTTATGGCGGTTCCATGTGGTGATCAACGGGATTATGATTTTGCAAAACATTTTGATATAGCCATCCCAAATATCTTTCAAGGAGTTGATATCAGTGAAGAAGCTTTTTCTGATAAAGACAAGGCGATTATTACAAATTCTGATTTCTTAAATGGTTTATCCGTCAAAAAGGCAATCAAAACGGCAATTTATGAACTAGAAAAGATAGGAAAAGGACAAGGTAAAACGAACTACCGTTTGCGCGACGCAGTTTTTAGTCGTCAACGGTACTGGGGAGAACCTTTTCCAGTTTATTATGTTGACGGAATGCCACAAATGATCAACTCCAAATATTTACCAATTAAATTACCTGAAGTTGAAAAATATTTACCGACCGAAACTGGAGAGCCGCCTTTGGGTCGTGCCGAGGTGTGGGCTTGGGATACCAAAGAGAACAAGGTTGTATCAAAGGATTTAATTGACCATATCACTGTATTTCCTCTAGAACTAAATACGATGCCTGGTTGGGCTGGGAGTTCTTGGTATCTGTTTAGATATATGGATCCACATAATAATGAAAAGTTCGCTTCCGCGGAAGCGTTGGAATATTGGAAGCAGGTAGATTTATACGTGGGAGGAAGTGAACATGCTACGGGTCACCTTTTGTATTCTCGTTTTTGGACTAAATTCTTGAAGGATAGAGGGTATGTATCTGTTAGTGAGCCCTTTAAAAAGTTGATCAATCAAGGAATGATTTTGGGGACTAGTGCTTTTGTATATAGAGATTCCAACAATAATACGTTGCTTTCAAAAGGATTATCTTCAAAAACAGATGTGACACCTATACACGTCGATGTATCTTTAGTTAACGCCTCTAATGAATTGGATATTGAGGGCTTTAAACAATGGAGACCAGAGTTTGCTACAACTGATTTTGTTTTAGAAGATGGTAAATATATAGTTGGACGTGAAGTAGAAAAAATGTCCAAATCTAAATTTAATGTAGTCAACCCCGATGAAATCTGCGAGCAATATGGAGCAGATACCTTACGCTTGTATGAAATGTTTTTAGGACCTTTAGAACAAGCAAAACCTTGGAACACGGCTGGGATCACAGGAGTGTTTAATTTTCTTAAAAAATTATGGAAGCTATATCATGATGATGATGCATTTGCAGTTGTTGATGAGGTTGCTTCAAAAGATAGCTTAAAAATTTTGCATAAAACTATCAAGAAAGTTCAAGAGGATATTGAAGCGTTTTCGTTTAACACAACTGTGAGCACCTTTATGATTGCTGTTAATGAATTAACTGCTATGCAGTGTAAGTCCAAAGCTATTTTGGAGCCTTTAGCAATTCTTATTTCTCCGTATGCGCCTCATATCGCAGAAGAACTTTGGTCTAGACTCGGGCATGATCATTCGATAGCGACAGCCAGTTTTCCTGTTTTTGATCCTAAGCATTTGATAGAAAGTACAAAAGAATACCCTATTTCGTTTAATGGTAAAATGCGTTTTACCTTGGAGTTACCATTAGATATGAGTAAGGATGAAATAGAAAAGGTAGTGCTAGCGCATGAAAAAACACAACAACAACTTGCAGGACGCAAACCCAAAAAAATAATTATTGTACCAGGTAAGATTATCAACCTTGTTGGATAAAAAGAGAAGTATCTGATTAAAAATATTGATTTAAATCGTAGTAATAGCTTTTCAGTTTATTGGTTAATTTTTTTTAAAAAGTATAAAGGTTGTTCGGAGGGTGTTATAAAATTTGCTTCGATGCTAAAAGTGATTTAAAAAGACAACCTATTTTATGGATAGCGGTCTTTTTGAGAAGTGTTTGTTGGCAATTTGGTTATTGGATATTTATTTTGAAGATGAATAATAAATAGAATATGGTATTAAAAAATAAATTTTATTGCTTTTTACCTGTATTTATTAACTTAAAAACCATTAGATTTTTATAAATATTGATAAATTATTTTTTGGTTCATCTTTATTGTTTTATTTCGATAAAACATATATTTTCGACAAAAATTTAAGAATATGATAATTGGTGTTCCAAAAGAGATCAAAAACAACGAAAATCGTGTAGGTTTAACACCTGCAGGAACCATGGAGCTCGTGCGCAATGGACATACTGTTTTTATACAACATACTGCAGGTGTACAAAGCGGATTTACCGATGAGGCGTATATAGATGCCGGAGCTATGATTTTACCAACGATTGAGGATGTGTATCACACTGCACAGATGATTATTAAGGTAAAGGAACCCATAGAACAAGAATACAATTTGATAAAGGAAGATCAATTGGTATTTACATATTTTCATTTTGCTTCGAGTGAGTCGCTTACAGGGGCTATGATCAAAAGTAAATCGGTATGTGTATCTTATGAAACGGTAGAAGAAGCAGATCGTAGTTTACCTTTATTAACACCTATGAGTGAGGTAGCAGGACGTATGTCAATACAGCAAGGAGCTAAATACTTAGAGAAGCCCCTTAAAGGAATTGGTATTTTATTAGGTGGCGTTCCTGGTGTTGCACCTGCCAAAGTGATAGTGCTTGGAGGAGGTGTAGTAGGAACACAAGCTGCAAAAATGGCAGCAGGAATGGGTGCAGATGTAACGATTCTTGATATAAGTATGAAACGTCTACGATACTTGGATGATGTGATGCCTGCTAATGTGAAAACTGAGTTTTCAAATGAGTATAATATTCGTAAGCATCTTGCTACTGCTGATCTTATTATTGGTGGAGTTTTAATTCCTGGGGCAAAAGCTCCAAAATTAATAACCAGAGATATGTTAAAGGATATGAGACCAGGAACAGTATTAGTAGATGTAGCTGTTGATCAAGGTGGATGTTTTGAAACTACCCGACCAACCACCCATCAAGATCCAGTATATATTATTGATGATGTTGTGCATTACTCTGTGGCAAATATGCCAGGTGCTGTACCATATACCTCAACTTTGGCATTAACAAATGTGACTTTACCTTATGCAGTTCAATTAGCTAATAAAGGTTGGAAAAAAGCCTGTACAGAGAATCTGCCATTAAAAAAAGGACTTAATGTTATTAATGGAGATGTAGTGTATCCTGCAATTTCGGAAGCATTTGATTTACCATTACATGATGTAGATTCCTATTTGAATTAAATATTAAAAGCTTCGGCTTATTAAGATATTTATAATTTTAAAAACCTCGTCAAAATTGGCGAGGTTTTTGCTTTTATCTTTTTGATTAACTTTACTTAAAAAAAAGTCAATGATAGGATATTATATAATTGCAGGTTTAATTTTTCTGGCAAGCTCATGGGTTAGTAGTAAATTGAAGAGTAAATTTAAAAAATACTCTAATGTGTATTTACAAAATGGTATGAGTGGAGCAGAGATTGCTACAAAAATGTTACACGATAATGGAATTACCGATGTAAAGGTAATCTCGACTGCAGGAATGCTTACAGATCATTATAATCCAACAAATAAGACTGTAAATTTGAGTGAAGGAGTGTATAGTCAACGCAATGCTGCAGCAGCTGCAGTCGCTGCTCACGAATGTGGCCATGCGGTTCAACATGCAACTGCATACAGTTGGCTTACTTTACGTTCCAAAATTGTACCTGTGGTGGGAATTGCCAGCAAACTTTCCAATTTTGTAATTATGGGAGGTTTGGTGCTATCTGCTACTGGATCGTTACTAGGTAATACTATTTTTTTGGTCGGAATTATTTTGTTTGCTGCCACAACAGTATTTGCTTTTATTACTTTGCCAGTAGAGTACGATGCTAGTAATCGAGCATTAGCATGGCTAGAACAGACAGATATGTTAAATAAGTCTGAGCATGACGCCGCAAAAGACGCATTAAAATGGGCTGCTCGAACTTACGTGGTTGCAGCTATTGGATCTTTGGCAACATTGCTCTATTTTATTTCTATTTTTCTAGGAAACCGAAGAGACTAGGCAGGAGATAGCTTATAGTTTTTTCAAAAAAATATATATACAAAAGATGATTATCAATGGTCATCTTTTATTTTTTTATACCGTTTTTCATATTTTTATTTGACGATCTATTTGTTGATTTAAGGATATAAAAGTTTCTGTTCTCGACACCCCCTCGATAGCCTGAATATTTTTGTTAAGTACAGTCATTAGGTGTTCATTATCTTTACATAATATTTTAAGAAAAATCGACCAATTTCCTGTTGTATAGTGGCATTCTATCACTTCAGGAATTTCTTTAAGTTGTCTAACCGCTGTAGGATTGCTCACAGCTTTGTCCAGAAAAACCCCGACAAAAGCCATAGTTTTGTAGCCTAATACTTTGGGGTCTATAATAAATTTTGAACCTGCAATTAAACCAGAGGCTTCTAGTTTTTTAAGACGTTGGTGAATTGCTGCCCCCGAGATTCCTATTTTTCTTCCAATTTCAAGAATGGGTTTACGAGCATCCTCCATTAAACTTCGAAGGATTTCTTTATCAATTCCGTCAATTGTAATGGTGCCATCGTGAGATTTCATGTTTAAATAGTGCGATTAGTTAGTAAACGTATAAGTATTAAATGCAAAGTTATTGGCTTAAAGAAAAGAATTAATCTCTATCGAATAGGTGTCTATTGTATAAAGTTGATAATATAAGTAACAAAAAAGGACAGTTTTTGTTAGCCAATAACTACATCTGGATTGTAGCCTAAGTATTCTCTCTCTTTTTCTTTAAACACAATTCCGTAAGCTTCTAGCTCTTTAAGTATCGGTTCGTATATTTCTTTTCGTATAGGTATTTGTACGCCAGGGGTGGTGATTTCATTGTTTAATATTCTTAGAGTAGCCATTGCAACTGGTAATCCAACAGTTTTGGCCATGGCCGTGTACGTTTGATCTTCTCCAATACAAACCATGGTAGCATCAATTTGTTTACGCTCACCATCCAGTTCATACCCAAATTTATGATACATAACAATCATGTCTTTATCGCCTTCATCAAGAGTCCAACGATCCATCAATATCTTTTGTAAAATCTGTGCTGGTGTCGCCTTGGGGATACCAACTTTTTTTTCGGGATTAAAAATATCCAAGTCTAAAAGCTTGTCCCACATTAGATCATCTTGATCAATTTTTAAATAATGTCGTAATTTGAGTTCTACAGAATCTGTTGGAGAGTATGCCAAAAACGAGTTTATAAAATCTCGATAACTCATATGTTCAGAATTTGCTAGAATATAGTCATCAGCAGTCATTCCTAATTGCACAAAAATATTCCAAGCCTTTGAAAAACCAACACGTCGCATAGTACCTCTATATAGAGTTAAGACATCATTTAAGCCGTAGACCTCTTTATATGCTAAAGAATTACGATTAGCATAGGCCTCAAAACGGCCATAACCATCAATCTCAAGAAATTCGGTTCTTCTAAAAAGTTTGTGATAAGGGATGTACTTATAGGCACCCTCTTGTAAAAATTCTGCAGCCCCACCTTGACCAGCAACTACTACATTTCTAGGATTCCAAGTAAACTTATAATTCCAGAGATTCGTATCACTCTGCGGGGCAACTAAACCTCCAGTGAATGATTCAAAAAGAATAATTTTACCTCCTTGTTCTCTGATCTCATCAATAACTTTCATTGCACTCATATGATCGACTCCTGGATCCACACCAATTTCGTTCATAAAGATCAAGCCTTTGTCTTTCACTTTTTGATCTAAAGCCTTCATTTCTTCACTTACATAAGAAGCGGTCACCATAGATTTGCCAAGCTCTAAACAATCTTTGGCTACCTCGATATGAAACCGAGCGGGTAACATAGATACTACAATATCTGCTTTCTGAATAGCATCTTTACGAGAGGAAGGATTAAAAACGTCGAGAGTAATGGCTCTTGTATTTTCGTGATTTTTCACTAACTTATGAGCATTACCGATCGATATATCTCCTATTGTAATGTGTAGTTTTTCAGAAACTGATTTATCTTGTAGGTATTTTATTAGAACAGCAGTAGATTTACCAGCTCCTATTATGAGTATTTTACGCATGGATCAATATTTGAAATCTGAAATACGAATGTAGTAATTATGCTAAAAATTATAAGTTTTATCTTTGAAATTAACGCTTTTTTGAAGCTAAAAATGTAAACTTTTCAAAGTAATGGATGTTTTATAATCAAATTAATTTTTTAATTAAATGAACCGAAAGATTTTGATTACTGGTGCCTTTTTGGGTCTCTCTGCTATTGTCTTGGGTGCTTTTGGAGCCCATGGTTTAAAGAAATTTGTTTCAGATAGTGAAGTAGCGTCTTTTTCGACGGGTGTGACCTACCAAATGTATCATGCTCTATTTTGTCTATTTTTGGGTGTTTTTAATCAAATTGGAAGTATGTGGCAAAGTAGAATTTTTAACTTTTTATTAAGTGGAATTATTTTATTTTCTGGGTCTATTTATCTTTTAGTGATTGATAGCTTATTTAACGTAGATCTGTCAGCTATTGGTTTTATTACCCCCTTGGGAGGTTTGTTGTTAATTATCTCCTGGATTTTGCTTATAATTTCACTACTTAAGATTAGGCAAAATTTTAACGGATAGTGCCAGAAATATTTATAATTTTGTACCCACATAACAAACACAACAAATTTTTATGGAATCACTGTATCCAACTGCGAAAACGTTTTCGTTAAAGAATTACGGTATTAACAATGCCAAAATGCGCTACCAATTATCACCAGAACAGTTGGAGAAGGAAGTGTTGGACAAAGGTCAAGGAAAAATAACTAAATCTGGCGCACTCGCCATTACTACTGGAGAATTCACAGGACGCTCACCGATGGATCGTTTTATTGTAAAGGATCAAATTACATCTGATAAAGTTTGGTGGGGAGCTATCAATATTCCCTTTGAGCCAAATGCTTTTGATGCATTATATGACAAAGTAACATCTTATTTGTCAGACAAAGAAGTTTTTGTACGAGATAGCTATGCTTGTGCTGATCCCGAATACAAGTTAAATATACGAGTCATAAACGAGTATCCATGGTCAAATATGTTTGCTTACAATATGTTTTTAAGACCAGATGAAAAAGAACTTGCCACTTTTGAACCAGATTGGGTTATCATTAACGCTCCTGGTTTTATGGCAGACCCATCTGTAGATGGAACGCGTCAGCATAATTTTGCCATTCTTAATTTTTCAAAGAAAATAGCACTAATTGGAGGTACTGGTTATACGGGAGAAATTAAAAAAGGTATATTTTCTGCTTTAAACTTTATTCTTCCAGTAGAACGTAACTGCCTACCAATGCACTGTTCTGCCAACGAAGGAGCAGATGGTAATACATCACTTTTCTTTGGGTTATCGGGAACTGGTAAAACAACTTTGTCTACCGATCCCGATCGTAGACTTATAGGTGATGATGAGCACGCATGGACCGAAGAAAATACAGTTTTTAATTTTGAAGGGGGTTGCTATGCAAAAGTAATCGACTTATCTGCAGAAAATGAACCCGAAATTTATGGAGCTATAAAAAAGGGAGCGTTATTAGAAAATGTTATCCTAAAAGATACTGGGGAGGTAGATTATGCAGATACTAGTATTACACAAAATACCAGAGTTAGTTATCCAATTCATCATATTGAAAATATAAAAGTACCCAGTCGTGGGAAAACAGTTACCAACATTTTCTTTCTTACAGCTGATGCTTTTGGTGTACTGCCTCCTATTTCTAAGTTAACAAAAGAACAAGCGTCTTACCACTTTATTAGCGGATACACGGCAAAAGTTGCAGGAACTGAGGCAGGTATTAATGAGCCTAAGCCAAGCTTCTCGGCATGTTTTGGAGCTCCATTTATGCCACTACACCCAAAAGAGTACGGTGATATGCTTATGGAGAAGATTGAAAAAACTGGTGCTAACGTATGGTTAATCAATACTGGTTGGACAGGTGGATCTTATGGAACGGGGAGTCGTATGAAATTGAAATATACACGTGCCATGATCAATGCAGCATTAAATGGTGAGCTTGCCGAGGTTGCTTTTCAAAAAGATCGTCATTTTGATTTGTCTATACCAGAAGAATGCCCTAATGTACCCTCAGAAATATTAAATCCGAGAAATACTTGGTCTGATAAAGAGAAGTACGATGAAAAAGCACAAGAGTTGGTGAATTCTTTTAAAGATAACTTCAAAAAATTTGAGTAGTTTTATTAACTACTACGTATCAAAAAGGGATCGATTTATACAAATCGATCCCTTTTTTATGTATACTAAATTTTGATTTTTACTTTTTATTAGCAAGTTTGATATATTTTTGTAAAGCCATCGTCATAGACGGAGTCTCTGGTGTCGGGGCTTGAATATTAACAACCAAACCATGCTCCTCTGCTGCTTTAACTGTCGAGTTTCCAAATACCGCAATTCTTGTATCATTTTGCTTAAAATCTGGAAAATTTTCAAAAAGTGATTTAATCCCAGATGGACTAAAAAATACTAAAATATCGTAAAAAACTTCTCGCAAATCTGATAAATCACTTACCACAGTTTTATAAAAAACAGCCTGTTTCCATTCAATTTTCAAACTATCTAAAGTTTCAGGTATTTCAGGTTTTAGTTGATCAGAAGTTGGTAATAAAAATTTTTCCCCCTTATATTTTTTGATAAATGGAGATAATTCTTGAAAAGTTCGTTTTCCTACGTAGATTTTGCGTTTACGATAGACTACATATTTCTGAAGGTAATACGCAACCGCTTCACTTTGGCAAAAATATTTAAGGCTATCAGGCACCTTGAATCGCATTTCTTCGGCAATTCTAAAAAAATGATCGACCGAGTTACGACTGGTTAGAATTATCGCCGTGTACTTTGATAAATCTACCTTTTGTTGTCTTACTTCTTTTGCATCAACTCCTTCTACGTGAATAAACGGTATAAAATCTATTTTCACCTTTTCTCTGTCTTCCAACTCAAAATAAGGTGAATTCTCTACTTTAGGCTCTGGTTGTGAGACCAAAATCGTTTTCACTTTCATATATAGTTATTTTGTGACGTCCTAACTTATTTTATAAACAGCTTATACAGTATAAAATAAGGTCCGAATTCAAGTGCGCAAAGATACAAAATAAAATAAAACAAGTGATTGAAAATGAGGTTTTCATTTTTTTTATAAAATGAAATTAAAGTAATCACTTGCAATAGTGCAAGTACACCAATGATAAGATAGGTTGTAGTTGGATTCAGGGTTATGGTGTACGAAAATAAAAATAGTAATGGAAGTAAAAGTACTGCTAGAAAATTGCGATATGTAAGTTTGTGAAAAATATAGCTATTTATTACTGTATCTATATTAAAAACAATTCCGATAATTTTTTCGATAAGAATTTTAGATATTAAGATGGTAGAGTATGCTATCAAAATCTGAAGATATTGATAGGGCTGATAGGGATTAATCTGCCATCCAAAGGTTATCGATATAAAATAAATAAGCATTGAAAAAACGAGACACTGCATACATGTTATTGCTATTGTAAAAGCGGTGGATAAATTTGTATGCTTTTGATGCATCAAAATATATTTATTGGTATTAAATAGCAGTAAGAAATTAGAGAAATGATAACTATTAAACATCTTTGCCAATGCTAATAAAGCCAAGTTGGCAATTAGTAAAATGGTTATCCAATCATTTGATAGTATTTCTCTGGTAAGACTTTGCATAATCGATGAATCGGGTTAAAAATAGTATTTAATGATAACATGTAAAAATATTAACTATATAAAAATTGACGGGTATACAAATGCGATGATTCTTTAAATTAGTGAGGTAAAACCTTTAAAGATCTTGTGATTATTTGGTTATATTTGCGTGAAAAATAGCTTTCATGGTTGATGCCTTGGTAATTATACCAACCTTTAACGAAATTGAAAATATCGAACGTATTGTTCGCAATGTGTTTTCTTTGCAACGCAAGTTTCATATACTAATTGTTGATGATAATTCTCCCGACGGAACTGCAGATTTGGTTCGTAAATTGCAGAGAGAGTATGAAGACCAATTGTTTATAGAAGTACGTCATGGCAAATTAGGTTTAGGTACAGCTTATATTGTTGGCTTTGAGTGGGCGTTGCAGCGAACATATCAATTCATTTTTGAGATGGACGCTGATTTTTCACATAACCCCAACGACCTGATTCGACTATACAATGCTTGTGCAAAGGGTTCATCAAGTGTAGTCATTGGATCTCGCTATGTTACAGGTGTGAACGTAGTTAATTGGCCAATGAGTAGGGTATTGTTATCATGGTTAGCTTCAAGATACGTTCGTCTGATCACAGGTATGAACATTCATGATACCACAGCCGGTTTTATTTGTTATCGTAGAGAAGTTCTAGAAAATATTAATTTAAATAAAATTCAATTTGTAGGGTATGCTTTTCAAATTGAAATGAAGTTTAAGGCGTACCTCTTAAAATATAAGATTAAAGAAGTTCCAGTAATTTTTACGGATCGCACAAAGGGAACTTCAAAAATGAGTAAAGGCATTATTTCTGAAGCAATTTTTGGTGTTTTAACAATGAAAATTAAAAGTTTATTTAACCGTTACGAGATATAATCATGAGCAACAGTGTACTTATAAAAAATGTAAATATTGTTAATGAAGGTAAAATTATAAATAGTGATGTTTATATTGAGAATGGACTATTTAAAGAAATAGCACCAAATATTAGTGCCAAATCTCCAGATGTTCAAGTTTTTGATGGTGAGAACAAGTATTTATTACCTGGTGTGATTGATGATCAAGTGCATTTTAGAGAACCAGGTTTAACACATAAAGCTACTATTGAGACAGAGTCACGTGCGGCAGTTGCGGGAGGTATAACTTCTTTTATTGAAATGCCTAACACCAATCCGCAGACGACTACAGTTGAAAAGTTGGAAGAAAAATTTGCGATAGCAGCTACATCTAGTTATGCAAACTATTCATTTATGTTTGGTGGAACTAACGACAATCTTGAAGAAATCAAAAAATTAGATGCTTCAAAAGTGGCAGCTTTAAAACTGTTTTTGGGATCCTCGACAGGAAACATGTTGGTTGACAATCCAGAGGTATTAGAAAAAATATTTTCTTCAACAAATTTATTAATTGCGGTACATTGCGAAGATGAAGCAACTATCCAAAAAAACACCGCTATTTATAAAGAGCGATATGGAGATGATATACCGATTAATTTTCATCCAATAATTAGAAGTGAAGAAGCTTGTTATCTGTCTTCATCAAAAGCTGTTGCTTTAGCCAAAAAAACGGGTGCACGTCTTCACGTTTTTCATCTTTCTACGGCAAAAGAACTTGAGCTCTTTGATAATACAATTCCATTAAAAGAAAAGAAAATTACTGCAGAGGTTTGTATTCATCATTTATGGTTTAATGATAAAGATTATCATGATAAGGGAACTTTTATCAAATGGAATCCAGCGGTTAAAAAGGAAAAGGATCGAGCAGCACTTTTTCAAGCTTTGCTAGATGATAAACTCGATGTAATAGCAACAGATCACGCCCCACATACCAAAGAGGAGAAAGAAAATGTATATACAAAAGCCCCATCTGGTGGACCATTAGTACAACATGCACTTCCTGCAATGTTAGAATTTTATCATGAAGGTAAAATTGAATTGGAGAAAATAGTAGAAAAAATGTGCCATAATCCGGCAATTTTGTTTGAAATCGAAAAACGTGGATATATCAAAGAAGGTTACTTTGCTGATGCGGTATTGGTTGATCTCAATGCTCCTTGGACTGTAAATAGCGAAAACATAGCTTACAAATGTGGATGGTCTCCATTTGAAGGTACTACTTTTAAATCAAGAATTACCCATACCTTTGTTAATGGAAGTTTGGTATATAAGAATTTTAAATTTTACGATGTAAAGAATGCGTCGCGTTTGACATTTAATCGTTCTGCATAGTATTATTTTTGAAAAATGACAAATGCATGGGTATTAAAGGAATATTTATAGGATTGATAGTTGTTGTTATTTTTGTAGGAATCATAGGGTGTGACAGTGTTGAGACTATCGATAAGCCTTCAGTAATACTCAATGAAGATCAAATGGTCAAAATTTTGACCGATATAGCGTTTATCAAAGCAGCAAAATCTTCGCATCGCTCTATTTTAAATGAACATAATATAGATCCAGAAGGCTTTATCTTTAAAAAATATCAAATTGACAGTGTTATATTTGCGCAAAATAATGCTTGGTATCTGAGTAAAATAAAGGTTTACAAGGATATCTTTTCTAGGGTTAGAGCAAATATAGATAGCTCAAGGTCTAAATATGAAATTTTGAAAAAAAGTGAAGATTCTATTCAGAAATTGACCGATTCAATTCAAGAATTAAAGAGAAACGATTCCTTACAACGTCTTGAAAAGAATTTGAAAGGTTCGCTATCAAAAAAGCTTCAAAAAAAGAACAAAACTAACCCTTCAAGAAAGCCTTAGCAGTTTCTTCTACAGCCTTTTTAATAGGGGTGAACTCAAATTTTATAACTTTTTTGACTTTAGTATTCTCATACAGTGAAGTCGAAAATGCACTTTGGACCGAAGCGTTATAAATAGTTGGGGATATGCCAAAAAGCTTATATCCTAACCATTGAAGTTGTGCTGCTAGTTTCATAGCAAAAGGAGCTACTGGTGTTGTTGGAGGTTTTACGTGTAAGCTATTTGCTATTAGGGTAAAAATGTGTTTAAAACTTAGGTTTTCTGAGACCAAAACGTAACGTTCGTTTGTATGTTGACTCTCCATAAGTTCAAACATAACATTAGTCACATCGTGTACCGACACATACCCTGTTATACCGGGAGTATAAAACCGAAGCCCTTTGTAAATTTTCTTAAAAAGAAACCCACTACCAGAATTAAAAAATCCAGGGCCTATAATAATACCTGGATTAACTATAATAGCTCTCAAACCTTCTTGAGTCCCTCTCCAAACCTCCATCTCACCACCATATTTTGTAATAGCATATATCGAATGATTTGATTCTGGATTCCACTCAGAGGCTTCGTTTATTTTAGATTTTCCTTTGGGTTCACCTAATGCTGCTATGGAGCTAACATAACAAATTTTACGAACTTTATTGAGAATGGATAAATTGACAATATTTGCAGTACCTTCAATATTCACTTTGCGTAGCTGTTTGTCTAACGCAGGATTGAAACTAATAATAGCGGCGCAGTGGTACACCTCGGTAATACCAATAAAAGCAGCAGATAACGCAGGAATATCATTTATTGTAGCTCGTTGCCATTCAATTTTTTCTAAAAGCTTATTTGATCTATTTCCAAATAGATTAAAGAACATTTTTTGGACATGTTGTTTTTTATCTTCAGATCGGTAGAGGGCACGAACTGATTTGCCATTTTGAACAAGTTTAAATAATAAATGTGCGCCCACCAAACCAGTAGCTCCAGTAACCAATATCATAGTAAAATTTAAATGTAGACTAAAGTAAACATAATTAGGATTTATTGTGTATTGGTGGTAGAATTTTATTCAGATTTTTATCTTTGTTGATCGTATTTTAAAATTATACTAATGACTAAAAATTTTATTGAAGAGATTACTTGGAGAGGCATGCTTCACGATGTAATGCCAGGAACCGAAGAACATTTGCTCGAGGGCATGAGAGGTGCATACGTAGGGATAGATCCCACGGCAGATTCTCTTCATATAGGTCATTTGGTAGGTGTAATGATGTTACGCCATTTTCAATTGGCAGGTCATAAGCCATTTGCTTTGGTTGGAGGTGCTACTGGTATGATAGGTGACCCGTCAGGTAAATCTGCAGAGCGTAATCTTTTGGATGAAAAAACATTACGACACAATCAAAATGCATTGAGAGAGCAATTATCACGCTTTTTGGATTTTGAAAGTGATTCAGAAAATGCAGCGGTTCTCGTTAATAATTATGATTGGATGAAAGATTTTTCTTTCTTGGATTTTATTAGGGATGTTGGTAAGCATATAACTGTAAACTATATGATGGCTAAGGATTCTGTAAAAAAACGTTTGTCTTCTGAAGCTGCAGAAGGAATGTCTTTTACCGAGTTTACATATCAATTAGTACAAGGATATGATTTTTTACACCTATATAGATCTAATAATTGTACGCTTCAAATGGGCGGGAGTGATCAATGGGGAAATATAACTACTGGTACAGAGTTAATACGACGTATCGGATCGGGTAAAGGGTATGCCTTGACCTGTCCTTTGATCACCAAAGCAGACGGAACAAAATTTGGTAAAACCGAAGGTGGTAACATATGGTTAGATGCAGCTAGAACGTCACCTTATAAATTTTATCAGTACTGGCTCAATACGAGCGATGAGGATGCTGAGAAATATATAAAAATCTTTACGTTTTTAACTAAAGAGGAAATTGAAGTATTAGTACAGGGACATAGAGAAGCCCCGCATGAAAGAGCTTTGCAGAAAAAACTAGCCGAAGAGATTACTATAATGGTGCACTCTAAAGAAGATCTTGATAATGCTATAAAAGCTTCGAGTATTCTTTTTGGTAAATCAACATCTCATGATTTGAAACAATTAAATGCAGCTACATTTTTAGATGTTTTTGAAGGCGTTCCGCAAACAGAGATACCAATGAGCGATATTATTTCTGGGATCGATATTATTGCCGCGCTAGCTGAAAAAACCGGATTTTTAAAATCAAATGGTGAAGCACGTCGCGCTCTCAAAGAAAATTCAATTGCGGTGAATAGAGAAAAGGTTAAAGATACATATACCCTATCGACTGAAGATTTAATTAATGATCAATTCATTTTATTACAAAGAGGTAAAAAGAATTATTTTATAATAAGAATTCTGTAGTATTTGCAAAAAACAAGGTCCACAAGTTTTAATACGAGGTGGACCTTGTTAACTAACTAACCAATTATTTAAAAAACATAATCTTCCTTATCAGTAAAATAAATTACTGATGTATATATTCTTGACGCATTATACGCCAATTGGTATCTGCATCTTTGATTTGTGACTCTATATTTTCTTTTTTCCATTTTTTATGTGTGTTTACACCCCAAGCATTATAAAAAAGATAAAGTTTATCGTCTCGAATTTCAAAAGTTTTAGGATTGATATCCACTTTTTTTGATGAAGTTGCAATTGCATACGCACAGTAGCCTCCATATTGGGGAACGTATTTTTCTGGATTTTGTTCAAAAGTGTTTTTGTTTTCTTCATCGATAAAACTGTATAATCCACCCTTATAAGAGGTTTTAATCGATTTGACACCTTTTGAAGCTGTACCCTTAAAATATGCTACAACATCATAGCCTTTTACTACATACCCATTAGCTGTATTTAGTAACGTATGTTGAGCATTTGCTTCAATACATAGAAATATTAGACAACTTATAACAAACTTCATTTTCATATAGCAAGGGTTGGATACTAATGAAGTCGTTATAAGTCGCTATGCCTTACAAGAATAATTGCAATGTTAAGACTTAGTAACAACTTGTTATTAAGACTTGATTACGTTAATTTTTTCTTTATTTGAGAGAATTTAAAGAGCCATAAGGTTACAACCTCTTATATCACTATTGTCAAAACGACCTAAGACTTCGAAGCTGTTATCCTTGTGTAGTTTTCCTAAATCTTGAGTTGCAATAAATGAGCACGAATTTATGTTAGCTAGATCAATAATATTAATACCCCCAGTTTTTTCATAACTTAATCGTGTTAAAGCATCTTCAGTATCACGAGTTTGTATTTTCATCCATGGCGGGCAATTAAAAAGTCCATCCCCATGCGAATATGCTTGAGAGAGTAGTTCTGTCATTCCATATTCACTGTGAATTTTTTTTACACCAAACCCTTTCTTTAAAATATCGTGAAGCTCTTCACGTATTAGTTCTTTTCGCCTACCTTTCATTCCGCCTGTCTCCATGATAACAGTATTACCTCCTAAATCAAATGTTTGTTTTGCAACCAGATCTAACAGCGCAAATGAGACTCCAATAAGTAAAACTTTCTTATTTGTTTTTTGTAAAGCAATTAATTTATGAGTTAACGCATCAAGATCGTGTAAATAAAATCCGCTATCAGAATCTTGACTACGCTTAATTAAAGAGTCTACCATGTATACTAAAGACGAGCCAGTGCGTTCTAGATAGGAAGGTAATAAGGCTAATATGGTATACTCCTTAATATCTCCATAAAATTGATTAAACCCTAGGTTAAAGCTGCGTTCATAAATAACTAAATCTCTAATATGATGTGTGCTAACTATTGATCCAGTTGTACCGCTACTGGTAAATATATGGTCGGTCAAGACCTCGGGCTTGACGACTGAATGCGATTTAAAAAATGAAATCGGAAGAAAAGGAATGTTCTCAATCGAAGTAACCGTATATTTTCCTATCCCCAGTAAATTACAAAATCTTTGGTAAATAGGTATGTTCGTGTATTGATATTCAAAAACACGAAGCGCTACATTCTCAAAGTCCTTTGAATTCTTAATAGAAAATATATCTTCACTTAGCATAAAGTTTCTTAGTAATATAAAACTAATACAAAGGTATGAAAAGGTAAATTGTAAACTCGTAGTAACGTATGGAATTAGTACAATAACTAAGAATCATTCATAAAATTAAACCTTTTTAAAAAGAGAATTATCTTCTATTTTATAACTACAACTAACGAATGACTAATTTTCTAGTAGCAGTCTTCTTTTCTTCTTTGATTTGAATAATATATACTCCAGAATTAAGTGAAGATATATCTAATTCTTTACCGATAAGAACTTTAAAAAGAACTTTGGCACCTAAAACATTAAAAATAGTAACTGTTTTTGTCAGGGCTCTGTCAGAACTAATATTAAGAATATTCCCCGAGGCAGGGTTAGGGTATATACGCAAACCGTCAATAACCTGAGCGGCTCTAGTATCAGTAATAACGCTATCTGATTGAGCTTTACCTAGATGGGTAGAGGACAATGACATGAGCAACATTAAGAAAAATAATGAGTAGATTTTTTTCATATTATAATTATTTTGGGCGCTTAAAGATACAAATAAATCACTACATCAAACTATTTTTATTGTGTTGTGCTCGTTAAATTAATGTAAAAATTTAAAAAATGTTAGATAGAGGTAATGAGAATCTTGAAATTTTTTAAATTAAAAAAACCTTGTGATACTAGTTCACAAGGTTTCTTTCGTTTTGTTTAGTAAACTTTAGATTTGTTCTTTTGAATCCAAAATCTCATTTACTACTGTGAAATCATAATTTGCAAAACCAAATACTGTTAAATCAGCACCCGTAGTAGATGCATCAATATTGATAGTTGCATTTACTTCATTTTTCACATCAGATTCGTCAATATTTATACCTCTTACGGTTATAGTAGCAGCAGCATCTGCACCACCTTTAGTATCTGTTAGATCTATAAAGTCACCAGCTTTTGATCCATTATCACTTCCCAAAGCAACAATGGCATTTGTTATGGTAACTTTACTACCTCTTCTTACTTTGATCATATCCGACATTTCAACAGTACTTAACGCGTCATTTACAATAGTGATATTATTAATAGTAGGGTTAGATAAAGGCGTAGCAGCAGTATTATCCTCATTACTATCTCCCTCAATACCTCTAGGATCTTTAGTAACAGCAGTAAAATCTTTTTCTCTGATTAGAATAGCATTATTAACCGTTCCAGTCCATCCAAAAGTCCAATCTAACATATCATCCTTGGCGTTAACTACCATTAGGTTGGTTACGCTAACGGTACCACCAAAAAACTCAACACCATCATCATCACCATTTTCTACCACGATATTATTTACCGTAGTACCAGATCCTACACCAAAGAAAGAAATTCCATTAAATTCTTGTTCTCCGTCTATTCTTGCACCAGTATATTTAGCGATTACATAAGACAAAGTACCAGAGTTATCATCAACTACTGTTCCTCCATATTTTAAGCCTGCAACCTCTGTTTGTGCATCTACACCTACGTTTGATGGTGCTTTACCTGCAAGAACAATACCACCCCAGTCTCCAGATCTTGGATTAGATGCAGAAGAAGTGAATGTAATTGGTGCACTTGCCGTTCCATTAGCTTCAATTTTAGCACCGCGCTCTATAGCTACAAAAACATCAGAACCACCTGCGGTTGCTTTTATTGTTGTACCAGCTTCGATTTCTAAAGTTGCACCTTCTTTTACTCTTAAAGGTCCAGTTAGTGTGTACTCTGTACCAGCTACCAATTTGATATCACCAGTAACATCTCCTTTTAGATCTGAAGGTTTAAAATCATCATCGTCTATCGAAGTGATTATTCCATCTCCGCTAGTTTCTTCCTCTGGATTTCCCCCTCCATTCGGATTTAATGCAACATCATCATCACTTGAGCATCCTGTAAAAACTAATGCTGTTAATGTTAAAGCTGTCAAAACTACTTTTTTCATCGTTTCTTTAAATTTTGTTGATTTAATTATATGGCTCAAATAAAGTGAATAAATCGGCAGAAGACTTTACTACAACTTTAACGCTTCGTTAATTACACTTTATGTATGTTATGCTTGTGTTAATCAAAAAGAGCTCTTTCAAATTCTTTTGAAAGAGCTCTTTTTGCAAGTACAGAAAATTTTAGAATTGATACGATAATCCAACAGAAAAATTCATACCTTTTTTAAAGTCTGTCACAGTAACTTCTTCACCGGTGATTGTTTCTTTAGTAAGTTTATAGGTTGGATTTAAAAGGTTCTTAGCACCGAATTTAAGTGAGGTTTTTTCACCAATTTCAGTCTTAAAAATAAAGTCAAGAGTAGGAATTGCTTTTTCTACGATATTCTGATTTGTTTGAATACCTAAGCTAAAAATTCTATCACTAAAATAGTTAAAAACTAATGATGATGTAGTATTTAATTTTTTTCCTTTAGTGTTTAAAGTAATATCAGTATTTAGTAACAAAGGTGAGGCTCCTTCTAAGCCATCAGAAGCATTTGTAAAACTTAATGTTTCTTCTAGATCTTGCTCTGTTTCCAAAAATGATGCGTTAAGTCCAAAAGAAAAATCATTTTCACCATTACCACCCTCAAACGTGTAGATTTTCTTTCTAGCTTCAATTTCAATACCATAAATTTCTGCTTTTTCTCCAGTATTATCATAGGTTAGGTTCCCTACTGTATCTTCATATCTATTTATGGGGTTTTTAATGTGTTTATAAAATCCCGTAATAGTTAAAAGTTCACCAGAGTTAAAATAACGCTCCCATTTGATGTCAAGATTATAATTATCTGCAGGAACCATATCAGGATTACCAATATCATTAAAATCAACACCCTCGTATTTAAATGGTGCTAATTCTTTAAATTGAGGTAAAGTATAGGTTTTGCTAGCGGCAAGACGTACTATATTTTTGTCGTCTACAGAGTATTTCAAGTTGAGGCTCGGCAACAAATAATTTTCATTAATCTTACCTAAATCTCTATTGCTAGGATCGTCACTAGAGCTAATATTAGTGTCCCAAACAATGGATTGATCAACTTGTTCTGCACGTAGACCAATATTAGCAACAAAAGATGGCGAAATGTTATAAAAAATGTCAATGTATCCAGAATGAATTTCTTTATTTCCATTATAGGTATATGGAGCAAAGTCTAAAAGAATATTTCTACGACCTCGGTTAGTTCTAAACTCGAATTCACCATTTCGTATAGCTCCTTGTGTTAAAATATTATCGATATTATCAGGATCTATATCTGTTCTTTGATTAACAGTTACTGGAACAAATCCAAAAGTTATATTTTCAAAATCCCTATCCGTATTCCGGTAGTTGTAACCTATCTTGATTTCACCAAAATTGCGTTGAGCATCTTCGAAGTTACCGAATCTATAATTTACACTTAATTTTCCGGCATATTCATCCTCTTTCAAATCACCATAAAATCGCTGTGTATTTGCTTGGCCGTTTGGATCGAAAAGATAAATTTCTGTATTTGGATCAAATGTGTAGGAATCAATTCTTCTATCTGGCTCATCACCTCTAACAATATTATAAGATGCTCCAAAATCAAGGTAAAAGCGGTCATTTAAATTAATGGTAGATAGCAATTGATTTACATATAATTTATTAGAGTTTTGTTGTTGACGTCGTATGTATATGAGCTCATTATCACCTTGTTCATCACCAGAAATACCAAACTGTTCAGAAACTATTTGAGAATTGTTGTGAATGGTCATTCCGTTATATTGTACGGTATTATTTAATTCCCCAAATTTATATCCAACATTAGCCATTAAAATTTGCTTCACATTGTAGTTGTAAGACTCATTTCTCACATCTTTTGAAAATTTTGTTTTTGTGGTAGTTATTCTAAAGATATCACCATCTCGATATGAATAATCATTATCGAAAGAGGCTAAGAAATAAGTGCTAAGTTTGTTGTCTTTAATCTTAAAGTTATTACCGTATGACAAGCTGATACTACTATTTGTTTGTAGATCTTGTGATCGTGGTTTAAAAGAAGTGTCAAAATTATATATTTGAAAATTCTCGGTAGGAATAGTATTGTCAATTTTAGTTCCTAATCGTGTCGCACCATCAACTGTTAAAAAATCTTTTTTATTGAAAGTAATGGTATTGATACCGGTTGATACATCAATTTTAAACTCTTCTTTTCCTGTATGCTCTTTTGATGCTATATCAATTGTAGCCCCTGCTACGTCCCCATACATGGAGGATCCAAAGGTTTTGCTTACTCCTACGTTTTTGATCACATCTGAACTAAAAAAGTCCAATGAAATATTTTTGTATAAAGGATCTTCTGACGGCAAAGGTAATCCATTCATGGTTGTAGCATTAAGCCGATCTCCAAGACCTCTTACAAATACATTCTTTACACCTTCGGATTTAGTAATTCCAGCAATTTTGGTAACCGCCCCTTCGGCGTCACTTACACCTTTACGTGCCAATTCTTGAGCACCTATTTTTTGTTCAATTTTTACAGCATTTTTTTGTTCAAGAATCAAAGCTTCTTCACGTTCTTTATTAGTCTCCACTTTAATAACCACCTCATCCAGTGCCGCAGCGGTAGCACCTAGTGAAGCATCGATTTTTGTTACCTGATCTTTACTAACATCAATATTGTCAAGAGTTATAGTTTCATAACCTGTAAAACTTATCTCAAGTGTGTAAGTCCCTACAGGTATATTTTCTAATGTATATAAACCATCAAAATCTGAAGCCGTACCAATAGACGTTCCTTTTACTATAATATTTGCAAATGGTAAAGGTTGATCCCCAGCTTCTTTATCTAAGATTGTACCTGAGATAGCGCCTTTATCTTGTGCGTACATACTGCTGGTAAAAATGACTAGTAGTATAATAAATAAATTCCTCATTGTTTTGTCTCTCTATTTTTGCTGCAAAGAAACCATAAGGCAGATGAAATAATATTAAGCGTATATTATCAGTCTGTAATTATAAAGTTAGCGAATTTTTATATTTTTAATACTAAAGAAAGTTTATGTGCAGATGTTAAGTTGACTTAAATATTTAAAAAACAGTTACTTATATCTAGTTTGGTTCTAAGAGAAAATGTTATATCGTGTGTTAAGAAATTGTAATTAATTTTGACGTACGACGCTAATTTTATTTTAATATTATCTAATTGTTTCGGTAAAACTATTTTGAAAAATAAAAAAGCTGCCAAAGAATGACAGCTTTATAGTATATAATATTTTGAAAATTGTTAGTCTCTGCTAACAATATTTTTCTCATTACCCCAAGCGATAACTGAAGCAATTTGATTGTCTGAATAATCTACTTCAGATAATCCATTCAAATTCCAGAAGAACCATTTACCAGATTTTACACCTTCATTATAGTTTCCTATGGCTGTTTTCTCGCCTTGGCGATTATAAGACACCCACTTACCATGTAATTTTCCTTCCTTATAAAAGCCTTCTTGACTAATTTCACCATTTTCATAAAAGAACGTACCTTTAATTAGATCTCCTTGTTTGTCAAACTTTGGTTTGATATCTTGAGCATACGTGGAAGTGGTAAAAAGTAAAACTACAATTGCGATTATATAATTTTTCATAGGATATATTTTATTTGAGACTTTTATTTTAACGAATGTTTTATAAAGATAATAAATTATTTACATTCAGACAACACATACATAACATTAAGTTAACATTAAATATTTAAATTATTATTTATCAGTTGATTAAAAATTAATAATTTTGGTTATTTTTATTTAACACCTTATTATATTTTTGTTTTTTCTATACTAATTATGTCAAAAAACAAGAATTTAAAAGAAGTAGCATTTGTATTTTTTAAATTGGGATGTGTGGCATTTGGTGGGCCTGCTGCTCATATTGCAATGATGGAAGATGAAATTGTAACCAAGCGCAGGTGGATGTCACGTCAGTATTTTTTGGATCTCATAGGGGTAACTAATTTGATTCCTGGTCCAAACTCTACAGAAATGACTATGCATTGTGGTCACGAGCGTGCTGGAAAACTTGGATTAATTATAGCAGGTTTTTGCTTTATTTTACCTGCAACCATGGTAACCTTATTATTTGCATATTTTTATATTCACTATGGTATGTTGCCAGCAGTAGCTCCTTTTTTAATCGGAATCAAACCAGCAGTTTTAGCAATAATAGCTTCTGCTATCTTTAAATTAGGTCAAAAAGCAATTAAAAATTATCAACTTTTGTTGCTAGGTGTTTTGGTGGTAATTGCCAGTTTTCTCGGGATAAACGAAATTATTGTTCTATTAGGTTCGGGCATATTGGGAGCAATAGTTTTTAATAGCATTGAGAAAAAGCAAAAGATATTTTCTATTTCTCCAATACTATTGCTGTCATTTGGACTGTCAAAACTGTCTCATCTTAAGCTATTCTTAATTTTTTTAAAGGTAGGGGCCGTGTTGTATGGAAGCGGTTATGTATTATTCGCTTACTTAGACTCCGAATTGGTTGATAAAGGTTGGCTAACGCGTGTAGAATTAATTGATGCTATTGCTGTAGGGCAGTTCACACCAGGTCCAGTATTGTCTACCGCTACTTTTATTGGATATCAATTAGGAGGTTTTTGCGGAGCGCTATTAGCAACCCTAGGTATTTTTTTACCATCTTTTATTTTTGTACTTATTTTAAATCCTTTAATCCCAAAATTACAAAAATCTATTGTTTTTCGTCACTTTCTCAATTCAGTTAATGTAGCAGCAGTAGGGGTCATGTTGGTCGTTCTATATCGTATGGCTGTTAGTACTGTAGTTGACTGGAGAATGTTTGTCATATTTACAGCTGGGCTAGTAGTTGTTTTTTTCTATAAAAAAATTAGTGTTATATGGATTGTCCTTGGTGGTGCATTCATTGGTTATATATTACAGAACTTCTAAATTCTTTTTTAACACTAGCTTAAAGTTGACATAACATAGAACTCTATTAATTAAAATATTTTTGGGGTATCATATGATGCAATTGGTTTCATTAAATCCCATTAGTTTTTGTCGACTTCGATTTTTGAAACAAAGGCTGACTAGGCCAGTCAGCCTTTCTATTCACTTATAGAGGGTTAACTAGTTTAAATAATTATTTGAAAACGTTTAGTTAACATTAAGATAACATTGTTATTGGTTCTTTGCGGCGACAAAAACTAATAATAATGACAATAAAATCCAAAATTTCATTGACAGCGGTGCTTTTACTGATTGTCACTGAGAGTTATGCACAAGAAGTAACGAGCACCAAATTTGGAAAAGGAATTTTTAATGTCATAGCCCAAGATAGCTCTTGGAGTATGAAATTTGGTGCGCGGATGCAATTTTTATCTACCACACAGTGGGGTATTGAAGACGGTAGCTTTGAGAAAGCCCAATCTAATTTCTTAGTACGAAGAGCACGTCTTAAGTTTGAAGGTTTTGCCTATACACCCAAGTTGCAATACAAAATAGAATTGGGTTTATCAAATAGAGATATTTCTGGTGCTTCAGAATTTACTAGCAACGCTCCGCGTTATATTTTAGATGCCGTTATTAAATGGAATTTTTACAGAAATTTTACATTATGGGCTGGTCAAACCAAACTTCCTGGAAATCGGGAACGGGTAATCTCTTCGGGCAACCTTCAATTTGTCGATCGTTCACGTTTAAATAGTAGATTTAATATCGATCGAGATTTGGGGCTACAATTACGGCATTACTTTACAATCGGAAAGCAATTTGTAGTAAAGGAAGCTTTTGCAGTATCACAAGGTGAAGGTAGAAATATCACTAGCGGTAATCTTGGAGGACATCAATATACAAGTAGATTAGAGATTTTACCTTTCGGAAATTTTTTAGATAAAGGTGACTATATTGGTAGTGCTATAAAAAGAGAAAATACTCCAAAATTAGCGCTTGGATTTACGTATGATTTTAATAAAGATGCCGTAAAAACTAGGAGTAACCTAGGAAACTATATGTTTACTGATACAGGTTTGTATGCTACAGATATTTCGACCATTTTTGCAGATGCTATGTTTAAATATAAAGGCTTTTCTTTTATGGGAGAGTTTGCACGTCGTGATGCAGCCGAGCCAGTTGCCACTCAAGAAGATGGTGAGACCCCAACAGGCGATATAGTTAACGTAGGGAACGCTTTGAGTATGCAAAGCGGATTCATATTTAAAAGTAATTGGGAGCTAGCGGGAAGGTATACATCTATAAATTATGATGCCATCGTTGGTGATCCGCTAGAAGAGCGTTATACAATTGGATTGTCAAAATTTATTGTAGGACATAAACTCAAGGTACAAACAGATTTAACGTATATTACACAAGCAGGAAAGGCTAGTGATTTAGTATATAGATTACAATTCGATATACATTTCTAAGGTCTTGAAGATACATAACAGTTTGGTAACATTAGACCCAAATTTGATTTTAATATTTGCACTTTAAACACAAAAGTAAATGGATAATATTTATATTTTAATGATTGCTGCATTGGCGATTTTAGCAATAGCAGATTTAATAGTAGGAGTTAGCAACGACGCCGTTAACTTTTTAAACTCAGCCATTGGTTCAAAAGCCATATCGTTTAGAACAATTATGATTGTGGCTAGTATAGGTATTGCAGCAGGAGCAATTTTTTCTAGTGGTTTGATGGAGGTGGCAAGAAAAGGGATTTTTGTGCCAGGTGAGTTTTATTTTGATGAGATCATGATCATTTTTATGGCAGTCATGATTACTGATATATTATTACTAGATTTTTTTAACACATTAGGAATGCCTACTTCTACGACAGTTTCTATTGTGTTTGAATTATTGGGAGCTGCTGTTTGTATCGCCTTGATTAAAATTGGTGCAGATGCTGATCTATCGATAGCTGATTTAGGGAACTATATCAATACTAAAAAAGCTATGGAAATCATTTCTGGGATTTTACTATCTGTTGTAGTCGCTTTTTCTGTAGGTGCCATTGTACAATTCTTTACCAGAATGTTACTTTCGTTTAATTTTGAAAAGAAGGCAAAGTGGGTTGGTGCTCTATTTGGAGGTATTGCATTGACTGCAATCTTATATTTCATTTTTATGAAAGGGATCAAAGGGACTAATTATGCTAAAATTGTAGTTGATACAATTTATAGTGGTTCCCCAGAGCAGTTATTAGATTGGGCCAATACCTATTTTAATGCGTCATATGAGTCTGTAAAGGAATTAACGAAGGCTAAAAAGGATTTCTTTAAAGTTTCATTGGAAAAAGGAACTATAGATCTTACCCTACGAGGGTTACTTGAAATATACGTACTCCCTATTGTAGCTATAGGCTTTGTAATATGTTCTATTATATCGTATATATTAACAGCTGTTTTTAAGATCAATGTATATAAGTTGATAATAGCAGTAGGAACTTTTGCATTGGCACTTGCGTTTGCAGGTAATGACCTTGTTAATTTCATTGGAGTTCCAATAGCTGCTTGGCAGTCCTATGAAGCTTGGGTAGCTTCGGGTGTTCCCGCTTCAGAGTTTTCAATGAATGTGCTAAGTTCTAAAGTTGATACACCTACAGTATTATTATTTGTAGCAGGTATGGTGATGGTACTTACACTTTGGTTTTCTAAAAAAGCACGATATGTTGCAGAGACTGAAATTAATTTGTCAAGAGAGGGAGAATCCAAGGAACGCTTTGATTCAAATTTTTTATCTAGAGGAGTTGTGAGAGGTACAATTTTAATTGGACAAGGGTTAAATGCAATTACCCCAATATCTGTAAAACGGTTTTTAGATAAACAATTCACCAAAAAAGTAATAAAACTACCAAAAGATAAGACCTTTGAGATGCCCGCTTTTGATATGGTGCGGGCAGCTGTTAACCTTATGGTTGCAGGAGTTCTTATCTCTATAGCAACATCAATGAAGTTGCCTTTATCTACAACCTATGTGACCTTTATGGTCGCGATGGGTACTTCGTTAGCAGATAGAGCTTGGGGTACAGAGAGTGCAGTGTATAGAGTGGCTGGAGTTTTAAATGTAATTGGAGGTTGGTTTTTTACTGCAATAAGTGCATTTTTGGCAGCAGCTACGATTGCTTTTTTAATTAATCTTGGAGGTCCTGTAATGATAGCCGTATTATTACTTATTGCGGTGTTATTGCTTATTCGTAACACTGTCAATTATCGCAATAGAGTAAAAGCCGAAAAAGCAGAAGATAGTCTTACAAAATCCGAGAGTAGCTCAATACAAGGAGTTATCGAAGAAAGCTCAGACAATATTAAATCTTTTATTAAACGAGCGAATAAAATTTACTCTAATACAATGAGTAGTTTAGCAAAATATGATCTTTCAGATTTAAAGAAGAGTAAAAAAGGTGTTGCCAAATTAGATGCAGAGGTTGAAGGCTTGAGAGATAACATCTTTTACTTTATAAAAAATCTTGATGAGTCGAGCGTAGGAGCTAGCAACTTTTATATCTCTATACTTGGCTATTTGCAGGATATGTCTCAATCTCTAGAGTATATTGCAAAAGCAAGTCATAAACACGTTAATAATAATCATAAGAAGTTAAGGTTTAATCAAATTAAAGATTTAAAGGAGATAGAACAAGAACTTAATGATTTGTTTGGGCAAATAAAAGATGCGTACAGCAATCGCGAATTTGAACGTATCGATGTAATAATAAACGAGAAACAAGTGCTTTTTGAGAAAGTAAACGATAAAATAAATCGTCAAATAGAGCGAACTCGTACCGAAGAGAGTAGTCCAAAAAATACTACTTTATACTTTGGGCTATTGTTAGAGACCAAAGATTTAATTAACGCAACAATGAATCTATTGACAACGTATAGAGATCATTATAAGAACTAATTTATCTAAATGATAACAAAAAAAGCTGAATACTATTAAGGTATTCGGCTTTTTTTATAAATACAATAAAAACTTTAAAATAGCTTGATTAACATGAATAACAGAGGTTAATTTAATGTTATCAAAATTAGGATCTCATGTTAGTTTATTGTTACCAAGTAAGTAAAAATATGGTTACTACTGTTTAAATAGTATCTTTAACCTATAGATTATATAATTAAAAAAAGCATGAGTAATAAAGATATTACGATTTTATTAGTGGATGATGAACCCGACATCTTAGAGATTGTAAGTTACAACTTATCGGCTGAAGGTTTCACAGTCGTAACAGCAGATAATGGAGTTAAAGCTATTAAAATAGCAAAAAAAAGAAAACCTCAATTAATAATTTTGGATGTAATGATGCCAGAAATGGATGGCATCGAAGCCTGTGAGCAAATCCGAAAAATACCAGAGCTTCAAAATACCATAATTACCTTTTTGACAGCAAGGTCCGAAGACTACTCTCAATTAGCAGGATTTGATGCTGGTGCAGATGATTATATCACCAAACCCATTAGACCGAAAGTTTTGGTGAGTAAAGTTAACGCACTGTTGCGTCGTTTTAAGGGTGAAGATTTATCTGATAATGTTGTTAAAATAGGTAACTTAGTTATAAACAGAGACGAATATAAAATTGTAAAAGATAAAAAAGAAATAGTGCTTCCAAGAAAAGAATTTGAATTATTATCTTTACTTGCCTCAAAACCAGGAAAAGTATTTAAAAGAGAAGATATTTTAGATAAAGTTTGGGGTAATGAAGTAATCGTCGGCGGAAGAACAATTGATGTTCATATACGAAAATTACGTGAAAAAATTGGAGACGAAAGTTTCAAAACAATTAAAGGAGTAGGTTATAAATTTGTAGTGTAATGGCACAATTTTTTAAAAAGTCATATAGGTTTGCTCTTATGACTTCTTTATACATAACTCTAGTTTTAACGCTCGTTTTGGGCGTTTTTTTATATGCTCGTTTAGAAATAGATTACTTGATAGTATTGCTTTCGGCTCCGCTTAATTTTTTACTTTGTTTTTTGGTTGTACAATACAGAGCAGAGCGTTTTATCTATAGAAGGGTTAAAGCAATTTATGATGATGTAGAGCTTCTTGACGTAGAGGACATCGAGGGCACACCAGTAACAACCAACATGGATACGTTAAAAAAACAAGTTGAAAAATTTGCTAAATCTCGAAAATCTGAGATTGAAACCTTAACCATTCGCGAGGTATATCGCAAAGAATTTTTGGGCAATGTTTCTCATGAGCTTAAAACACCCTTATTTACAGTGCAAGGCTATATCCTTACTTTGTTAGATGGAGCAATGCATAACCCCGAGGTTTTAGAAAAATATTTAAGTCGTGCAAGCAAAGGAGTAGAAAGATTGATTTATATTATAAAGGATCTCGATATGATCACCAAACTTGAAGCAGGTGATCTACATCTCAATTACGATGATTTTGACATAGTTGAATTGGTTCAAAGTGTATTTGATTTGTTTGAGATGAAAGCTGCCAAAAAAAACATTCTGCTTGCCTTTGATATGAAATATAGTGAACCCATTATGGTTCATGCAGATAAGGAGCGTATTCAACAAGTGCTTTCTAACTTAATTGTTAATTCTATAAAATATGGTAAGGAGGATGGAACTACTGAGGTAAGTATAGAAGATTTGATTAGAAACAAACTAATTATACGAGTAACCGATAATGGAGAGGGTATAGCACAACGACATATACCAAGGTTATTCGAACGTTTTTATAGAGTAGACAAAAGTGGTTCACGTAAAGAAGGAGGCTCTGGCCTTGGTCTAGCGATTGTGAAACATATTATAGAAGCTCATCATGAACGAATTTATGTTGAAAGTGATTATCGAGTCGGAAGTGAATTTTCATTTACTCTGGAAAAAGTAAAAAAGTTCCCTATAATCGATGTCAGTGCTAAAACTACTTAATCCTTTAAACGAGGATACAGCATATAAATATTTTAAAGAAAAATCCTCCTGATTACAACTAGGTACTATTTTATTTCTACGTAAGCGATCTGCTAAATATTCTTGTTCAAATTGCCCAGGAGTTGGAATAAAAAAAGCACGTTTATTTAATTTGGCCAAATCCATAACAGTAGTATAACCAGATCTTGCGATAACCAAACTACTCCGGTTAATAGTATTTTGCAAATCTTTACCGGTCAAGAAATTATGAACGGTAATATTGTTTTTGGTGTAAATTTTGTGAGTATCCTCTATGATTCCTCGTATCAACACTATGCGCTTATCACTTTGTTTAAATTCTTTAAAGAGCTTGTTTTCTAAAAGAGTGCGCTGCGGTTCTGGGCCAGAGAGCAACACCATAATATCATAATCCTTGGGTAAATTTTGGTAATGAAATCGGCTCAAAGGTCCAAGATACGTTACTGGTAAACGCATTTTTTTAGGATGTCCTAAAACACCACTTAGATTAGGAGTATCAGCCATATCAGGTACCCAGCAAGCATCAAATTTCTTAATATATTTAGCATGCAGTTTTGTGCTCAAACCTGTGGTATTACCACTTAAAACGGTTAATTGATGTGTAATAATTACAGAAGGTATATACTTATGTCTTACACCAAGCCTGTTGTCTGAGATAATACCATGGTAATGGTCCATGGCAACAATATCCTCAATAACTTTTCTCTCAGCTTTTATAGCACGTGCAATTTTGGGACTATTTAGTACCATTTTTATTTTAAAGGTACTTGCAGATTTAGAATATTCAATATTATAAGAGGGTAACGTCTTGGTTTCTAAACTAGGAAATTCTTTTTTGAGCAAATCCAATGCAGCACCATCTGACGCAATTACCGGAGTGTATCCTTCATTAATTAAAGCATTGATAATAGGAATACAACGAGTTGCATGACCTAGTCCCCAATTAAGAGGTGCAATAAGAATTTTTCTTTCCAAAAACCTACACTTTAAGTAGTAATTCAATTTATATTTATAAAAGTAAAGCTATTATTGAATGCATATATTTCCTTAATTTTACCAAAAAATTAAATTTATATCAGCGATATACTCTTTAAAATAGTTTCCCGTTACTTTGAGAAAAATTTGAGAGTGTGATACGTGTAATCTATGTAAGCAGTGGGAAGTAAGAATAAACAAAAGCGATTTAATGAAAATAAAACCTTTCAAAATGTTATTGAGCCTACACGCTTAGAGGTTTTGGAAAACACATTGGGCTATAAAGGAGTATGGAATACGAAATTCTTTAAAAACGAAAACCCTATTGTTCTAGAATTAGGTTGTGGTAAGGGAGAATACACAGTAGCACTTGCAAAAAAATATCCTAATGTAAATTTTATTGGCATTGATATTAAAGGAGCAAGATTTTGGAGAGGAGCCAAAACGGCTATCGAAGAGGATATGAACAATGTAGCATTTATTAGAACGCAAATCGAATTGGTGGATCATATTTTTGATAAACAGGAGGTTTCAGAAATATGGATTACGTTTCCAGACCCGCAAATAAAGTATAAGCGTACAAAACACCGTATGACTAATCAGGTATTTTTGGATAGATACAAAACAATTTTGAAGCCAGATGGGATAATGCATCTTAAAACAGACAGTGAATTTATGCATGGATATACGCTTGGTTTATTGCATGGAGCGGGTTATGAAGTTTTGTACGCCAACCATGATGTATATAAACAAGCTGGGTCTCCAAAAGAAGTAACCTCTGTTCAAACTTTTTATGAAAAACAATATTTGGAAAAAAATAAACCCATAACTTACATCCAGTTTAAGATCTCTTAATATTTAATGCCAGTGGAGGCTACAAAACTTTTTTTAATTACCTTTTTTGCTTCAATGGTTGGGGTTATACCGCCAGGTTTGATAAATATGACCGTCGCTAGGACGTGTCTAGAAAAGGGTAAAAAGAATGGAATACTCGTTGCGGTAGGAGCATCCTTAATTGTAGTTATACAAGCACTGGTAGCAATTTTATTAGCAAAATATATTTTTTTCAATCCTTTTGTTAGAACAATTTTGCTACGAACAGGAGCAGTGATTTTTTTATTATTAGCTATCTATTTTTTTATAAAAGCAAGGCAGCGAAGTACCAAAATCAAAGTTCGTAGCAATGATGATACACGTAGTTTTTTAAAAGGAGTAATAATGTCTGCAATCAACGTTTTACCAATTCCTTATTTTTGTGCTATCGCCGCAGGAATGAGTGTTAGTGGTAAAGTTGAATATGAATATATCGAGATTTTTTCATTTATCCTAGCTGCGGGATTAGGTACTTTTGTAACTCTGTACTTATACGTACTTTCGTTTCTTAAAATAGAAACAAAAACAGAATCCATAACCAAATATTCTAATTATTTCATGGGAGTTTTGATGCTTATTTTGGTAATCATCACAATGCTTAGAATTGTTTATACTTGGTAAATGGATGCTAATCAGAATTTCTTTGAACGAGTGTATGCAGTAGTAAAGCAGATTCCATACGGTCGTGTAACTTCGTATGGTGCTATAGCCAATTTTTTAGGTTCTAAGCAAAGTGCTCGTATGGTGGGATGGGCGATGAACGCTTCTTCGAAGCATGAGGACATTCCCGCACATAGAGTGGTAAATCGTGTAGGACTTCTTTCGGGAAAGCATCATTTTGGAGGAACCTCTATAATGCAGCAAATGTTAGAAGCCGAAGGAGTTTTGGTTGAAGATAATAAGGTAGTTCTTTTTGAGAGTTTATTTTGGGACCCGAAAGAGTATCTTTAACAAATTGTATGTTAGCCGATACATATACAGATATTGAGTGATTATAATTAATTATCAGTATATAGATCATTTCAATTTTCTGCCTTCTTATTTTCAACTTTTCAAGTTATCTTTGTCCGAACAGTATAACTGGTAGTTTTACATATATGTTAAAGTTTTAAATATGAAGTTAGAGAAAGAAGCAATTTTGGCAGCCTTACAAACAATAACTGTTGCGGGAGAAGGTAAAAATATGGTGGAAAGTGGAGCTGTTACTAATGTAATCACTTTTGGGGATGAGGTAATTGTCGATATGACACTTGCTACCCCTGCACTTCATATTCGTAAACGTGCTGAAGTTGATGTAATGAAAGTGATTCATGAAAAAGTATATGAAAAGGCAAAGGTAAAAGTTAATATAAAGGTAGAAGCTGCTGCTGTAAAAGATGAGGTTCCAAAGATAAAAGGAAATCCCATTCCAGGAATTCAAAACATAGTTGCTGTTGCATCGGGTAAAGGAGGAGTAGGGAAATCTACGGTTACTGCAAATCTGGCGGTTACTCTAGCCAAAATGGGTTTTAAAGTTGGTTTATTGGATGCAGATATTTATGGACCCTCAGCACCAATTATGTTTGACGTAGAACGGGAGCGACCGTTATCTGTTAAAGTAGGAGATAAATCAAAAATGAAGCCTGTAGAAAGTTATGGGGTTAAAATTCTTTCTATAGGATTTTTTACACAACCTGATCAAGCAGTTGTATGGAGAGGTCCGATGGCGGCAAAAGCTTTAAATCAAATGATTTTTGATGCTGCGTGGGGAGAATTAGATTTTCTATTAATTGATTTACCACCAGGTACAGGAGATATACATTTATCGATTATGCAATCCCTTCCAATTACAGGAGCTGTTGTGGTAAGTACCCCTCAAAATGTGGCACTAGCAGATGCTCGTAAAGGGGTTGCCATGTTTCAACAAGAAAGCATCAGTGTACCCGTATTAGGTATTATCCAAAACATGGCGTATTTTACACCAGAAGAATTACCAAATAATAAATACTACCTTTTTGGTAAGGATGGAGCAAAAAATCTTGCAGAAGATTTAAGAGTTCCTTTTCTAGGAGATCTGCCTTTGGTGCAAAGCATACGTGAAGCGGGAGATATAGGTAGACCAGCAGCTTTACAAACAGCTACCCCATTAGAAAAAGCTTTTGAAGAATTAACACGTAACGTGGTGCAAGAGGTGGTTAACAGAAATGAAGCCTTGCCTCCAACCGAAGCTATTAAAATAACCACTATGGCAGGTTGTTCTGCAGTAAAAAAATAACTCATGACATCGCAAGAACTAAAAATTAATGTAGAAAAAGCGCTCGATGAAATACGTCCTTTCTTACAAAGTGATGGTGGGGATATCGAATTGATAAGTATCGAAAACGATACGATTGTAAAAGTGCAGTTACAAGGTGCATGTGTTGGCTGCAGTGTAAACCAAATGACATTAAAATCTGGTGTAGAGATGACCATCAAAAAGTATGCACCACAGATAGAGCAAGTGCTTAATGTAGAGTAAGCATTGTGTTATTTAAATTCATTTAACTTTTGAGGACCTTCTAAGGGGATTCTAACAATTTGCAATACGCCATCGTCGGTAGTTGCTATTTGCCATTTTATTAAGGTAATAGCTCCATTCTCTATTTCCATTCCCGTAATAGATCTGGGATGCACACAACTACCCGCATTAAACAACGCGGGTTCTCCAACTTCGGGAAATCGAGGTCTATGTGTATGACCAATCATAGTAAATTGATTGGTATTGGCCATAATCCAACGCTTAAAACGTCGCTCAACCTTAATTGTCTCTTTATAATTTTTGGCTGGACTTGTAGGATCTGCTATACCAATTACTTGTAAAGGTCTCCATAATATTCTTACCAGAAAACGATGAAATCTCCAACCTACATAATTCATAAACTCGGCTTGATGGCCATGAACCAAAAATAATTCTTGTGCTGATGTTGTATGTCGTAATCGAATAGCTTCATGATACCTGATAAATGGAAACAATGGCATGTCACGATTAAGCTTACGATCAAAGTAAGCATTTAAATGCTTTTTTACATAGACAGGATCACTATATACCATATCATGATTGCCCCAGATCATATGTAATCTATGTTCTAAATGGAAGCGCTTTAATAATTGATAAATATTTTCATGCGCTCTAAAAATTGTATCAAACTTTCTATTTTCCCATAGTTCGTCACCATCACCAAGTTCACAATATGTAAAATTATTCTTGTAATAATATTTTAAAGCATGATTATAAATATTCTTATTATTTGAAAATTCATCAGCAAAACTATTATCTCCTCTATGGCAATCACTAAATATTATGAATTTTGAAGTATCGTCAAAAGGAAGTATAACGGCTTGTTTAAAAGCACGATTTATTCTTGATTGCGAAGAAAATAACATAACTAAACTTTTGAGTTAAAAATTTACTAAAATGAGAAAAATTTGAATTCCATTTTAAATTCAAAAAAGTCTTGGGGGAAATTAGTATTTTGTCTTAAGATATTCTAAAAATATGCGCTTTAAACACGGTTTTCACATAATATTAATGATATCCGAAGCTAATGTTCTTTATCTTGCGTAGACATTAACTTAATATTTTTTAAATTATGCAAATTAGAGATGAAGACGATAATACGTCTGAAGATTATATTATTCAGGATAATAAAAAAACGAGAATAGGAACTACGATCATAGTGGTAACCTTGGTGGTCTTAATAGTAGGGATTATAATTTCTGGAATATATTTTGAGTTTTTATAAGCCTCTATCATTAACATGTCTATATGTTACTCATTAAACTCATCGCATTTAGTATGATCCATATTATCCCACCCTCTATTGAAGAAGAGGCAAAAATAGCACTATCTCATTATCCAGAGTTACGTACTACTTCAATAGAGTTTAAATTTACAGATAAGATTAAGAAATCCACGATGCAGGCTCAACCTACCTTTGGAAGCCTCTTTACATCCAAAAAGAAGCGTAAATACGTTATTTTAATGAGTCGTAGATTTAATATTGAAGGAGAAAATTTTTTAATCACAGATATTCCTTCCGAAGTATTAATTGGCTGGTTGGGTCATGAACTTGGTCATGTAATGGATTATAAAGAAAGATCATCAGGAGGTATGTTAGTTTTTGGATTTAAATATTTGTTTTCTAGCCGTCATATACAAGAAGTTGAACGTGCAGCGGATACATATGCCGTTCAACACGGAATGGGATCATATATCATTGCTACCAAAAACTTTATTTTGGAGCATGCAAGTTTATCTGAAACTTATAAAAATAGAATCAAAAAATTGTATTTATCCCCAGAGGAGATTATGCAATTAATTGATAAAGCAAAGTAGCGATTTAACTATAAAGAATTATAAAAAATGGGCAATTGTACAATTGCCCATTTTTTGTTTTAATGCAGATCACCAGTTCTTTAAAGAGGTGCGTTATCACTTTGTTTGGTTAGCTTGGATGAATTTTTCCCATTGTTCAAATTTTTCTTCACCCATTACACGCTCCATTTTTACCTGTCCTCCTTTTTTCTTGTTTTTTTCATTCCAATCGTAAAAGAGAGCAGGATTAATGGTGGTTACTTTTACTCCTTTTAATGCTTTAGATCTCGCTACTCGGTAGTTTTTATTAGCACTTTTTAAAGAGGCGTCCATAAAATCTGCTAGCTTACTAGTATCAATATCAGTCTCTGTACCTAAGTACCATGAATGATAAAATTCATCGTTTATTCGAACTGCTGATAATGTGAATTCGGGTATTTCTAAGTTGAACTCTTTTTCAAGTTCTTGAATTGCTACATTCATTTTATTAACAGATAATTGCGAACCCACAACATTTAAAAAGAATTTTGTGCGTCCAGTTATTTTTATTTCGGCACGCTCTATATCTGTAAACTCAATAGTATCACCGATAATGTATCGCCAAGCTCCAGATACTGTACTAATTATTAATACATAATCTTGATTTAATTGGACATCTTTTAATCCTATAGCGGGTGCGTCCTGAGTTATGGATCCATCTTGATTGATATATTCGGGTTTAAAGGGAACAAATTCGAAATAAATACCATTATCTGTAATAAGGCGCATTGCGGTAGTTTCTGGACGTTGTTGATAGGCCATAAAACCTTCAGAAGCTAGATAGGTATCAATTACCGTAATAGGATGTTTAAGTAACTTATTAAAACTTTTTTCATAAGGCTGAAAAGCTACACCTCCCGAGGTATATACCTGTAGATTTGGCCATATATCATGGATAGTTTCAATATTGTGATACTTGATAACCTCTTGCATCATTAGTTCCATCCAAGATGGGATCCCACTCAGAGCTCCAATATCCCATTGTTTAGCGTTTTTTGCAATCTCACTTACTCGTTCATCCCAATTGTCAATTTTTGCAATAGCCTCACCTGGTTTGTAATAATTGCTAAACCAATTAGGAATATTACTGGCACTTATTCCGCTAATTTCACCTTCAAGATGCCCTTCTTTCTCTGTCAAATCTGTAGAGCTTCCTAGCATCATAATATCCTTTTCAAAAAAATCTGCAGGAAGCTCAAAATTTGAGAGTGCGCTTACCTGTTTAATACCAGCGCTTCGAATTGCTTCGATCATTGCTTCGGTAACTGGAATTCTTTTACTTGTCTTTCCTGTGGTTCCAGAACTTAACGCAAAATAGGGCGGACTCCCAGGCCATGTAATATTATCTTTCCCTTCATGGAGTTGACTCCACCATTGATCATTAAGTGTTTGATAGTCGAAATAAGGAATGGTTTGAGCAAATTGTTTGGCAGGATGCTTGGCATTCAAAATTTCTTCAAATTGATAATGTTTACCAAAAGCGGTATCTTTTGCAGTGGTAAGTAAATGTTGTAAAACTTCTTGTTGAGCTTCAATATTGTTGACGTCTGGAGTGAGTGCATCTTTTAAATAAATTGCACCTTTTATGATTGATCCTAAAATTGCCATGCTATTAATTTTGTTGTTTGGTTAATGGTTGTAAATTGATATAACTATATTTTATTTCTCCTATATGCTCATAAATTTCTTGCATATCAATTAGGGTTCCCCATCCAAAATTTCTTTCGATATCAAGTTCGTCGTACTGTTGCATTAGACTGCTTGAAACCAAAAGATATTCGTCTACCGGAATCGAGTTTTTAAGAAGTCTATGAGCGACAATGATATCCTCTCCTATAAGTTTTATTTTGTTTCCAATACGAGTGGCACCTACTTCGCCATAGTGAAGTACAATTTTAAGACCTAAAATTTCAGGAATATTTAAATTATGTTCCAAAAATTCTTCACTGCTTCGTAGTTTATGAAGCTTTTCATAAAATCTTGTATAAAACAGTCTACATTGAGTTATCAATTCTTTGAAACTAGGAAGTTCTCCACTTTTAAAAAAAAGTACTGCATCGCCTTCAATTTCAGAAACCTTTAAACCCATTTCATTACTATATATTATTTGATTTAGCAATGAGGGAATTACCTTAGAGCTAACCTCAATGTCAGTTTCGCTCATAAATTTTGTAAAACCACTGATATCAGGGATACAAATTAATGTGGGTTCTATATTCATTTTATTTTTTAATTTATACTGTGTAATAGGTCGACAATTTGTGCGACATCTTGCTCATTCTCTGTATGATTTTTCACATCATGACCAATAGCTATAAACTCTTTTCTAAGTACGGGTTTGTTAACAGGGTGTATATCGGTAACTCGATAAATAGCCAAAAGGCTTTGCGCCAGTTTGAACATTACAGATGCATCTTGTTTAGAATATTTGCGAATTGGTGCAAAGATTACCCGCAATAATTCTAAGGTAGGAACAGTATTAATGATAACACATAAGCTACCTTCTGCAAACTGTACAGCATAATGATCTGTATAAGTTAATTTTTTTCTGAGCAGCAGGCATATTGCATCAATAGCATTGATAGCCGTTCCCGGATCGTTAATTCCCGGGGACATAGCCTTTACCGAAATTTCCATTAATTTAATAAGTCCGTTAAGGTAACCTGTACCATCTTTTTTTCTTTCGGAAATAGTAATTCCATTCAAAATATCGTTTTGTTCACTTTGGGTTAATTCTCGTTTGCTTCGTATGAGCGGTTCACCTTGTAAAATGTATTGATCTTGAAAAGGAAGTATATGAATTGTAGAATCAATCGCTCGGGTACTGTCTTTAAACAGGTTTTCACTCCATCCTTTATAATATCCCGAGTGTTTACTATAAAGTGTTGACCATGATGAGGTGTCAGGCAATTTTTGTAGATGTGAATTCTTGTTTTTTTCTTTTTCATTATCGATAAGTGTGTTGGTACGATTAAAGATTTGTTCGATAATATTTTGAATCTGAATTTCTTGAGATATACTATGGATGAAATACACAAAATTGGCTAAACAAAAAATACCTAGAATTGCAGAGACCATTACCGAAAAACCAATTATAGTCCCAGTATCCGATTTTGATCGTACGGATATAAGTACGATCATACAAAACAATAAAGTACCAATATAAATACCTAATATGATTTGATGCTTAATATCCGAAATAAGCCCTGGAAGCAGCCTAGGTGAAAAATTGGAAGATGCTTGATTAAGAACCACCATTACCATGGTAAAACTGAAAACCGTCAGTGTAAACAAACCTGAAATAAAAGTTGATAAAATAGTTCTTGCGGTTTCATCATTTTCAATCACTAAGAACGGAAGTATGGTTTTTAGATCTTTGATTATGGGATGCTGTTCTATAGCAAGCACAATAAGTGAAAAAATAAAATATCCAATGGATATGATGATTGGGTAAAAAGCGATACTACGAGTTATTCGCTGTAATAACCTTTTAATTTTTATCAAATAAACATTCATTTGTGTTATTGGTTCTCAAATTGACACTTAACTCTAAGTGATACCTTGCATCTACGAGGTTAAATTAAAGATTACAACCGAGGTTAAAGAACATGTTATATTACAATTAACATATTTTTCTCTAGTTGTTAAAACCGAAATAATTCTATGTTAATCTTAACCTAAACCTAAATGGTTAATCAGATTTTTGACAAATCATTCTCAAACTAATTCCTATTTTTAAAATTGATCAGTTTGTTCATCGATTCTCTACAAGTGGAGAATAGTACTGTAGCATATAAGGTTGCTACAAATAATACATTAATATTGTCACAATTAAACATATGATTCTTAAAGACAGCCATTTAAATGAAATGATTACAAATCCTGAAAAAGCTGCTGTTATAGCAAATCTTGTGTATTTGAATGATGATGTTACTAATTTTTCTATACAGCGTAAACGAGTTGAAAAAGACTTTATTTATGAAAAAAATGGCGTTTTAATAGATCAAGAGGAGATAGAACGTATTGAATCCCTAGTGATTCCTCCTGCATGGGAAAAGGTTCGAATCACCCACATAACCAATGGCCATTTGCAGGTGGTAGGAAGAGACTTAAAGCATAGAAAACAATATAAATATCACCCTTTATGGAGTAAGATCAGAAATCAAACTAAGTTTTTTAAAATGGCTTCGTTCGCAAATATTCTTCCAAAAATACGCCAGCAGGTAGAAAAGGATTTAAGTGTAACGGGAATGCCCAAAAGAAAAGTTTTGGCATTGGTTATAAAACTAATGGAAGAAACACATATTAGAGTGGGTAACGAATATTATGCAAAACGCAATAAAACATATGGACTTTCTACACTGCGATCGCGTCACGTAACCCATGGAAAAGGAAAGCTCAAATTTCATTTTGTTGGTAAAAAAGGTAAAGAGCATACGGTTACTTTGCGTAATAAAAAATTAATTCGACTAGTGAATCGTTGTGAAGAAATACCTGGGTGGGAGTTGTTTAAGTATTATGATGAAGCTAATAAAAAGCACACTATTGATAGTGGTATGATTAATGATTACATACAGAGCATTAGTGGGGATTTATTTTCTGCCAAAGATTTTCGTACGTGGGCCGCTACGGTTGTTTTTTTTGAGGCAGTACGAGATATTGGTTTTGTTGAAGATAAAGCCAAGAATCAAAAAAATGTTTTGGCAGGTTTTGATGCGGCTGCTGCTGCCTTAGGAAATACGAGAAATGTATGTAGAAAATATTATGTACATCCAGAAATTGTAGCTAGTTACAAGAACGGAAGTATTGTTCCTTATTTTGAAGCAGTTAATGAAGAACCACAAAAGCATTCTAATTTTATGTCCCAAACAGAGCTTATAATTAGGGATGCTATCAAGAAATTTAAAATTGAGGTTTAATTTAAAATAACACGTATGAATGGAAAGTCAAAATTAGAAATTTTTATAAATTACTTTACAATTTATATTTTAGTTAGTTTGGTTATTTTTACGCTTATTTTACTCATATATAATTGGATTATATATTACAGTTAAAACCCGATTCTTTTAAAAAAAATTGGGCTAAATTGTAGCTTATTTGGAAATATAAACTGTCTTTGCATTAACAAATTCCATTATTCCATCTTTAGATAATTCTCTTCCGTAACCAGAGGCTTTAGTTCCTCCAAAAGGTAATCTTGGATCAGATTTTACCATTTCATTTATAAAAAATGCTCCATCTTCAATGGTAGCGATGCTTTTTCTTGCTTTTTCAATATTTTGTGTAAATAACATTGTTCCTAATCCAAATCTAGAATTAGCTGCCAGAGCAAGTGATTCAGTTTCATCTTTAGCTTTAATTATTGCTGCCACAGGCCCAAAAATTTCTTCGTCAAAGGCCGGCATACCAGGCTTTACATCGATTAAAATTGTTGGATCGTAATAAGTCTTATCTTGAGTATTGCCCAGTGTAACTTTTGCCCCTTGATCAATAGATTCTTCTATTTGTTTTTTAACCTCTTTGGCTAAATCTTCTCTAGCCATAACGCTAATTTCGGTTGACTTATCAGAAGGATCACCTATGACAAGAGATTTAACATGCGCCGTAAACTTTTCTAAGAACTCATCATAAATATCCTCTACCACAATAAAACGTTTGGCAGCAATACAACTTTGACCAGTATTCTGCATTCTTGCCTTTACAATGGTTTCCATATGTTTTTCTAGATCAGCATCCTTCCAGATAATACAGGCATTATTACCTCCAAGTTCTAAAACTGTTTTCTTTAAATTTTTACCACTAGTTGCAGCGATGGATACTCCTGCCGCTTCGCTACCTGTTAAGGTGGCAGCTTTAATAATATCATCTTCGAGCAAGTCTTCTATCTCTTCATGACCTACCAATAGATTTTGAAAGCAACCTTCTGGGAAACCAGCTTTTCTAAAAATTTTGGTAATCAACAGTGCACACCCAATAACATTTGAAGCATGTTTTAAAACAGCTACATTTCCAGCCATAAGACTTGGAGCCGCAAACCGAAATACTTGCCAAAAAGGATAGTTCCACGGCATAACTGCAAGAATACAACCCAAAGGGTCATAACTAATAAAACTTTCTGAAGCTTCAGTTTCTATGATAGCATCTGCGAGAAATTGTGGAGCGTTAAGGGCATAAAAATCACATACCCAAGCACATTTTTCGATCTCGGCAATACTTTGGGAAATTGGTTTACCCATTTCTAACGTTATCATCGTAGCATATTCTTCTTTATTATCCATCAGAATTTCTGCGACTTGTTTCATTTTTTTTGCTCTATCTTTGATCGGTGTCGTTCTCCATGATGCAAAAGTTTGATCAGCATTTTTTAATATTTCTGAAGCTTCTTGTGAGCTATGAGCATCGTAGGTTTTAATAAGTTCTCCAGTATATGGATTTATTGATTTTATTTTTTTTGACATAAATATGTATGTAATTTTTATAATTATCGTTCGTAAAACATAGGGTTAAGCACGCTCAACTTCACTTTCACTCTTTAATACATAGTCACCATCATCTTGTTTAATATAGAGTGCTTTATTATTTTGTTCACCTTCTCGCGTTACTTCGGTACCTTTTATTGTTTTAGAAATTTTTGACGTATACGTCTCTTCTACTTTTCCGCTAGCTGTACCATTACCCCATTTCCACTGTACTTTTGTCCCTGTCTTTATCATAATTTAAAAATATAAGCCTTTCAAAAAGATTGTATGAAAGGCTTAGTAATTGTAGTGTTACTTAAATAATTATTGCTTAATGATGCTATATTTCTCCATTTTCATCTCTTTCGTACTACTATCATAGTATTCTACAGTGAAATTTCCGTCTTTATCAAAATATCCAAAACCACGATCATTATTTGAATCAAAAAAGTAATAATTAGGTTGGCTAGAACGTATTGCTTTACCTACATTTTTTGACTCTTTCTTGGTAGCTACATCAAAACCTTTCTCTTTTGGTGAAAATGTGTAGTCTAAGTTATTATGACGGTAATACGTTTTTTTTGTTATCACGTCGTAAGCGTTATCCATATCATTATCGATACTACTAGTTTCAGTTACAGTGGATGGAGTTTCAATACGTTGTTGATTCACTTTCTCTTTGTCAGCGGGATCCATTTTTACCTCACTTTCCTCTTTTACAGTAGTTTTTACTTTATTTTCGACTGTGCCCTTATTGTCTTTTACTTTAACGGTTTTTGTTGTTTCTTCAACTTTTACGTTTTTGGGGTTTTCTTGTGCATTTACATGAATAGAAAATACGAATAGAATTAACAAAAATACATTTCTCATTGGTTGTGTTTTAAATGAATACTAATTAGTAAATGTACCTATAGATAAAATTAATAAGTACATTTCTAAATCTTTCAATCTAAGGTAAACAGTATTATCAACACTTTAGGCTAAAGAAATGCCAAAATATGAGGGAATAAGTTTAATTTTTCTTAAAGGGCAAGTGTTTTGCCCTAAATTCTGAAGGGGTTAGGTTATAATTTTCTTTAAAAATTTTTGAAAAGTAACTCTTACTAGATAGTCCAATTCTATCAGCTACCTCAGACATGGATAGGTCGGTGTTAAGTAATAAATTTTTTGCTAATGTAAAGCGTAGTTTTTGGATGTATTGATTGACGGTCATTTTATGTATAATCTTAAATCCTTCCTGTAATTTATTTACATTGAGGCCAATGGTCGAGGCAATAATATCAATAGTTGGTAAATCAGATAATTCGTTTTCTATCAAGGTAGCTGCTTTTTCGATGAGCTTAATTTCTGACCTGCGCAGGAGAATACGATGTCCTTCATCCTTGCTGTCATCTTGATATTGAACTATCTGTTCGGCCAAAATATGATAGACCACACCCTCTAGATAGATTTTTCTCAAAAAGTTTTCATGCATAAAATTCTGTGTGTCTGCAATGAGATCAGCTATTTTAAAACTATAAAATCCATCGTAGTAAAACGAAGATTTTGCTTCGACATCTTGAAATAGATCTTTAAGCTTTTTGCCAATACTACCTAATTCGCATTCCATCTTAGTTTTAAATTCTTTACGAGAAATTTCTACGCTACTGATATAATTATGAACATCTTTTTTAAAATGAAGAACATGACCATTGTATCGACTGCTTGAAACTACAGCGTTTTGATACTGATCAATGGTGTGGATTAAATTTTCATTTTCAAAACGATGGGATATTGAGCCCTCAAGACAGTACAAAAATTTTAAAGGATGTACATGATTTACGATAAAGTGCAATTCGATATCTTCAAGAAAAGTGCAATCGTAATAGATAAGACCTAGGCCATCTTTAAAATTCATACCTTTTATATACCCTTTACCTATATTGGGAGGTATGGTGAGTATGTATTCTCCGCAGTTTTGGTCATAATTAGTATTAAAGGCTTCTGCAAGATCTCTTATGACTTCTGCCAGGGGTAATGAGTGAACATGATATATTTTCAAAATAAAAAGTTTAGATAAAAGATGATTATAGCTACTTTTAAACAACGTATATATGTATTGTAAAAGGGAGATCTTTAATGAATACAACTCCTTTATTAAACTTATCCCATTTTAATCAGATATACTGTATGTCCAAATATAAAATTATTGTAATCGATGTATTAATTTTAATTAATGCCAAATCTACGATTTAACAAATGCTAAAAATGGGCAGAATTTAATATTGTTAAATTTAGTGCGAAAAGTATTAAGGTTATCTTAATGTTTGCTACTCGAGAAGTTTTTGAGTGTTGATATATAAGGATCATATTTAACTTGTAATTAAGACAATACTTTCAAGTAAATGAAAAGAATTATTACGTTTTCTTTAAAAAAAAAGCACAAAAAAAGCCTATCCATAAGGACAGGCTTATCATTTTATAGGAAATATTATTAGATAACTTTAACGTTAACTGCATTTAATCCCTTTCTACCTTCTTGAAGATCAAATTCTACTTCGTCACCTTCACGAATTTCATCGATAAGTCCAGAAATGTGTACAAAATGTTCTTTGTTTGAGTCTTCTTCACTAATAAATCCGAAACCTTTAGATTCGTTGAAGAATTTTACTGTGCCTTTATTCATTGTAATAAATTAAAAAATATATATTAGATGCAAATGTACTATATTGTTATTTGATCTAGCAATTTTTTAAGACTTAATTAATAGAAAGATACAGATACTATTGATTTTACTGAGTTGAGCCAAGTTTTTTTCGAAAAAATCAAAGCAATTATTATCTACTTTAAAAGTAATCAAAAGGTTAAGCTTATATTTTTAGTGGTAAAACAGTAAAAAATTGTATAACAATATTCAATTTTCTACTTGTCTACTATTGACTACAGTTACCTCAAAACCCCGACTTGTTTTTATTTAAATGCTCATATAATCGATGAGAGGTATTTTTTTCATAAATTATTCTTAATCTTTGTCTACTTTTTTTTAAAAAATGCAGTAAAATTAAAAATCCTTATACCTTGCTACCTTTCAATTTTAATCTTAACATTCGTGCAAAAAAAAGGGATTTTTAAAAATCAAAATCCGCAATTGGTAGTAGGCGTTGGAGCATCGGTAGGAGACTTAAATGCTTTAAAAATTTTTGTTAAGAATATTACTACAGATTTTGATATAACCTATGTTTTGGTACAGCATTTGGATCGGACTCCTAAGAGTTTACTACCACAGCTGCTTCAAGGGTATGCCGCAATTCCTGTGGTCGAGATTGAGAATGAAATGACGTATGAGTCGAATATAATGTATGTCCTTCCTAGTAACCAACGACTTTTTATCGAGGGTAATGTGTTTAAACTTGTATCAAGAAAAGAGCAAGTTTGTAGTCAAGTTTCTTTATTAAATGATTTTTTTGAGTCATTGGCTAAGTCATATAAAAATAAAGCGGTAGGTATTGTATTCTCTGGAACTGGAAATGATAGCGCGTATGGATTGGGAATACTTAAAGAAAACGGCGGAATCACTATAGCTCAAGATCCTGCATCATCAAACAGTAAAGGAATACATACAAATGCATACTTATCAAAAAAAATTGATTACGTGGTGAAGCCAGAAGATATGTTGAATACAATTAGAATGGCTATGAATAAATTACAAAAAGAGTTGTTCGACAGCAAATCTATAAATAAGACCGATATACAAATAAGTGCAGAGAATCTTTTACTAAAGGATTATACGCCAGCAACTGTGGTAGTAAATCAAAACTTAGATCTAATTCATACAAACGGTAAAGTTGTCAATTATTTGAAGCAACCGCTAGGCGGATCTAACAAAAGCTTGTTGAAACTAGCAAAAGGAGGTTTGGGTTATGATGTTAAACAATTAGTGAATAGAGCAGTCAAAACTGGTAAAGTACAGCATAATAAGAATGTCTTAATTAACTTTGATGATAAAAGACACCAAATATCCATCAAAGTAATACCCATCTTAGGTATAGAAGGTTCGCATTATCTTGTTATTTTCAAAAAAAATAAAAAACTAAAAAGGGACTCGCAATTCAACTCAAGTATTGTAGCTAGTACCGAGACCAAAAAAGACCTACGTATTAAAGAGTTGGAGGAAGCTTTGTTACATGCAAAAGAAGAATTAATGCAAATGACAGAGGAACAGGCGATGGTAACTGAGGAACTTCAAAGCGCTAATGAAGAGCTTATGAGCGGAACAGAGGAGTTACAAATTCTCAATGAAGAACTCAAATCAAGTAAAGAAGCATTACAACGTACTGTTCAAGAAATTACGGTAACTAATCATAAATTAACTGCCTTAAATAAGAAAGTATTTAAAGAAAAACAATTTTCTGAAGCTATTGTCAAAACAATGCGACACCCCTTATTAGTCTTAGATAAAGAATACAATGTCATAATGGCTAGTGATGTTTTTTATGAACATTTTAAAATAAGTAAGGAGAAAATTTTAGGAAAATCAATTAACGACCAAAAACATGAGCTGTGGGATGCCTCTGCACTTAAAGAGCTTCTAGAAACTTCCTTATCAAATCAAGAAAGTTTTAAAAATTATAAGATCGTTCATGATATCAAGACAATAGGAGAACGAACTCTGTTACTTAACGGTCAAAAGGTTCTGTCGAACAAAGGAGAGGACGAAACTATACTTCTGGTTTTTGAAGATATTACAGAGCGTAATTTGGCAGAAAATCAATCGATAGAAAGTATTTATCAATATAACGAATTTATAGAAAGCTCTCCTTGGCTTATCGCAATCTTGAAAGGAGAGAATCTACAGCTTGAACTAGCAAATCCAGCCATGCTCGAGGTTTTAGGTAAGGGGAAGAATATTATAGGAACACCTTATGCAGAAGCAGTGCCAGAATTAGTTACGCAAGGATTTATAGCAATCTTAGAAAAAGTATATAAAACCGGCGAACCGTATGAAGCTTTTAAAGTACCAGCAACTTTGAAAAAGAATGGAAAAGATGAACTCAATTATTATGACTTCATTTATCAACCACAACATAATATAAAAGGAGATATTGTAGGGGTATCCATTATTGCAACAATTGTCACAGATCAAGTAGAGTTATACAATAAGTTAGAAGAAAGTGAGAAGAAGTTTAATCAATTATCAGATCAACTTCCAGACTTAATTAATTTATCAGACCATGAGGGAAAAGTATTTTATTATAATCAAAGCTGGCTTAATTTTACAGGCCTTACTCTTGATGAGCTAAAAAACAGAAATTGGGAGTTGACCATACATCCTGATGATTTAGAAGAGGTGAAAGAAAAATTTGATCATTCGCTACGTCACAATACAGATTTCAATATGGAACTTCGTATTTTAAATAGACATGGAGAATACTGTTGGTTTCTATCACGAGCCTTACCTATTACCAATGCCGATGGTGAGGTTATATGGATAGGATCTAATGTTTTAATTCAGAATCTCAAAGAAGATGAAAAAAGAAAAGAAAACTTTTTGAAATTAGTGAGTCACGAACTTAAAACTCCAGTAACATCGATCAAAGGGTATGTACAGTTGTTGTTAAGTATGATTGAAACAACCAATTCTCGTAACATTGATGCGTTCCCATTGGTGCCCTCTCTCAAACGTATAGATACACAAATTAGCAGGCTTACAGTTTTAATAGCAGAGATGTTAGATCTATCTCGTATGGAAGATAGTAAACTTGTACTACAAAAAAAAGAGTTTGATCTAAATGAACTAGTGATTCGTACTGTAGAGGATATAGAACATTCTACAGGTTTTTCAAATATTAAATTAACCTTACCCTCAACCGAGACAATCGTGCATGCAGATGCAGATCGTATAGGTCAAGTTCTTATCAATTTTATAACAAATGCTTTAAAATATACGACTACAAATAAAAAAGTAGATATCAAATTAATGCAATCAGATACACATACAATAGCGGTAAGTGTGAGGGATTATGGTATAGGGATTGCCAAAGGTGATCAAGAGAAAATATTTAATAAATTTTATAGAGTGAGTAGTAAAAATGAAGCAACATATGCAGGATTTGGGATAGGTCTATTTATCGCAAAACAAATTATGGAACGACATGGAGGCTCAGTAGAAGTTAAGAGTGAGTTAGGAGAAGGCGCTACCTTCACCTTTCTATTACCAATCAAAAACTAGAAGTAATAATGAGAAAAAAAATTTTAGTCGTTGATGACGATCCATTTTTGGGAGAAATGATTAAGGATATGTTAGAGTGGCATGACTACGAGATTGTCTTATCAAAGTCTGCTACAGATACCGTAGAGAATAGTATTTTAAATAAGGTAGACTTAATTATTCTTGATAAACTAATTTCTGGAACAGATGGCACAGAAGTATGCCAATGGATCCGAAATAACAAAGAAACAACTACAATTCCTATTTTGATGATGACAGCAATGCATGAAGCTAGAGAAGTTTGTTTAAATGCTGGGGCTACCGAATTTATAAGTAAACCTTTTGAAATGGATGCTTTTGTAACCGCTGTAAAAAAACTAACCGAATAATATGGTACTATGCATTAAAAAATTGTCATTAGAATGATTTAAAACAAAAAAGCCGACTCGTTAAAGTCGGCTTTCCTTTATTGTGCGGGCGGAGAGACTCGAACTCTCACACCTCGCGGCACTAGATCCTAAGTCTAGCGTGTCTACCAATTCCACCACGCCCGCAGTATATTTTACAGAACTTAGGACTCTCTGTAAAACGAGTGCAAATATACATAAATGTAATTAATGTCAAAGTACTTTTTCTATTTTTTTAAGAATTTTTGTAAAATTTTACCACTTAAAAGAGCAATATGAACCAAAGTCATTTGATATCTATCCCATATTAATTTTGACAATGATAATCTCGTGGGTTCTGTAGCATTTTTAGTAATTTTAAGCAAAAATTAAAACGAGTCTATGCAACAAATAAATTCTTACATTCAAGAACATAAAGAGCGGTTTATCAATGAATTAATAGAGTTACTCAAAATACCGTCGGTCAGTGCAGATCCTGCATTCAAAAAAGATGTTATCAAAACAGCCCAACAAGTAAAAGAAAGTTTAGAAAAAGCAGGGTGTGACCAAGTCGAAATTTGTGAAACGCCAGGCTATCCTATCGTTTATGGAGAAAAAATTATAGACCCTAATTTACCTACCATTTTGGTATATGGACATTATGATGTACAGCCCGCTGATCCCATAGAGTTATGGACTAACCCTCCTTTTGAACCTATAATTAAGAAAACCGAACTACATCCTGATGGTGCAATTTATGCCAGAGGAGCCTGCGATGATAAGGGACAAATGTATATGCATGTGAAGGCGCTCGAACTTATGACTAAAACCGATCAACTACCTTGTAATGTAAAGTTTATGATCGAGGGTGAAGAGGAGGTAGGAAGCGAGAGTTTAAGTTGGTTTGTAGAGCGCAATCAAGAAAAACTTGCCAATGATGTTATTCTTATTAGTGATACGGGAATGATAGCCAAAGATGTACCTTCAATTACAACTGGATTAAGAGGACTTAGTTATGTAGAGGTTGAGGTGACAGGTCCCAATAGAGACTTACATAGTGGACTTTATGGCGGGGCTGTAGCTAATCCTATCAATATTCTTACAAAGATGATAGCTTCACTACATGATGAAAATAATCACATTACGATTCCTGGGTTTTACGATAAAGTAGAAGAATTGTCCACACAAGAACGGGATAGTATGGCAAAAGCTCCTTTTTCATTGGATGCTTACAAAAAATCTCTTGATATTAAAGCGGTACATGGAGAAACTGGATATGTGACTAACGAGCGCAATTCAATTCGTCCTACACTCGATGTCAATGGAATATGGGGAGGATATACTGGTGAGGGAGCAAAGACCGTAATTCCAAGTAAAGCATACGCAAAAATTTCTATGCGTTTAGTGCCAAATCAAGATTGGCAAGAAATTACAGAGCTCTTTAAAACACATTTTGAAAATATAGCACCAGCATCCGTAACAGTAAATGTTAAGCCGCATCACGGTGGACAAGGATATGTAACTCCTATAGATACGATTGCGTATCAAGCGGCCAGTAAGGCTTATGAAGAAAGCTTTGGTACAACACCAATTCCACAACGTAGTGGAGGTAGCATACCTATAGTCTCCTTGTTTGAAAAAGAATTGAAAAGTAAGACAATATTGATGGGATTTGGGTTAGATAGTGATGCTATTCACTCTCCTAACGAACACTTCGGAATTTGGAACTATTTAAAAGGAATCGAGACAATACCATACTTTTATAAGCATTTTACCAAAATGAGCACAAATAAGTAAGGCATTACCCTGCACAAAAGCTACGGGTCGGGCTTTCTATTATATCTTTTGATGTAATCTGTAATAACTACATTGCTACATTACGATGCATCAAAAGGATGCCATGACAATCCCTAATGCAACACAAAACCATCTATAAAAGGATGGTTTTGTGTTTTTTACTAGATAATTTTGAAAATCTAAATAATTTACTCTACATTTGTAGAATACATTCTAAACCTGTAGAGTAATGCAATTATCAAAATCCGAAGAACAGTTAATGAAATACCTCTGGAAACTTGAAAAAGGATTTATGAAGGATTTACTAGACTGTTTTCCCACACCTAAGCCAGCTACCACTACCGTGGCAACATTATTAAAACGCATGAAAGATAAGGGGTTCATAGCATATACAACCTTTGGTAAGTCTAGAGAATACTACCCATTGATTAAAAAATCAGATTATTTTGCAAATCACGTCAATGGATTAATAAAAAACTTCTTTAATGACTCAGCATCACAGTTTGCTTCATTTTTTACGTCAGAAACAAATTTGTCAACCTCAGAATTAGAAGACCTTAAAAAAATAGTAGATCAACAACTTAAAAAGAAGCAGCAATGATAGCATACATTTTCAAAGCTTCCTGCTGTCTTTTTTTTCTGTGGAGTTTCTACAAACTTTTTTTAGAAAATCAAAACATGCATACCTACAAACGTTTCTATCTTTTGATTAGCATTGCGGCTTCTTTTATAATTCCATTGTTAACAATTACTTATGAGACAGAGGTGATCACCTCAATAACTAATACTGCAGAGATGTCAAACCAAGCTGAATTAGATACTCAATATAAGGATGCATTCCTACATGCTGCTAACGATATTGATTATAACTCGTGGCTTTGGGGATTTTATAGTATAGGATTCATAATGTTTAGCTTTCGATTTATTAAAAACTTGTTTCAAATCAAACAAAAAATTAAAAGAAATCCAATACAAAGAGAAAATTCACATGTTAGAGTATTAATAAAAGAAACCATCGTACCCCATTCTTTTTTGCACTACATTTTTCTTCCGTTTCACGCATTCAAAGCTAAGGCGATTCCCAAAGAGATTATTAGGCACGAAGAGGCACATGTAAGAGAAAAACACACGTGGGATATATTATTTTTAGAGTGTATACAGATCTTATGTTGGTTTAATCCCTTACTCTATTTATTTAAAGTAGCAATAAAGCTAAATCATGAATTTCTAGCCGATGCGAGTGTATTAAAAAATAAAAATGCCATACAGGCCTATCAAAATTTACTGATAACTTTTCCAAACAGTCTTAATCAAACTGAGTTATCTAGTGCTTTTAATTATTCATTAACTAAAAAACGTTTACAGATGATGACAACACACTTTTCAAGTAAAAATGCAATCTTGCGATTATTGGGTGCCGTCCCAGTATTTGGGTTATGTACTTTATTATTTTGCAATGATATTGTTGCCCAAACCCAGCAGGATGCTCAAGAAACTATTGCCAAAGAAACTCCCGTTTTAACTACTGCAGCCAACATTATTAGGGATCAAAAAAAAGTAATACCCGTTGATAGCGATCAAATGAATCAATACAATCGCTGGGTGCAAAAAGTAAATAAAGGGATACAATCCGAAGATTTTGGTGTTTTCAAAAAAGCCGAGGTTGCTGATATGCAAACGATGTATGATAACATGACTCCAGAGCAACGAGCTAAGGTACCACCTTTTCCTAGCGTTCCAGCGCCAACATTAGGTACGAATGAAAAATTGAGTAGCTCTATGATTGCCGAATATAATGCATGGGCTAAGGATGCGGCATATCAATTAAAAAACAAAGATCAAGTTACCATTTTTGACTATCATAAAATGAGTAATATTTACAATCAAATGTCACAAATGCAAAGAGAGAATGCAGAGCGTTTTCCAGATTTACCGTCACCGCCACCAGTCCCAAAAACTTCAGTTCCCGCTGCGGTTGCTAGTATGTCAACGCCACCAATGCCACCAACACCTCCAACAGTAGCCAAAGTAAAGAACAAACGAAACATACAAAATGTCTCGCCAGTTGCAATAGCTTCGCCACATATACCTACCGCAGAACAAATTGAAGAAACGGTAGAGCTTGCGATGAGAAACATTCACGATACTGATTATGATGCAATAGCCGAAGCAGAGGTATCTAGAGAACAGGCAAGGATGGCGGCAGAAATAGCGCGCATACATGCCGAAGTAGCACGGGAACAAGTGCAGCATATGGTTGAGGCAGCAGAGTTTGATCAAGATAAAATGAGAGACATTTCTGAGAAAGCACAAAAACAGGCTATGAAGGATGTCAAAAAAGCTATCAAAAGAGCAAAAAAAAGTCGTATAAATTCAGTAAAAATTAGGCGTGAAGCATTGAAAGCTGTTAAAGAAGCGAGAATACAAGCACAAGCTATGCGTGTAGCGGCTCAAGAAATTAGGCGTGAAGCGTTGCAAACGGCTCAAGAAGTTCGAAGAGAAGCACTTAGAGAGATGCAAGAACAAAGAATAGAAACACTAAGAAATAGCAAAAAGTAATTTTAGTTAATTATCATACCATTACGAATGGTATCAAAACCTCCGATTATTTATATCTATAGATTCAGCTTAAATAAAATATTATTTAGCTATACAAATACTGTTGTCTAAAATAGAAAACTCGTTTTGAATCTATTGTCTGAAGCTTTATGGTATATTATCAGACGTATAAAATCAATAGAAACAAACTGTAAGTTTTGAAAATAAAAACGACCATGATGCTATAAAAAAGGTGTTATATGAAAACAGATAAAGTTACATTAGATATAATTTCGGATGTTGTTTGTCCATGGTGTACTATAGGATATAAGCGTTTGCAAAAGGCGATTGATGAGATGGGGGTTCGTGATAAGGTGGTAGTCGAATGGCAACCTTTTGAATTAAATCCGACAATGCCATCAGAAGGTGAAAATGTGATTGAACATATCACTAACAAATATGGCGCATCAAAAAAGGATCAATTGCGTTCCAAAGAGCATATGGCACAAGCGGGAGCAGAGCTTGGCTTTAAATTTGACTATTTTGATGAGATGAGAATGGTAAATACGCGTGCAGCTCATGTGTTATTGGACTATGCCAAAGAAAATAATAAGCAAACTGAACTTAAAATGCGATTAGTTACAGCTTTTTTTAGTGAACGTAAAGATGTTTCTGATAGAGAAATTTTGATTCAAGAAATTAAAAATATTGGTTTGGATGCTAAGGAAGCCTTATTTCGATTAGATGATACTACTGCACATAAAGAAGTTCAAGCTAAGGAAACTTATTGGCAAAACTTGGGTGTTTCATCCGTGCCTACTATGGTTTTTAATGGTAGTAGTGCAGTTACTGGAGCGCAGTCGGTAGATGTTTACAAACAAATTCTTACCGAGGTGCTTAAAGATTGATGTCGCAAATTCTATCAAAAAAATAGATAGTGTAGTAATAAATAAAAGACAGTATCCATAATTTTGTGTAAACAAAAATTATCCGGGGTTCAACTTTTTTTAGAGTTGAACCCTTTTTTCAAATATAGTTAAGAACTGATTAAGAATGAGTACCCAATTTAGGAATAGGCTGGGTCTATTTCTTAGTAATTTGCATTAGTGATAAATATGCAGATTTTTTCAGAGCGTCATCAGTTAGGATGCTCATTTAGGACAGTATTCTCTACAAGACTCCTGATAAAGATTTGAACCTTATAGATACGTGATGAACATTTTGCTTTTAGACTATTCCCATTTTTTTCAGTAAAAATGAAGCGTTCATGTTTTGACATATACCTTCTTTAAAGGTGTAATCAAAATACAACTCATCCTGTACAATTTGTGCATCAAAGAAACGGTTTTTAACCTCGGGTAGTTCATCTGCTATTTCGCACAAGCTAAGATCATGTGTAGCTATAATACCTGTAGCTTTTGCTTTGACTAATTTTTCAACAAATTTTTTAGATCCCGCTGCTTTGTCTTTGCTATTTGTACCTTTTAGTATTTCATCCAAAATGATAAAATACTCTTCCTTTTCTAAGGCATTAACAATTTTTTTGAGCTGTGTTAATTCAGAAAAAAAATAAGAGGTATCATCACTTAGAGAATCCGATGTTCTCATACTCGAGATCAATTTGATCGGGTGATAAGAGCATTGTGTAGCGCAAATTGGTAATCCTGTATTGGACATTATGATTTGTAAAGCGATGGTTCTCAAAAAAGTACTTTTACCAGCCATATTAGCTCCAGTAACTATAAAAAATTGAGATCGATTAATGGTTATATTATTAGAAACTCTTTTTTTAGGATCTAACATAGGATGCCCTAAATTACTGGCGTTTATCGTAGTGGTACCAGTCACTAGTTCTGGATATATGTACGTTGGGTGATTAAACGCAAAAGTACCTAAACTGATATAGGCATCAAAAAAAGCAATAGTATCAAACCAGTTTTGTACCTGTTGATCATGTTTTGCTATCCAACGTTCTATACGATAGCTTTGTCGCAGATCCCAAAGTAAAAAGCCATTGGCTACTACACCAAAAATCATGTTGTTACGTTGATCAAAAGCGTTTAGAATTTTAGCAAATTCCTTTACAGTTTTAGAAGCTTGTATATCTTTATTTAAAATTTGTTGCTGTTTTTCCTTTAAAATTGAAGCATCAAAAGTCGTTGTTTCAATTTTTTCCAGAAGTTTATAATATTGTTCAAAAGTGTCTTTTGCTTGATTGGAGTTTGTATATAGCTTATTTATGTGTTTTAGATTTAACCCTGTTATACCAAGTCCTACAAATAACCAGATCAATAATTGATTGAAACCTATAATTCCTAGGAATAAAAGTATAAAAAGAGTTATTGATATAGTAGTTATTATCTGGGGTAATATCCGCATAACTTTTGGCACAAATTTTTGATAAGTGGTTAACCAATTAGTAATCGTAAAAATATCTACTGTGGTATCAACTAATTGAGCGGTAGCGCTAAAATCTTGTCGCCATACTGGCATGTCACTTAAATTTTTTATAGCTTTTTGTTTAGCATCAATATGTGAGATGTTATTACCGCTCAGTGTTTTTGCTAAAGCCTTACTGCCTGCTTCGGTTGTAGTTCTATTAAGATATTGGTAAAAAGAGCGGTCTCCGAATAAATCTATATCATGACTATATGGATGTGCCGGATCAATAAATTGTGAACCGTTCGGGATGGATGTATAGCTACCTTCTAGCACCTGTAGCTCAAGTGTATTGATTGCTAAAAGTTTTTCCTTTTTGCTTTTAGCATACGTAAGTTTACTGTGACGTGTAACCATCCACATAAAGAGAGTGCTACCAATAATTAGAATACCTATCACTAAGGGAACATTTGGATAGGTGAAGTAAACGCCAGCTGCTATAGCTATAAAAACTATAAGTCGAATAATACTTGTAACGATAAGCTTTTTTTTGAGATGTTGAAAAGCTTCAGTATGTTTTTTGAGTTGTTGAGTGTAAAATTCTTTGGTCGGATACATATAAATGTAATAACTAGGTTTAATTTAATTAAGGGTAGCAAGTAACGCTTGCTTTTTTTTAGGCAAACTGGCAACAACAAGATCATACGAGTGATCAATCAACTCTTTGAGTAAAGTATGGGGCAGGCTGTCATTAAAGGTTACTGTGTTCCAATGTTGTTTATTCATGTGGTATCCAGCAATAATTTCTGAATAAGATTCTCTTAACATTATAGCACGATCAGGATCACATTTTAAATTTACAGCAAACGGAATTTTATGAAGTCCTGTTAAAGCAAACATTTTGTCCATTACTTTAAATACGAGGGTCGTTTTATCAAATGGAAAACTTTCTGTCACACCTTTCTTGCTTAAACAATACTCTCTAAAAGTTTCAATGTTCATTGTATTCAATACTTTTTGTACTTGTGGCGTTTTCCAATGTTAGAGCAGAGTAGTCAACACTCCAGCCAATAGATTCTGCTAAGGTTTCCATCAAAGAAATTGCAGTTAAGGCTTCCTTTTTTGCAGATTCCATCAATCCACTTTGCGGAATTTTATCCACAATAAATTGTTTAGCCTCACGATTTATGTCAGTTAAATCGACTGATGTGAATGGGTTGAGCCAACCTTCTTTCTTGTCGTAATACTTAAAATCTGTTTCAATTGTCAAAAGTTTAGGTTGCGGAAAGTGAGTGATTTTTACAATTTTACGTTTGATATCACTCTCTAATTGTACCTGTGATAAATCAAATCCTATATGAGCCTTGGCATCAATAAGAATCAACGCTTTTTTCTTTCCGATAAGGAGGCTGAAAAATTTATCTTTAACACTTTGATAGTGATAAATTTCGGCAAAATCTCCTTCTACAGTGACTAATTTACAGACACTCTTAATCTTTTCCATCAAAACTACTGATTGTGTTTCGATAGAACTTTTTCTTTTTGCTGCGCTAAAACGATTAAAAATTATATAAGCTAACAGTACGCCAACTAAAAGTCCGATAAATAATAGTTCCATAGTACGTTATTGAATCTATCTAAGTAAGGTAATAGTTTATTTTTTACCTACTTCAATAAATCCTTGTTTTATCAAGGTTGTTTTCTCGTTTTGCGGCACAGTAATATTATATTGAATGTTACCTGGACAACCACAAGCAGAGCAGGTCATTATCTCTAGATTTTTTTCTGTATAACTTAGAAGTTCAATTGACTGTTCATTCAAAAACGCTTTTAAACGCTCTTCGGCAGAATTACCTATGTTGTTTTGCCATGGAGCTTCGCATTGTTTTGGAGTTATTTGCAACGTTACTAGTTGTTGCGTAGTGGCGGTAGACGTACCTAAACAGTTGCACAACAAAAAGAGACTGCTTAGAATAAGTAAAAATTCTTTTTTCATTTTCATTTTTTTATAATAGTATATAAAATTGGTTTACTTGGCGATGCATCGTTATCAAACGATACAATTTGCAAATTTAAAAGATATAGTCCATCAACTATCGTATTGGGAGCATAAAAAAGCTCTGTTATTGTAGCATCCATACGTGGAGCGTTTGGATAGTTCCAGAACTCTTTATGCGCTTCTAGTCTCCCTTCATCTTTTTCTTTATCTACTGATGGCAAGTCAATAAGCAAATGTTTTACCCCTTGAGTTCTTAAATATGATGCAGCTTCTTTACTTAAATAAGGCCAATTGGTATGAGAATACTGTTGGGTTTTCTTTGCATCGGTATTAGGTAGTGTACGTATAAGGATTGCTTCGACGCAGGTGCCCTCTAATTCTTTTTTAAGTTGTTTTTGGGTAATTACAAAATCAGTTCCGCTTTTTTGAGGAGTCACAGTAATTAATTTTGCTAAAAAAATAAATTTTGTAAAGGTATTGTTGATACTATGAGGTTCTGCTGTAATATGACCAACGCATTCTGTATGTGTACCGTGACCATGTGGATTAAACGTAATGGTATTAAAATTAGTCGAAGCACCCTCGCTTACTTTTCCGACCCAGCTACCATTGGTGACTGGTATTATTTTTGGAGCCTCTATATACCATGCATTCACATTATTTTTTGAGGCACGAAGCGGTATAGATAAATCAATAGGTTTAGAAAAATCTACAGTGTAAATTTTATTATTTGTTTGTATATCAGCTTGCATATAGTAAGTATGATAATTTATTATTTTAAATTTACTAAGAAAAGATCACTTGCAATACCATCACTTAAAAACTTTCCTTTTTGAGTTACAAAAAGTGTCTCATTTTTTAATCGGAGTAATCCTGTTTCCAAATGCTTTTGTGAATGAATTTTGAGATGACTCGTATAAATATGCCCAAATTCTTTTGTTATTCGGGTAATAGAAACGCCCCAAATGGTGCGTAATCCAGTCATTATATATTCATTATATTGATCAGTAGTGGATAGGGTTTCAGTTTCGTTGGGAATTTTGTTTTGTTGTATTGCCTTGATATATTTAGGGTTGTTACTAATGTTCCAACTGCGCTCTTTGCCGGTATAAGAATGTGCAGATGGCCCTACTCCTATATACGATTTACCTAACCAATAGGCAGTGTTGTTTTGGCTGAAATATGCTGGTTTGCCAAAGTTAGAAAGTTCATAATGAATAAAACCTGCTTTGTCAAGCATGGTTACTAATATTTCAAAATGGTTTTGAGCTGCTGCATCATCAATTTGAGGCACGATTCCTTTGGCTATAAATTTTTCTAAAGCGGTCCTAGGTTCTACAGTTAGTGCATAACTTGAAATGTGCGGTACATTGAACGAAAGCGCAATTTTTAAATTTTCAATCCAACGTGCATTACTCATTTCGGGGATTCCATAAATTAAGTCGATAGAAATGTTGTCAAAATAACGTGAAGCATATTCTAAACACTTTTTTGCTTCAAGAGCGTTGTGTGCTCGATTCATTAATTTTAGGTCTTTTTCAAAAAATGACTGTATACCAATACTTAATCTATTGATTTTTGAAGCGGCTAGGGTTTGGATTGTTTTGAGAGATAAATCGTCGGGATTGGCTTCTAATGATATTTCGGGAGCCTCAAGTACCCAATAAAATTTGTATACCGTGTCTAGTATTTGATCAATCTCTGTTTGTGATAAGACGCTTGGGGTACCACCTCCAAAGTAAATAGTTGCTATGGGTTGATTGTTCAGTTCATTTTTGCGCAGCTCAATTTCTTTACAAATAGCAGATACCATCTCTTGTTTTTTACTCAACGAAGTAGAAAAGTGAAAATCACAATAATGGCATGCTTGTTTACAAAAAGGGATATGGATATAAATACCAGCAGCTTGCTTTTTATCAGGCAAGTGTGGTTTACTAATCATATGTTCTTGGTTTAACCGCACGACTTTATTTTTTATTGTTGCTAATACTTAACGCTACAAAGAGTTTTTTCCTTTTAAAGGATTGGAAGCTTTCTTAACTCGGGTTTCATTTTGTTTGACAAATGCGGCCCAACCAGTATAGCTTTTTCCAACAATATCTTGCCGACCCATATTATAAAAATGACAGACAGCGGCAGCTAATCCATCGGTAGAATCCAAGTTTTTTGGGAGTGTTTTTAAACTCAGCAAGCTCTGCAGCATTTTTGCCACTTGTTCTTTGGTAGCATTTCCGTTACCTGTAATAGCCATTTTAATTTTTTTTGGCGAATATTCAGTTACCGGAATTTCACGACTAAGTCCAGCTGCCATTGCGACACCTTGTGCGCGTCCTAGTTTGAGCATAGACTGTACGTTTTTTCCAAAGAAGGGTGCTTCAATAGCTATTTCATCAGGATTATATGTGTCTATGAGTTGTATCGTACGTTCAAAAATTAATTTCAACTTTAGATAATGATCATCATATTTACTAAGTTGCAATTCATTAAGCTGCAGAAAAGTCATTTTCTTTTTTACAATTTTAATTAACCCAAACCCCATAATAGTCGTTCCTGGGTCAATTCCTAAAATAATCTTTTCATGTTCCAATCCCATCAGTTTTTTACAAAGCTAATCAATTATTATAGAAGCATTGATTAATTCGTATTGAGAACCACGGGTAAGCGATAACTAACATTAACTGGTACCCCTCGAATGTGGGCAGGTTGTAACGTTGGTAGTGTAGTAATGCTATTGTGCAGTAAGGTATTAAAATTAGGTAATTGTTCTGCCAAAAACTCAGATAATTCGTATTCCTCAATATGGATTACGCCTTCTTGGTTTATAAGTAACGTGATCCAAAGTGTATCTGTAATATTCTCACTTACTAAAAGTACCTCTTTATTGATATGATTATTTATATGTTGTATAAGTGTTTGTTGAAAGCAATACATGCTATCAGTTTCGGTTATATCTTCACAGGTAATAAATAGTGGGGGTTCTTCTACTTCTGATCGATGTAGTTTGATCCACTCTTCGTTTCTGATAGTGTCACGATGCTCTTTCTTTATGATCAGTTGATCACAAGAAGTAGTAATCAAAAATAATATAAAGAATGTCCTTTTCAGGTTTTTCATAACATACAGCCCTATAAAGAGAGCAAACTACATAATTTTTTTAAAACCACAGAGCCAGTTATATAGATATCGTTTATTACTGTCTCTTAATATCTGTTGCACAGGAAATCATAAGTTACGCCCTAAATCTAAAAAAGCCTCTCCGTTTTTCAGGAAAAGCTTCTCATTGGTTTACTACTAAACCACCCACGCATATAGCGTGAGACAACACAACATTTTTAACCGCTAAAAAAAGCTTCAATTTTCATTGAAGCTTTAAGCAATTTTGCGGTCTGGACGGGACTCGAACCCGCGACCCCCTGCGTGACAGGCAGGTATTCTAACCAACTGAACTACCAGACCAGTGCGTTATTGCGGTTGCAAATATACGCCTCATTTTGGTTCTTACAAGGGTTTTTTCAATTTTTTTTCAATTTTTTTTAGAGCCATTATGCAAATTTTTGTCTCTCAATTAGATAGCTAATCAATATTTTTTCAAAACTTTTTGAAATATCCGTGTCAACATAGGTGATTCCATATTGTAAACATTTTAACTTGAGTTCATAAAAATAAGCGGTCACAGCATTTTGGTAGTTTTCTTTAATAGTATCGGCGTATAGATTTATGTAATCGCCCGTTTCTACATCCACAAAACGGGTTGGTTGATTTTTAAAATTAAAGTTTATCTCTGTGGTGCTGTCAAATGTGTGAAAAAGTACAACATCATGTTTGTTATACTTCAAATGCTGTAGAGCTTCAAAAAGTTTATGAGTATCGGTATTGGGTTGAAACATGTCTGTAAACAAAAATATTAGGGAACGACGATGCATTTTTTCTGCTATTTGATGTAAGAGGGTATAGGTGTCTGTTTGTTTTTGGTCAGGGCTTTTTTTGACACTTTCATTTAATTGGTGCAACAGCATTTGGTGGTGTCGCTCACTACCTTTTTCGGGCGCATAGTATTCGTAGGTTGTATTGTAGATACTTAGACCTACTGCATCTCTTTGTTTTTTGAGTAATTGCATTAAACAAGCTGCGGCCAATGCAGAAAAACTTATTTTATTAAGATTTAGTAAATCAGGATTTTTAATAATAGGATAATGCATCGAGCTTGAGTTATCAAGTATAATATGACAACGTAAATTAGTCTCTTCTTCGTAGCGTTTGGTGTACAATTTGTCGGTTTTGGCATATAACTTCCAATCGATATGCTTCGTGCTCTCACCACTGTTGTATACTTTGTGTTCTGCAAATTCTGCAGAGAATCCATGAAATGGGCTTTTATGCATCCCAGATATAAATCCTTCGACAATTTGTTTTGCTAATAGTTCAAGATTGGTAAATCCAGAAATGCTATGAATCTCATTTTCAATGTTCATTTTTTGTGCTTATAAATACCAAATATAGGTGGTATTATTAAGTTAACAATATACAGAACTTGAGCGTAAACCAAAAAAAAGGTTTGGTAGCTAGCTACCAAACCTTTTTTGTTATGTATGATTAATTAAACCAAAGCATCCAATGCCTCAGCATATACATTTTTTGGAGAAACTCCAACTTGACGTCCTACAACTTCACCATTTTGAAAAACAAGTACAGTAGGGATGTTACGCACACCATATTTTGCTGCAAATTCTTGGTTTGCATCAACATCTACTTTACCTACTACAGCCTTACCATCGTATTCTTCACTAATTTGTTCGATGATTGGTCCAACCATTCTGCAAGGTCCACACCAAGCTGCCCAAAAATCAACCATTACTGGTTTATCGCTTTTTAATACTACTTCGTCAAAAGTAGCATCTGTAATTTCTAATGCCATATTACTAATTTATTAAAGTTCTTGTTTGTATTACAAAATTAGTCAATATTTTTGCGAATCCTTACATCTAGCGTATACGTTTTAATTATTAACTCATCAATGTAATTGATGTTTAATTGGGTAGCCTACATTCTTTGCAATCTTTGATTTCGCCATAATAGGTTTCTCTGTACTTATGGACGACTCCCATGGGTACTTTCAGAAAGTATTTTCTTATGTACACAACTTTGGAAGTCAAAATTCCCATTTCTTTGTGATACCTTTTTTCAGTCTTAGTTTGTCTTCTAATTTCGATTAACTTCATAAATACTTTTAATAGTTAACGTATAACTTAATAAAATACGTATAACAAGAAAATAATAATCGTTAAACTAATCCTAATAAATTTCAAAAATGAAAATAATGAACTAAAAATCCATTGTTTATACGCAAATATCTTTTGCTACATGATGGTGTATAAGTATTGCTATTTAGTTTAATTTATAATAGATGGATTCATTTTCTAAAATATCTAATAGAGTTGGTGATATATTAACCTTTTGCTTACGACTAGGCATATGAAGTTTAAGCTGCTCTGCCATTTCGTAAATAACAAAATTTAATGTATGATTACCCGTGTTTAAGGTAAGTACCTCTTTTAATTGATCAATTCGGGAGTCAGATAATTCATTAATGTCTAATTGGATAGTCAATTTTTTGGCATAGTTTTCCATCACATCGTGCAATAATTGAAAACTATTGAATTGAATACGAGGATCTCCCTTTTTTCCCGTTTCTCGGTTGGTCCAGCCTTCTTTTATAAAGGCTTTGGCGTATACAAACGTACTTTTAACTAAAAAAGGTCTATGTTTTAAGTAATCTTCTCCAAAAATTCTAAACTCATGTGCGGTATTGTAGTCTTCTATGCTAAAAATAGCCCACCCCTTTCCATTTTTTGAAGTACGATGTTCTACATTTGTAATAACACCTCCAAAGGATAATTCTTGATTAATATTGTTTTCAATATCAGAAAAATGTTGAAGAGTTGCATTGCAAAAATATTTCATTTCGTATTTAAAATCGTCGAGAGGATGTCCAGAGAGGTAGATCCCAACAACTTCTTTTTCTCTAGCTAATTTTTCCATAGTTCCCCATTCTTCACATGGAGGTACTATGGGTTCGGGTATTTGTACTTCGCTGGCTTCACCAAATAGACTTACCTGTGAAGAATTTTCGCTTTCTTGAAATTTGGACCCGTAGCGAATTGCTTTTTCCAAAAATGTGATCCCATCACCCTCTTCGTGAAAGTATTGACCACGATGTGTATCGGTAAAAGAGTCAAAGCCGCCAGCAAGCGCTAAGCTTTCAAACGCTTTTTTATTAGCCGCTCTTAAGTCGATACGTTTGGCAAAATCAAAGATTGAGCGATAAGGTCCTTCTTCTTTTCTATTTTCAACGATAGTGGCTACCGCTCCAGTCCCTACACCTTTGATCGCGCCCATACCAAAACGAACTGCTCCTTCTTTATTAACTGAAAATTTACGATAGGACTCATTCACATCAGGTCCTAATACATCAAGTTTCATCCGTTTACATTCTTCCATAAAGAAGGTAACCTGCTTGATATCATTCATGTTATTAGATAGCACAGCAGCCATGTATTCGGCAGGATAATGAGCCTTAAGATATGCAGTTTGATACGCAATCCAGGCATAGCAAGTAGAATGAGACTTGTTAAATGCATAGGCGGCAAAGGCCTCCCAATCCTTCCAAATTTTCTCTAATCTATCCTCGTCATGGCCTTTGGCAGAGGCTTGTTCGATAAATTTGGGTTTCATTTTATCCAAAACAGCCTTTTGTTTTTTACCCATGGCTTTACGTAAAACATCTGCCTCACCTTTCGTAAAATCTGCAAGTTTTTGTGATAAAAGCATTACTTGCTCTTGGTATACTGTTATTCCATAGGTTTCTTGCAAGTACTCTTCACAAGCTTCCAGATCATAAATAATTTCTTCTTTACCATGTTTACGATTAATAAAACTAGGGATATATTCTAATGGACCAGGTCGATATAGTGCGTTCATTGCAATTAAATCAGCAAAAACGGTAGGTTTTAGCTCTTTTAAATATTTTTGCATTCCGGGAGATTCGTATTGAAATATACCAACAGTTTCTCCTCTTTGAAAGAGCGCATAAGTTTCTTCGTCGTCAAGCGGAAAACTTTCGGGATCGAGATCCACATTATGTTTTGCTTTTACAATTTTGACTGTGTCCTTAATTAGTGTAAGTGTTTTGAGTCCTAAAAAATCCATTTTAAGCAGACCTGCACTCTCCACAACTGAGTTATCAAATTGTGTGCAGTACATGTCTGAATCCTTTGCGAGTGCTACGGGTACAAATTTTGTAATATCATCGGGCGTGATAATTACCCCGCAAGCATGAATTCCAGTATTACGCACTGAGCCTTCAAGAACACGGGCTTGATTTAAGGTCTCGGCTTCAAGATCGTTGCCATCTGCTATTTTAAGTAATTCATTGATCTTTTCAAGATCATCGCTTCTAAATTTTTTCTTCAAAGTAGCTTCGTCGACGCCAAATATTTTACCAAGTTTTGACATATTAGGAATCAGTTTGGATATCCTATCGGCATCTCCAAGAGGCAAATCAAGTACTCGTGCAGTATCACGAATTGAAGATTTGGCAGCCATCGTTCCATAGGTAATAATTTGAGCTACTTGATTTGATCCATATTTTTCAATTACATAATCCATAACGCGGCTACGACCTTCATCATCAAAATCGATATCTATATCGGGCATACTTACACGATCTGGATTGAGAAAACGCTCAAAAAGTAAATCATATTTAATAGGATCTAGATTGGTGATCCATAGGCAATACGCTACGGCAGAACCAGCAGCGGATCCTCTACCAGGCCCTACTGACACATCCATTTTTCTAGCAGCACGGATAAAATCTTCTACAATCAAAAAGTATCCAGGATACCCAGTTTTTTCAATAACTTTAAGCTCAAAATCCAAGCGTTCATCTATCTCAGGGGTTATTTCACCATAACGCTTTTTGGCACCCTCGTATGTAATATGACGTAAATAACTATTTTCACCTCGCTTACCACCATCAATCAAATCTTCTTCAAATTGAAACTGTTTTGGGATATCAAAAGCAGGTAAGAGTACATCTCTTGCAAGTTCGAAAGATTCAATTTTATCTACTACTTCTTGTACATTTGCTATTGCTTCTGGTAGGTCAATGAAAAGCTCTTTCATTTCCTCTTGCGACTTAAAATAGTATTCTTGATTTGGCAGTCCATATCGATACCCTCGACCACGACCAATCGGTGTTGCTTGTTTCTCACCATCTTTTACACATAATAAAATATCATGAGCATTGGCATCGGCTTGTTCGCAATAATATGTATTATTAGTCGCAACAAGTTTTATAGTATGTTTTTTGGAAAATTCTACAAGAACCGAGTTGACTCGATTTTCGTCTTCCTGATTATGGCGCATAATTTCGATGTATAAATCATCTCCAAACTCCTTATGCCACCATAACAATGCCTCTTCGGCTTGTTTCTCCCCGATATTTAAAACCTTACTAGGTACCTCACCGTATAGATTGCCAGTAAGTACAATAATGTCTTTTTTATATTTTTTGATAATTTCTTTGTCTATCCTGGGAACATAGTAAAAACCATCTACGAACGCAGTAGAAGACATTTTTGCAAGATTGTGATATCCATTTTTATTTTTGGCTAAGAGAACAATTTGATAGCCATTATCTTTTCGGGATTTGTCTTGATGATTTTCACACACAAAAAATTCACATCCAATAATAGGTTTTATTTCTTTACCCTTAGGTAATTCACCTTTATCTAGCGCTTCTTTATTTGCTAATTGGATGGTTTTATTGTGATTCGCAACTCCTTGCACAAAATGGAAGGCTCCCATCATATTAGCGTGATCTGTCATTGCCACTGCCGGCATATTATTTTTGACGGCTACTTGTATCAAATCTGGGATACTAGAGGTTGACTGTAATACCGAAAATTGTGAATGATTATGTAAATGTGAGAATTGAACAGTGTCTAAAACCTCTAGATTTTGCTGTATGTCTTGCTGTGATACCTTTGTTTTCTCTTTTTCTGAAAACGTTTCTCGAATCTTATTTGAGGCTTTTTTAAGATTGATATGACGTAGACCAATAAGCTGTATTTCGGTTGGGTTTTTTTCTTTAAAACGATCAAAATAATCTGGGGAGACGTCTAGTTCTTCAATAGTAAAAACTTGTTTTCTCACTAATTCAAAGAAACATCGTGTAGTAGCTTCTACATCTGCTGTAGCATTATGTGCTTCTCCAAAAGCTTTTCCAAATAAATGTTGATGCAATTCGGTTAAAGTGGGAAGCTTAAATTTACCTCCTCGTCCACCTGGTATCTGACATAGTTTTGCAGTTTTTTCTGTACATGTATCCAGTACTGGTAAAGATTGTAACCCATTTGCCAAGGTGAGTCTATGAAACTCGGCACCCATAATATTGATATCAAAGCCAACATTTTGGCCAACTACAAATTTTGTTTTTGATAGTGCGTGCTTAAATTTTTCTAAAACTTCTTTTAGTGGGATGCCATCTTGCTGTGCTAATTCTGTAGAGATGCCATGAATTTTTTCTGCATCATAGGGAATGTTAAACCCATCTGGTTTTACAAGATAATCTTGATGCTCGATACAGTTTCCCATCGCATCGTGCAACTGCCATGCTATTTGTATACATCTGGGCCAGTTATCCGAATCAGTTATGGGAGCATCCCATCGTTTTGGTAAACCAGTAGTTTCGGTGTCAAATATCAGATACATAGGCAAATATGTCTTTGAGAATTAATTGGAAATTAGAGGTTCAAAAATAATCAAAATACTATACTTTACGACGAGAATATTTTATACTTATCAACTAAAAAAGGTCGATTTACTAAGTAAATCGACCTTTTTTGATTTGTTTTATTCATGTCTTAAACACATGAACTTTGTAGATACATTTTATCCTTGTTTATAGCACTTAAAATTTCATTTTTCTGATTCACAAAAATTGTATCAAGGGTTGGTGGTAAATCTTTTTGTTGTAAAAGTTCTTGATAGTCCTCCAGTGCCTTTTCGTCTCCTCGGATGCATTCTTCTAGAATGATTTTTTCGTCATCACTTGAGAAAAAAGCTTTAATGTCAATCCATGCGCGGTGAAGGTCTGCGCTAAAACTTGTGTCATCTTCTGGGATTTGGCCATAACGTAAAATTTCTTTACGTAATTCATCTACAAAATTAGAACGTTGCTCTATTCTGTTTCTAAAAAAAGCCTTTAATTCAACGCTCTTTGTATTAGAAGCTGCTTTTTCGTAACCTTCTACCGAGTTTATATTATTCTGTAATAAAGTGTTTAATTTATCTGATATTTCTTTTTTAAAACTCATGATTTATTTTTTAGGTGAAAAAAAGCCCGAATTTTTCGGGCTCTGCTTATAAACTTAGTTTTTAAGAAAATGTCGACTCAAAACGTTTTACATCGTTCAAAGCATTAGAGATGTTATCTCGATGATTTTTTAAAATGGTGGATGTAGATAGGGGTAGTGAAGTTTCTTTTAAAACTTCATTATACTCTTCGGCTGCAGCTTTTTCTCCGCGAATAGTTTCTTCCAAAATCGATTCTTCACTATTTGCAGATAATGCTGATTTTATATTCATCCAAGTACGATGTAAGTCTCCCTTGATACTAGTACCTTTGTCTGGTGTTTCACCAAATGATTTAATTTCATTCTTAATTTCATGCCCAAAATTATAACGTTCTTGAGCTCTGTTATTAAAATAGGCTTTTAGATCGTTATTTTTTACATTCTCTGCAGCAGTTTTATACCCCTTTTCTGCGTCATAATTTTTTTCCAATAGTTCATTAAGTTGATTGGCTACTTTTTCTGAATATTTCATAGTTATATTTTTTAAAATGAATTAATATTTCATGTTTGTTTACTATAAAGATATTGTTAGAAAACGCTGTTGTCAAGCTAATTAACAAGGTTTGTGAGATATTAACTTAGATTAACAAACCTTTGTGTTAGTTGTTGTTAAATATGTTAATTAAAAAAGCGCCTTACGGTTACGTAAAGCGCTTTCGCGATATAGATATGTACTTGGGGTTAATATCCGAAATCGAATGTTCCTTCTTTAATATTGTGCTGACTACGAGTGGTAAAAGAAAATGAACCACTAATGCATTTTACAGAAGTGTCATGAGCAAGTATTTTTAAAGTGCCTGTTTGAGCAGCAGATTTATCTTTGTGTAAGCTGTAAGTAGCACTATATTGTCCAAATCCTGAAAGTGTGTATTGACCAGATGTAACCTTAAAGGGTAGTAAAATTTCAATAGTTTCATTATCGTTTACAGATGTAATTCGAATTGAAGCATCCTCTACACCGATTACAGTTGCCTCGTGTGTATCTCCAATAAATTCCTCTGTATTTACAAGAGCAGTCATCGAAGCATTAAGTAAGCACGGATTAATCAAAGCTTCCTCGGGGGTAGTTATAAGTGTTTCTACAGTGCCAGGTACAAGAGGTATTCGATAAAACCATCCATTTTGAAAAGAAATAGTGTTACCATGTCTATCTTTTAAATTAGTAAAATTAAAAGTACCAGAGATCGTATTATCGGTTCTATTTGTAATTTTTGCTATCCCCGATGACTCCCCCGTTTTACTTATAAACTTTCGCGAATCATAATAATACGCCACCTCTTCGCGAATTTGGTCATCAAGTTTATAATCTCCAATCGATGAAGATGGTAATGTGATTTGCAAAGACTGTTTCTCACTGCTGCCATAAATCAAAATGGTGCCGTCATCAAGTAACTTTGCTTCCTTTATGGTAGAATTAAATAGTTGCCCATCAATCGCTACCTGTAATGCTGGTGTATTTACCTCTATATCATTAGTACATGAGAGCGAGAGTAGAGAAAAGCATATTAATAGAAAAGTAATTTTTTTAATCATACAGTTTTTGGCTTTAAGTTTTTACGGTTAAACCGTAATTTGATTACAGACTACAAACATATGTTATAATGATCAAGTAAACAAGTGTTTAGATTAAAATTTATTTAATTTCATCGATTAAGTTATTATTTATCCGATTAAAAACACTAATTATGCGGTGTTTTAAAACTTTCGTAAGAATTATTGAAAAAGATTACGAGTAATTTCTTATGGTATAAAATCGCTCATTATTAAATAAATAGAAAAAAGTCTTATGTAAATGAAAAAAAAATTATCTTTGCAGCCTTTAATTATAATCCGGGTCGTGTACCCAAAAATTAATTTTTATGCCTGTTAAAATTAGATTACAGAGACATGGTAAAAAAGGGAAGCCTTTTTACTGGATCGTTGCAGCCGATGCAAGATCAAAAAGAGATGGTAAATTCTTAGACAAATTAGGAATTTACAATCCAAATACCAATCCAGCAACAATTGAGTTGGATGTAGATGGAGCGGTTAAATGGTTACAAAATGGAGCACAACCAAGTGATACGGCAAAAGCAATTTTGTCTTATAAAGGAGCTTTGTTAAAAAATCACCTTGCTGGTGGAGTTAAGAAAGGAGCTTTAACAGAAGAGCAGGCCGAGGAGAAATTCCAAGCATGGTTGTCTGAAAAAGATGGTAGTGTTGATGCTAAAAAATCTGAACTCGCTAAGAAAGAACAAGATGAAAAAGCTAAAGCATTAGCTGCTGAAAAAGAAGTGAATGCAAAGCGTGAGGCTGCTGCTGCTGAAGCGGAAGCTGCTGCAAAAGCAGAATCTGAAGCTGCTACTGCATCTGAAGAAGTAACTGAAGAAACAACTAACGAAGAAGAGTAGTTGATCCACTAACGATGAAGAAAGAAGAATGCTTCTATCTAGGAAGAATCGTAAGTAAATTCAGTTTTAAGGGTGAAGTGTTGGCAAAATTAGACACCGATGAACCCGAAAGCTATTTAAATATGGAATCAGTTTTTGTTGATTATAACAACAATCTGGTTCCATATTTTATTGAAAAATGTTCCCTTCACAAAAGTGACTTACTCAGAATACGTTTTGAAGATGTCTCTTCTGAAGAAGAAGCAGACGATCTTATGAAGGCTGATCTTTATCTCCCGTTAACATTATTACCCAAATTGGATGGAGATCGATTTTACTACCACGAGGTTATTGGATTTACAGTAGTAGACACCAGTTATGGAATAGTTGGTACTATTAAAAGCATAAATGATACTACAGCTCAAGCCTTATTTGAAATCGATAATAAGGGTGTTGAGATTTTAATACCTATGAATGATGAATTCATTACTAAGCTTGATCGGGATAATAAACAAATTTTAATTACAGCACCCGAAGGCCTTATAGAACTTTATTTATCTTAATCCCTTGTCTACTCCTTTTAAATTCAAACAATTTACGATAGCTCAAGATCGTTGTGCAATGAAGATTGGCACAGACGCTGTATTATTGGGTTCATGGATTCCCTTAACTACAACCGAAAATTCAATATTAGATATTGGTACAGGTACAGGCGTGATTGCTTTAATGCTAGCTCAGCGCTCAAATGCAGAAGTTGTTGACGCTCTCGAAATCGATTCTGACGCTTACGAGCAAGCGATAGAAAATTTTGAAAATTCTCCTTGGGGAGATCGGTTATTTTGCTATCATGCATCTTTTCAAGAGTTTTTTAATGAATTTGAGGATGATACGTATGACCTGATTGTTAGTAATCCACCTTTCTTTAAAGAAAACGTAAAGTCAGAAAATCAACAGCGCAGTGTGGCAAGGTTTGAAGATGCTCTTCCGTTTGAGCATTTAATATACGGAGTTTCCCAACTCCTTTCGGCCCAGGGTCGATTTGCTATGATTCTGCCTTATGTGCAAGAAGATCTGATAGTAAGTTTGGCAAAGCGATATTCTTTGTTTCCAGAAAAAATAACTCGCGTGAGAGGTGCGGCAACCTCTCCCTTAAAACGTAGCATGATACTGTTTGGCAGAAAAAAAGTAACTTGCGATTTTAAGGAAATGTATATAGAGATTTCTCGTCATGTCTATACTCCAGAGTACCTTGAGTTAACTAGAGATTTCTATTTATAAGTACAAAAAAAGAGTATTAATTAAAATACTCTTTTTTTGTGTATAATTTTTTGCTTAAGCAAAAAGTTTACTCTTTTCTATTTCTAAACTATGAAGCCCAGTTTCCTTTAGCATCAATCACTAATTCCATACTTTCACCGTTTTCTTTAGCCAATTCTAATTTAAAATTACTAGCATCTTTATTTGCAGCAGCTTTACTAATTGTTGCTCCAGCATAATCTTTAGCAACCGCATCTATTACAGCTTGTGGTAAATTTTCTACAGCCACATCAGTATATTTTTCTTGTAAAGTGCTAACTTCGATCGTAGTATCCGAAGTAAGATCCTTTGCATTCATAGACTGATTTCCAAAAGTAAAAGCTATTACAGCTACTGGTATTACAAATAATTTTTTCATGGTTATAAATTTTTAATTAAGTTTAATTATTAACGTTATAGATAATGTAATAATTGTGCCAAAGTTTATATGGGTTCTGTTTGCAAGGTAATTAATTATTTTTCAGTACTTTATTGTGCAGTAGTTTTTTATTATATTATTTTTATGTAGACATTGTGTAGAAAGTATTACAAAAGTGAGGATTTTTTCCTACATATGTTAAATAGATAATTAGTATGATTTCTAAATAGCACCTATTCCAGACGTATATTTATTGAACAATTTTTTCTATCGGTACATTTTACAATTGCTATTTATTGATATGATTATTTTAAAGCAACGAGGTATTTCTGAATTTTATCCTTTATAAGTAATTCAATTATGTGTTACTGATTGGCAAAAAATAAATATTGCAATGCTTTGTGATAATAAATTATGAAGTTGCATAAGGTAGATCTACTGTATGGTACAATGTTGCTATATAACAAAAGAGACCGCCATTTTGCGACAGTCTCTTTTTTCTCATAACTAATTTTTTTGGATGGCCTTTATTGATAAAGACTTACTCCATGGTTTAGGAGTGCAAAATTATTCTGCAATCCAATTTCCTTCAGCATCAATGTATACATTCATTGTTTCTCCATCTTCTTGAGAAAGTTCAAGCTTGAACTCTGATGCATCTTCTTTTGCTGCTGCTTTACTAATAGTTGCTCCTTCATAATCATTTGCAACAGCATCCAAAACGGGTTGTGGTAAGTTTTCAACTGCTAATTCTACATATTTATCCTGTAGCGTAATTTCTGAAGCATCACTCATAGCCAAATCCTGAGCAGTTACAGTTCCTATTGTTAAGGTTAATGCTAATACTGGTAACACAAATAAATTTTTCATCTTTATACTTTTTTAAATTTATATTCAAATTCAATTATATTAATAATAGTAATAATTATGCCATACAGTTATTTTGCATGAATGGATTTAAAACAATGATAATTAGCATCTTACATCTTAAAAATTATTTTTTTATGATAAGAATGCTGTACTAAAGTGTAGATTTTTGTAGGAAGCTGAGGATTTTTTCCTCATTAAATATTCTATTATTGAAATTTTGTTTAAATTTTTAAAATTTTGCTTGTCATTTATCATAAAAATGTGTGTATAATCCTCAATTCTCTATATTTTATTGATAGTTAAAAAATTGTGTTCTCCAGTAGCTTTAATTACATTTGTTAGCATCAGATAATGATGCTATATCACCAATCCTTTTTTAAGAATGAAACCAGATTTATTTCAAGCCCCAGATTACTATCAAATAGATGATTTATTAAGTGATGAGCATAAGATGGTTCGTGATGCTGCACGCAATTGGGTAAAACGTGAAATTTCTCCAATTATAGAGAAGTATGCACAGCAGGCTCAATTTCCCAAGCAAATAATTAAAGGTTTAGCTGATATTGGAGCTTTTGGGCCATACATTCCACAAGAGTATGGAGGTGCTGGAATGGACCAAATTAGTTATGGGTTAATAATGCAAGAAATAGAAAGAGGTGACTCTGGTGTACGATCTACCGCATCTGTTCAATCATCACTTGTGATGTATCCAATTTTTAAATATGGTACAGAAGAGCAACGTAAAAAATATTTACCAAAATTAGCTTCTGGTGAGTTTATGGGGTGTTTTGGACTTACAGAACCAGATCACGGATCCAACCCAGGTGGTATGACGACTAATTTTAGAGAAGAAAGTGATCATTATGTTCTTAATGGAGCAAAACTTTGGATATCAAATGCACCTTTTGCAGATATAGCTGTAGTTTGGGCAAAAGATCAATCCGGGAGAATTCATGGATTAATTGTCGAACGCGGGATGGAGGGATTTACGACTCCCGAAACACATAATAAATGGTCTCTGCGAGCCTCTGCAACTGGAGAGCTTATTTTTGATAATGTGAAAGTTCCTAAAACAAATTTATTGCCTGGTAAGAGTGGGCTTGGCGCACCTCTTGGATGTTTGGATTCTGCACGATTTGGAATAGCATGGGGAGCCATTGGAGCGGCTATGGATTGTTATGATACAGCCTTGCGGTATGCCAAAGAGCGTATTCAATTTGGTAAGCCTATAGGAGGCACGCAATTACAGCAAAAAAAATTAGCCGAGATGATAACCGAAATCACCAAAGCACAACTGTTAGCTTGGCGATTGGGTGTTTTGCGAGATGAGGGTAAAGCTACTTCTGCACAAATATCCATGGCCAAAAGAAACAATGTTGAAATGGCTATCAAAATAGCTAGAGAAGCAAGACAAATATTAGGAGGCATGGGTATAACGGGCGAATATAGTATTATGCGCCATATGATGAATCTAGAGAGCGTAATTACATATGAAGGAACACATGATATCCATTTATTAATAACAGGTATGGATATAACAGGGATAGCTGCTTTTTCTTAGCGTAATCTTTTATTTACTGCTTGGATAACTTTTGGTTTTAACTAATTTTGCACAATGGTTTATGATGTAATCGTAGTCGGTGGTGGTGCAGCAGGGTTTTTTACAGCAATCAATGCTGTTCAAAAAAATCCAAATCTCAAAATCGCTATTCTAGAACGTGGTAAAGAAGTGTTGTCAAAGGTTAGGATCTCTGGTGGTGGTCGCTGTAATGTTACGCATGCCGAATTTATTCCTAACGATTTGGCAAGAAATTACCCTCGTGGTGAAAAAGAACTTAAAGGACCATTTCATACATTTATGACTGGAGATACAATGGCATGGTTTGAAGAACGTGGAGTACCTTTAAAAATAGAAGAAGATGGAAGGGTGTTTCCTGTTTCAAATACTTCGGAGTCTATAATTAATTGTTTTCTCAGTGAAGCAAAGTCATATGCTATCGAGATAAAAACAAACCATTCTGTCAAGAGCTTTGAAAAATCACAAGGTTCTTGGAGGGTAACTACATCCAAAGGATTATTTAAAGCTAGCTACTTGGTTGTAGCCACGGGTAGTAATCCAAAAATATGGACATTTCTCGAGCAGCAATTCCATAAAACCATAGCTCCTGTACCTTCTTTATTTACTTTTAATAGTAAAGATAAGCGAATTGTAGATTTACCAGGTGTAGCTACTACTGCAGCTATAAAATTACGTGGTTCTAAACTTAGATCAGAAGGCCCAGTGTTGATTACACATTGGGGGCTAAGTGGTCCAGCGATTCTTAAGTTATCAGCTTGGGGGGCAATAGAATTACATACTAGAAATTATAAATTTGAAATAGAGATAAATTGGTTATGTGAACAAACCTATAATCAAGCACTAGCAGAGTTGCAAAAAACTAAACTTCAGCATAGCAAACAATATATATACAAGTATGCACAGTTTGATTTGCCAAAACGCTTGTGGCGTTCCTTGGTAGTTGCATCAGGAATTAGTGAACAAACCAGATGGGCTGATCTTACTAAAGAGCAATTAAAAACATTAGTGACGCAACTTACTAGTACAGAATTTAAGATTGATGGCAAAAGCACTTTTAAAGATGAATTTGTAACTGCAGGCGGTATAGTTCTGCAAGAAATAAATTTTAAAACATTTGAGAGTAAAGTTCAAAAAAATTTATTCTTTGTTGGCGAAGTCTTAAATATTGATGCAATTACAGGAGGTTTTAATTTTCAAAATGCTTGGACGAGTGGATATATTGCAGCCAATACGTTAGCTAAAAAATCTTTAGGAGAACTTTAGCAAATAAAATATTAATCGAAGATCTTATAATTACTCTTTTATCAGACCTCTCCAAGATATTTCAATTGCCTGTTGCAAATGTTTTTCTTGTAAGGTTACCTTTTCATTTTCATTGATCTTCACTATTGAGACAACATTGCCAAAAAATAATTCCTCCATTACCATAGTATTATAAGGCTTGAATACTTTGTCTTTAATTCCGTTTCTAAAATAGAGTTCAATGTCACCATAGTATTTTCTGGCTCGATCTTTAAGTGATTGAGGAATTTCTGGAGATCTGGCGATTTGTTCTGAAAAAATAAAAGCCAAGGGGTTATTTACAAAATAATGGAATAAATTCATCCACATGGTCCAGAATTGTTTTTTGTAATCGCCTTGTTCTGTATTTCTCATCACGACAGTACCAAAATCTTGAGTAAGCATTAAATAGAGTTCTGTTATGATCTCTTCTTTATTTTTAAAATGGTGGTATACAGTGCCATTAGCAACGCCAGATTCTTTAATAATCTGCGATAATGAAGTGGCATTTATACCTTGAGTAGTTATTAACTCCAAAGTGGTTTGCAAAACGATTGCTTTTTTACTCATCTGTTTTTCCTTATTCAAATATTAATTTAGTTGCCATATGCTATAGTTTAAGATTGCAGCAAATGCAATCCATACAGCGTAAGGAATAAGTAGGTAAGCGGCGATTTTATTTACAACTTTGAACCACTTGATGGTAAAAAGAACGAGGATAAACAGGGCAGTTATATCCAAAAATGCTAATATGGGGCTTCGTAAACCAAAAAATAGTATAGACCAGGCTGCATTTAATAGTAATTGAAAGCCAAAGTGATACAACGCAACTTTTACCCATTTGTGATAAAAACCACGGCTCCAAACTATACCTGCAGCTATTCCCATTAGGCAATACAAGATAATCCATACTGGACCAAACACCCATTTTGGCGGAGTGAAGGCTGGTTTGATTAAGGCGGGATACCAAGTGCTCATGCCAGATTGCGTAACGATACCGCTTAATATACCAATAGCCAGGCAGATACAAACAGCAATACTGATACGAATAAGCTTTTTCTTCATAATCTCACCTTAGTCAGGTACTAAAATAGGAATTTATTTTCAGTACCTCTACGATAAAATTGGACTAAGCACTTATCTTTGTCAAAATTATTATTTCTAATGAATAATCATTCCGAATTCGTCTCGTTGGTTTATAAAAATTTACCAACTCAAGGATCCATTACTTGTTCGTCTCCCAGTAATATAGCTTTAGTTAAATATTGGGGTAAACGAGATGTGCAATTACCAGAGAACCCTTCAATAAGTTTTACTTTATCAAATTGCGTTACCAAAACAGTTGTGCGGTATATTAAACTAGATCAAGCTCAACAATCTGTAAATTTTGAATTGTTGTTTGAAGGTCAAGAAAAACCCGAATTTAGACCAAAAATTGCTTCTTTTTTCCAGAGAATTTTACCTTACATGCCATTTTTGGAGCAGTATAAGTTATTTATCGATACTCAAAATACGTTTCCGCATAGCAGTGGTATTGCATCTTCTGCTAGTGGTATGAGTGCTTTGGCATTTGCATTAGTGCAATTAGAAAAAGAAATAAATCAAGAATTATCTGCTGCTTTTCTATTAAAAAAAGCTTCATTTTTGGCTAGACTTGGTTCTGGTAGTGCCTGTCGCAGTATTGAGGGGCCAGTCACAATGTGGGGTAAACACCAATCAATATCAGAGAGCTCAGATGATTTTGCGATTAGTGTTCCATTTAAAGTGCATAAAAAATTTAATTCCTATCAAGATGTAATTTTGTTAATTGATAAAGGTGAAAAACAAGTTAGTAGCACTGTAGGGCATAATCTTATGCATAATCATCCCTTTGCACAAAAGCGTTTTGAACAAGCGCATAATAACATTGACACACTAATAGAAATTTTAAAAACAGGCGATTTAGATCGCTTTATAACGCTAGTCGAAAGCGAGGCATTGACTTTACATGCCATGATGATGACCTCATTACCCTATTTTATTTTAATGAAACCTAATACGTTGTTAGTGCTTCAAAAAGTTTGGAATTATCGTAACGCAACGGGTTCTAAGTTGTGCTTTACATTAGATGCTGGTGCGAATGTACATTTGTTATTTCCAGAAAATGAAAAAGATGAAATTTACAATTTCATTAAGAATGAGTTAGTTGTGTATTGTGATAAAGGGCAGTATATTTGCGATAAACTTGGATTAGGCGCCAAAATAGTGTAACTTTAACACTATTAAGATGACAAACAGAAAGCATAAGTAACGGATGAAAGGACCATTATTTTATTCTAAAATTCTTCTTTTCGGAGAATATGGTATTATTAAGGACTCAAAAGGTCTTAGTATTCCCTATAATTTTTATAAAGGAGCATTAAAGGTTTCAGAAAACCCATCAAATCAAGCAATAGAGTCAAACAAATATTTGAACAATTTTGCTAAGTATCTTCAAAAAATTGAAGGGACTTCATCTGTATCATTTGATTTAGAGTCATTATTTAGTGATATTGATGCAGGTATGTATTTTGACAGTAGTATACCGCAGGGATATGGTGTAGGAAGTAGTGGCGCTTTGGTAGCAGCTATATATGATAAATATGCTATTAATAAAATCACTATTCTCGAAAATCTAACTCGGGATAAGCTGCTACAGCTAAAAGATATTTTTGCAGTTATGGAATCGTTTTTCCATGGTAAAAGTTCTGGTCTAGATCCTTTAAATAGTTATTTAAGTTTACCAATCCTTATACATTCAAAAGACAATATTGAAGCCGCTGGGATACCTTCTCAAAGTACAGAACAGAAAAAGGGGGCCGTTTTTTTATTAGATAGCGGCATTGTTGGTGAAACCGCACCGATGGTTAGTATATTTATGGAAAACATGAAGCAAGAGGGGTTTAGAAATATGCTCAAAACGCAATTTGTAAAGCATACCGATGATTGTGTTGATGATTTTTTAAAGGGAGATGTAAAATCTCTTTTTATGAATATTAAAAAATTATCTAATGTTGTATTAGATAATTTCAAGCCAATGATACCTCAACAATTTCATGCTCTATGGAAAAAGGGAATTGATACAAATGCTTACTATTTAAAGCTTTGTGGTTCTGGTGGAGGTGGTTATATCTTAGGTTTTACAGAAGACTTTGATAGCGCTCAAGCAGCTTTGAAAGATTATAAGTTAGAGGTAGTTTACAATTTTTAAACGCAGTGTTCATGCTGTCTAGAAAGAACAAACTCTTTTTATTAAAGCTATTGAGTTTGTTTTCTATTGTTAGAGGATATAACATTTTGATTATTGTTATCGCTCAGTATCTAACATCAATTTTTATTCTTGCCCCGCATATTCCTATTGGTCAAATAGTATTTGATGCTAAATTATTCGTTTTAATTGTTGCTTCTTCAGTTGTTATTGCTTCGGGTTATATTATCAATAATTTTTATGACCGTGAAAAGGATTTAATTAATCGTCCACAAAAAAGTATGTTGGATCGACTTGTGAGCCAGCGCACAAAATTGACAGGATATTTTATACTTAATTTTTTGTCGGTCGTTTTAGCAAGCTATGTTTCTTTTAAAGCAGTTTTATTTTTTTCAAGCTATATTTTCGGAATTTGGATATACTCACACAAATTAAAAAAGATTCCTTTTTTTGGTAATATCGTAGCCGCTCTACTTTCAATGATTCCCTTTTTTGTAATTTTTGTTTATTACAAAAATTTTGATCGTGTGATCTTCGTACATGCTTCTTTTTTATTTCTTTTATTGATAATTCGAGAAATGGTCAAGGATCTAAGTACATTAAAAGGGGATATGGCTCAAGACTATCATACGCTTCCAATTATATATGGTGAGCGCATTTCAAAAGTTATAATTACAAGCTTAGTGTTAGCATGCATTTTTCCTATATATCTTTTATTAACCCAATATGATATTGGTTATATGGGCTTTTATTTTAATATCGTATTAGTGATACTATCTTTTTTCTTAATTGGTATTTGGTTTTCTATATCACAAAAGCATTATGTGTGGTTACATAATGCAATGAAATTTATTATAGTTCTTGGAGTTTTTAATATTATTCTATTAGATATAGAAATTATAATAAGTAAGTTCTGTTAAGACTTATAATCACGTTGATAGTAAAATGTTAAAATAGAACTTGATGATATGTATGCTATGTTCATATTTGTAAGTACTATTCTTTTTTAAATTATTACAATAAGAAAAATCATAGTTTATCTAGACAAAGAATAGTTGCCTTATAAAGAGGGAATAAGCTATCTTTGTGCAAAATTTCAGATATGAGTCGTGGAGATAATTCCAATAAGGGAAGCAAAAGTGGGAGACAAGGTGGAAAATCTAGAGAAAAATCTTACGCAAGAGGCAATGCGCCAATACGTAAAAAAGAACCAGTTAAGCGTATAATCAAAGTTTCTGATGAGATGCGCTTAAACAAATTTGTAGCAAATTCTGGTGTTTGCTCGCGCAGAGAAGCCGATTTATATATACAAACAGGGAGTGTATGGGTAAATGGGAAGCCAATTACCGAAATGGGATATAAGGTAAAACTTACCGATGAAGTCAAATTTGATGGTAGATTAATTACACCTTATAAAAAAGAATACGTTCTTCTTAATAAACCCAAAGGCTTTGTAACTACAAATAGTACAGAAAAGACTAGAACGGTGATGGATTTGGTATCTAATGCATCTAAATCTGTTTTAAAACCTGTTGGTCGTTTGGATCGCAACACTACAGGATTACTTTTATTTACAAACGATGTAGATATAGAGAAAAAATTAATAGATCATAAAGTAGGTGTACGCAAAATATATCATGTTGAATTAAGTCGTAACTTAAAATTTGAGGACCTTACCAAAATAAAAGAAGGTATTAAATTAAAAGAAGGTTTTATCACAGTAGATGACATCTCATATATAGACGGAGCTTCTAAAAATGAAATAGGAATCCAGTTACAATCTTCAAAAAATGGAATTGTACATAAATTATTTGAACATTTAGGTTATGATTTGGTAAAACTAGATAGAGTCATTTACGCGGGTCTTACCAAAAAAGACTTACCAAGAGGTCACTGGAGAATCCTAACGGAGCAAGAGGTTATTAATCTGCGAATGATGTAGTTTTAACAGCAGAGGTATCTGCCGTTGATGCTAAAATATTTTTGAGTGCGTCATAATATTGTTTGGTGATATAAATCCCATTATGGCCAGCTCCTTCAATCATAACATGATTAATCTTATCGGGGTAAAGTGCTTTAAGCTTTTTTGAATTTTCCTCTGGATTAATTAAAAAGTCTTTTGTACCATGAAATATATAAATAGGGCAAGTAACCTTTGATAAAAACTTATAGGATGGGATTTTATAATTTATCAATAATTGAGGTACTGGGGCTATACTCGCAATAAATGAATTCCAGGCATAGTAGGGAGCTTCTAGAATTAAAAGCTTGGGTTTGTTTGTAGAAGCTGTATATGCGGCAAATCCGGTACCTAGTGAGAATCCAAGAACTATAATACGAGATTCGTCATATCTTGTTTTCACATAGTTATAAACCTTTTGAGCATCGTTGTATAATTGCTCTTCTTTAGAATAAAACCCATCACTTTTACCATATCCACGATAATCAACAAATAAGATATCATAGCTATTATCGGTATAGAGTGAAGCTCTTTTTCCCCAATCGTGAATTGCTCCTGCGTTGCCATGAAAATATAAAATTACACCTTTAGAAGGCTGTTGAGTTTTAAAAAGTAACGCATTTAGCTCTATCTCATCGGTAACCTTAATATCAATCTCTTCAAATGGTTGTGAAAATTTATATTGGTAAGATTTATCTAATAGTTTAGGGTTGAAAAAAAATCGTTCCTGTCTAAAGTATAAAAAAATATAGGCACCCAAAATAAGCAAGGAGATCCCTAAAATAGTTCGTAAAATACGCCGTCCTATCTTCTTCAAATTAATTCTCAAAGCGTATACCTTTTAATTTTTTATTTTGAAAAATTTCAAAGATAAATATACCCATAACAAGTAAATACTCTAAAGCCACCAGAGCTAAATTTTCACTAAAATTAATTTCGGCATAAGCACTATAACTTAAAACCACCGTTAATGTCCATACAAAGACAAATCGGTATATGGTGAAGATTGATAAAAACAACGGAGTGGTTAAATACCAAGGATGAACAGTTGTTGACAAGCACAAATAAAAGCAGATAGCAAATAACATGGCTGTAATTAATTGAGGTGTTGTAATATTTTTTCTTAGAAAACTCAAGCTCAAAATTCCTATAATAGAAATAACAGGAAGAATTTTACCTACGGTTCCTATAATGTTCCAACCGACTATTTGATACCCTAACCATCTTATTATATAATAGAAGCTCGCATTAAATTCAAAACTTTGGAACCATAAAGCGATTGTACTTGTGAAATTATTGATAAAATCAATACTTATAAAAGGAATGAAGGTTAAAATGGCTACAGTAACGGTAATAGTATAAAATAAAAGCAGTCTCCAAATATTTAAAACCTTATACGTTTTACTCATACGAAATGGAACAAAATATTGAAAGAATAGGGGTAACAAGAGTAGTGGTACTAATTTAACAGAAATTGATAGCCCAAGAACCACTGCAGCCCACTGCCATTTTTCTTTTGTGAATAGATAAAATGCCCAAGCTAAGAAAAATATCATAACTGCTTCAAAATGTAGATTTCCTGTCAACTCAATAATTATAAAAGGGTTGAGAAAATATATAAAGATATGATGTGTTGGTAACTTCAAGTGATTCAGTATTTTTTTTCCGAAATACAAAATTCCTATATCCGCCATGATAATAATGCAGCGCAGCACTACCGTAGCTCCTAAGATACTTTTATTTGCAACCAAAGCAGCGATACTGTAGCACAGTTGACTTATAGGAGGATAGTTGGTGTAGTGACTTGCATTTAATGCTCCCATACCAGTATAAAGAAACTCTGCTTGAGCAATAGGGACATTGCCTTGCGCTATCCATGATGCTGGCAAAGTTAAATAGGGATTAAAACCTTCTATAAGAAGCCTGCCATCCCAAATAAAGCGATAAAAATCTTGAGATAAGTTGGGGGTAGCAAATAAAAAGAGAAGTCTAAAAAGAATCCCGATGCTTCCTAAAAATATAAAATCATCTTTATTAAGGTTTACTATCTTGTAGCTAAATAAAAATAAGGAACACCATAAAAGGAGTAATGTTACAAAATCAGTGCGTTTTAGTAAGTACGCAAAAACTAGGTAAAACAGAATAGCGAAGATTAAAAAGAGTGTAGATCTGCTGCGATATTTTTCAAAATTTAGGATCACAATTTTGAAGTAATCGATTTTATAAACACAAAACCAAAACCTAGAAATAGCATACTATGAAACAGAAATAAGCCAAAATCTTGGAGTTTAAAAGCGCTATAAAGTGCAAATCCAAAATAGACCATTAGAAAAGCTTCGATTACCGTATTACCAGAGATGTTTTTATTGATGTACTTATTCTCTTTTAGATTATTCTTTATAGCATTCACGTTAAATTTTGGAGTTCTGATAAATTCACTCTTTTTGCCTAAATGACCTTCTAGAACCGCCATAGAGTTATGAACAGAAAAGCCCATTGCTATAGAGAAAAATGTAAAAAACATCTTTACATATTCTACGAAGTTCCAAAAGCCTTTACCGTGAATTCTTTTGAAAGTATACCAATAACAAAAGAAAAATATTACAGTACTAAGTGCAAAAAATGCAATAACATTAAAGTACCAACTAAATAAAGGATTGTTATTTTTAATATAGAGAATAGGAACACTCAAGATAGCGACCAACAATACTAACAGAAACAAACTACTATTCAACAAATGGAAAAAACTATGTAGTTTTGTTTTAAATGGTACTGTTTTATCTTTAAGAAGTTTCCAAAATAACTTCTGGAAATTTTCGGCTGCTCCTTTGTTCCATCTAAATTGCTGAGATCTCGCGGCACTAATTATGATAGGTAGTTCGGCAGGTGTCTCTACATTCTCCAGATATTTGAATTTCCATTGTTTCATCTGGGCACGATAACTTAGGTCCAAATCTTCGGTTAGCGTATCTCCTTGCCAATTACCTGCATCGATGATACATTCTTTTCTCCAAACTCCAGCCGTACCATTAAAATTAATAAAATGATTGTTGTAATTTCTACCTACTTGTTCCATCGTAAAATGAAAATCAAGTGCAAACGCCTGTATTTTGGTTAGCATAGAATAGTTTCTATTAATATGCCCCCAACGAGTTTGTACAACCCCAATTTTTGGATCTTTGAAAAAAGGAATAGTTTGTAATAACCATTTTTTGCCAGGAAGGAAATCTGCATCAAAAATAGCAATGAATTCTCCTTTTGCTATGGCTAACCCTTCTTTAAGTGCTCCTGCTTTAAAACCACTTCTCTTCTTTCTACGAATATGCTTAATATCAAGACCCGTAGCTTGCAGTAATTTTATTTGAGTTGCTGTACTTTGCACTGATTCGTCTGTTGAGTCGTCCAAAACTTGTATTTCGAGTTTGTCACTTGGGTATTCGAGTAGAGCAATGTTATCTAATAGCCGCTCCATAACATAAAGTTCGTTATAAACTGGTAACTGTATGGTAACAAAAGGAATCTCTTGTGAATTTTCAAAATCGAAAACTAAAGATTCATCCAATTGCTTTTGCGATTTTATGTAATTAAAAAGCAGGTTGAGCTGCGTTAAACTATACAAAAAAATGATGATTAACGCAAAAGTGTAAACTATGATAATGGCAATATCCACTATTTAAAACTGTATTTAAAAATCCAACTTAATATCTTAATGCCTGCAAATATAGCACCTTTTAGCGTTCCCGAAACCTTTGAGACTCCAATTCGGTTTTTATAAGGCACCTTGATCTCGGTATACGTATATTTATTCTTAATAGCTTTCAGTTGCATTTCAACTGTCCATCCATAAGTTTTATCTTCCATTTCTAATGCCAAAAGCTTACTGTATTTGATAGCTCTAAAAGGGCCTAGATCTGTGAATTTGGCTCCAAAAAACAAGTGCATAAGACTTGTAGCCAGCCAATTGCCAAATATTTGAGGTGTAGTCATGGCTCCTTTTTCTCGTAATTCTTTTGTACGTGCACCAATAACAAAATCAATATCATGATCAAGAATAGGAGCAACTATATCTGACAAGTAGCTAGGATAATCACTATAATCACCATCTAAGAAAACGATGATATGAGGAGCGATCTCCTGATTTTGGATATATTCCATACCTTTTAAACAGGCATACCCATACCCCATACGCGACTCTCTCAAAACCGTAGCTCCAGCATTTTTAGCAACTTTTTCGGTATGGTCTGTAGAGTTATTACTTACTACAATGATTTCTGAAACAATTTTTGGTATATCTTTAATGACCAGTGCAATTGCTTTTTCTTCATTAAAGGCAGGAATAATAACTTTTATAATCGAATTCATTGTATCTATGAGCGTATAAGTAATTTTAAAGTAAAAAATTAAACTTTAACGATGCAATATCGGAATTAATATTTATTCTAGTCACTGATTTTGATTTTTGAATTTTTTTTTATCAAAAACTACTGACTTTGGTGTACATAATTCATGAGATCAATATCATTTCCAAGTAAAATTTCGTGCGAATTGATACGCCCTTTCATAGTATCATTTTCTAGTTTTAAAACACCTCTAGGACAAACAGCAGAGCATATACCGCATCCCACGCAACTTGAGCGCACAATGTTTTCACCTTTTTGTGCATATGCTCTAACATCGATACCCATTTCACAATATGTAGAACAATTACCACAAGAGATACACTGTCCTCCGTTTGTAGTTATTCTAAATTTTGAAAATAGCCGTTGTTGAAAACCTAAGATAGCGGCCATGGGACAACCAAAACGACACCAAACTCGGTTTCCCAAAATAGGATAGAATCCAGTTCCGATTACTCCAGAAAATATAGCACCAATCATAAAACCATAACTAGATCGTAATTTTTCTGCTCCAATTATAAAAAGATTTCCCTCGTTGCCAAAAAAATGTAGTGTGAGTAATGTAATGACTAGGGTGAAATATCCTATAGCACCATAAACCGCATCTTTGGCCAGTTCTTTTCGCTTAAAAATCATAACTAGAGTAAAAACTAGAGTTAAAAGTGCGCCTACACTAATTAAAAACAATTGTTTTGTTAACCAGTACTTGCTACTATCCTCACCAAGATAAGAATGTACCACCGCAATGGTCATTAATGTTACAAATACGACAACACTGTGAACTAACCAACGCTCGATTTTCCATGCGGTTTGACTTTTATCGCTTAGTTGACGAAAAGAATCTCCAGCAGTCTCTGCAAGTCCCCCACAACCACATACCCAACTGCAATACCAGCGTTTACCATATTTATATGTAAGGATAGGTGTAATGATAAAAATAGAAACGAGTCCAAAAATTAATAATCCCGTTCCCACGCTTCCTGCGCTTATAAAGCTGTCTACACGGTATTGCTCAAAATTATAATAATTGAGTGGCCATATGTTTTTTAAATCATAATATGGTAAAGAAAAGGTCTCAGAGTTTAATCTGGCCATAAATTCTGGAATTAAAAAGGCAAAGGCTAATTGGAAAAACATAACTGATACAGTTCTAATTTTTTCATAGCGATTATGTCGGTATTTTAATATAAATTTGAATCCAAAAGCAAGGATTGCAATGGTATAAAGCGTACCATATACGAACCATTGACTTGCAGGATTACCACTCAACAGTTTGCTTAAGGGGTCAAAAAGGCGAATCAGTCCAGTATTATCTCCCTCGCTTTGTAGACCTAGGAATTGAGGGAAAAAATATAGAATGATATAAAATCCAGTCAATATCACGCCTAATATCCAAGCCCAAACACCGCGGCTCGAAATCGATTTAAACCATACGCCATCATTCTTAATACCTTCCAAAGTATTGGAATAAGCGGCTGTAGAAAACCAAATTATTCCGCTAGATATTGCCGTTAAAGCAATTGTCAACCATACACCTTTGTTTGGAAAGTTATGGTTTGCTAGTGCTAAAATTAAAACACCTATTCCAAACAACCCTAAGACCACAGCAAATTTTTGCGAAGTAGTTAATGATTTGGGAGGGTTTCCGCCAGTAAGTGACATGTTATGTTCAATATGTTCCATAAAACAATAGTAAAACTTAAGAAGTTGGTTAATTATGTATTAAACGTGTACGCTAGACGAAGTATAAAATGATTGTTGTATCTCTTGTTCGTGATGCGAATAAAACTCAGGATCAAAATTAGCATCCTTGAGATTATCAATTACGTAGTTAATATCTTTTTGATCGGTAAGCCAGCGATCAAAAACCTCATGGCGCATGCGTATACCAAAGGTATTGATTCCTATAAATTGTAAGGTATCCTTGTGATAGTTAATAGTAATAGCTTTGGTGTCATCAGGGTGCTTCCAATGAAAATGTTTTTCAAAGGGCCTTGGTCTCGCAAAAACCCAACCGTAGGTTTGGTATTCGATATCCAAGAATTTAGCGCTGTTAAACCAGTGACCTGGTCGATACTCGGTGGGGTTACCACAAATTGTTTGCGCTACAGTTTCTCCCATCATCCTGCCAGTATACCAAACAGCTTCTATCGTCTTTCTATCACCTATAGGCACTCTCTGTTCTGCACAATCTCCTATGGCAAAAATATTAGAGATGTTTGTTGTTAAAAAGGAGTTTACCAATACACCTCGGTTCATTTCTAGGTTGCTATTTTTTAAAAAGTCAATGTTAGGAGATACTCCAGCGGTTAGACCTACAACCGAGCATTCAATAACTTCCTGAGTTTCTTTAATAACTACACCCTTTACAGCACCATTAGTGTCAAGTAAGATCTGATCAAGGTTAGTGTTTAAACGTAAATCTATATGATGATTTTGTATATGTCGATTAATCATCATACTCTCTCCAACGGGCAATACACTCCCCCAAAAACTTTTTTCTCTTACCAAGAATGTAACGGGAATATCTCTGGATCTCAACATTTCGGCGAGTTCGATGCCAATTAAACCACCGCCAACAATCACAGCTCTCTTGCAAACCTTATTATTAGGTGCTATTTGTTCTAAAGTATCAAGGTCTTGCTTATGATATAACCCTAGTACACCCTCACCGTCTTGTCCAGGCCATCCAAATTTGTTTGGTTTTGAACCGGTAGCAATAATAAGTGTGTCATAAGATAAAGAATCTCCATTTTCAAAAAGAAGTGTGTTTTGGGTATCTTGAATTTGAGTAACGTAGCCATGTTTAAGCTGGATTTTATTTTTCTTCCAGAATGTGTTTTCGTAAGGCTGGGTATGTTCAAATTTCATATGTCCCATATAAACATACATCAAGGCAGTTCTAGAGAAAAAATATTCTGTTTCAGAAGATACTATAGTAATCTTTTTATCCGAAAGTTTTCTAATATGCCGTGCTGCAGTGACACCAGAAATTCCGTTGCCTAGTATTACGATATGTTCCATAAAATTTTGCATTTAGGTTTGGAGTAAAATACGCTTCTCAAACGTATATGTCGCAATCAACTGTTAGAACTTAAAGTTATAACATCATTTTTTTCAAAAGATGCTAATTATTTTGGTTAATTAAGTTACATAGCAGAGGCTGAAACTTTATAAATAGTTAATAAATATATAATTTAATTCTCAGTACGCTATTTAATAGTCAAAAAATTAACATAAAAGTTATGTAGCGTTAAACATTTATCAATTGAATTAATCTTAACGCTGTTTTGAAAATTAGGGTAGTAGTTTTGTAGCATAACAAATCAAAATTATTATCGTATGTCTTTAGTAACCATTATATTAAATATTTTACTACCTCCATTAGCCGTGTTTTTAAAACATGGATTAGGAATGACTTTTTTAATCAGTGTATTATTAACCTTAATAGGGTGGCTACCTGGAGTTATTCATGCGTTTATAGTAAATGATTAATATCAATTTTAAGTAACTAATCAAAAATAAAATTTTATGAAAAAACAATTATTTATCCTAGCTATAGCAAGTATTGCATTAATTAGCTGTGATGTAAATCAAAAAAAAGAAGCAAAACTACCAGAAGTAGATGTTGATATAGATACAGAAAAAGGACAACTACCATCTTTTGAAGTAGATTGGGCAGATGTAAATGTGGGTACTAAAACAAAAACTATCAAGGTACCCAAAGTAGTTATTGTTATGGAAGAAGAGGAAGTAGAAGTTCCTTATATCGATCTAGATATGCCTAACGAGGGTGAGAAAGAGGAAATGAGTATCGTAGTTGAAACTGAAGTTTCGGGGAAAGAACATGATCTGGAAATTCAAGAAATTAGAGCAGACGGTAAAAGATTGTATGTGATTTCTACATTAGAAGCTTTGGAAACTGATTTAGGAAACAAAACAATGCGTATACAAGATCAAATTGAAATCAACGCGCCTGATTTGGATATCAAACATATCATTGTAGGTGAGCGTCCAGATAGAACCTTTAACGGACAGTATACATACGTTAAAACGATGAATGATTTTAATGATCGAATTAAAAATGCAAAGGTAATCTATAAGCGATAGTATAGTTAATGGTTTATTGTAGATTACTTTTTGGCTCTCAGATTTTTCTGAGAGCCATTTTTTTATCTACAAAAGTTCACGCCAGAGTATAGTAATTACCATAGGTGTTAAGAAAAAATATAAGTTGAATTGTTATCTGAAGATTGGTATTACAATGTGTTTTAACTATAAAATTACTTAGATATCTTTTCTTTATAGTAATCATATAGCTCGCTACCACTGGCACCTAACCATCGTTTAAGATACATAGCTAGATAATAATATTGCAAGCGCCAAATACCGTGTTTATGATAACGTCTGGCTGAAGTTATAATCCACTCGGGAATTACTGCAAACATTTTCTGATCATATAACTTACCAATAAAATCATTGTCTTCAAATATGATGTAGTTTTCGTCAAATCCACCAATGTTATTGAACAGTTTTTTACAAACAAACAGACTTTGATCTCCACCTCTGCAAGCTCTATGATTTATTTTTGTAAACCAAGACATTAGGCGTAACCACCAGTGGCTATCATCAAACTTCATTCTAAAACAGCCCGCTTTTTTACCATTAGAAATAAAGGAAGCGATAGCGGTGTCAAAATGAGTTGGAGGAAAACTATCTGCGTGCAAAAAATATAAAATTTCAGCCTTGGCATGTTGAGCCCCAAAATTCATTTGGGAAGCTCTTCCTTTTTTTGATGTCAAAATTTTTATCGGAAAAGAAGTCGAATCATTTGTTATTATACGTTTGTTACTATAGTTTTTTATTTTTTCGATAGTGTGATCATGACTTCCACCATCAATCAATAAAAGTTCCTCGACCACTGGACCCGAAACCGTGTCGAGATGCTTTAATAGCAATTCGATTGTGTTTTCTTCATTAAAAACTGGGACGAGAATACTAATCATTATCCAATATGCCTGTAAACAAGTTTGATAGATTACTCATTTAGGCTCCAGTTATATTTTAAAAATCTAATCTTTGCAGTAGTACTAATGGGTACAGTTGTATAGGGATTGATAAAATCAATAATTGATCTATTACCATTTATTAAATAATCTTTTTTATACCAATCAAAGATTGATGACAACTGTAAAGAATTTGCCGTTATTATATTTTTATCACTATTTATAAACTCTCTAGTAGCTTTATCTAGTTGTTTATTTATTTTACTAGCTGTAAAAGCTTCATTTAGAAGTTTTGGACAAGAAACCGAAGCACAATTAATAGCAAAATGAATTCTGGGTTCATTCATTTTACGCAAAATCTCATGCTCTATTTTACTTAAAGAAAGCATTTTATTCCCTAAGGGAACTATATCCTTGGTCCAAGCTCCTCTAATGTCTTTAATACTACTAACTGGATAATTTTCAACAATTAAATCAATAGTATACGCATTATATAAATTAATATAAAATGCCAAAAGCTCTTGTTTTGACCAATTTTTATTAGGATTCATTCTTGATAAATACTCTAAATACCTTTGTAAGATTACTCGATTTTTTTTGAGTCCTTTATAGTTGACATCGCCATTTGGGTACACATAAATTTTTAAGATCCTATCCCAAGAACTATGATCAATTTTACTAGCATCATTAATTTTATTTTCACATAATATCTCAGCGTCAATTGTATTACAATGATCTTGCTTTATTATTTCTATGGGTGCTGAGAATAATGAGTAGTTACCAGTGCTAACCAATAGCAGGAGTAACAGCATCGAGCGTTTAAACACTACCTTCATATGAGTATATTTTATGTTCAATTATAATTTGTTTCTTTAAATGGGTGCAATTCTTGAGCCAAAAAATTTTTAGGAAATTTTTCATCCCCATCAAAACCTAATTCAATGTCACGTCCATTGGTTGGTATATAATTCGTTTTAAATAAATAATCCCACAGACTAAGAGAAATACCAAAATTAACACCCACTAATTTATCTTCAGGGAGTTTTTTGGCATGATGCCATATATGCATTTTAGGATTATTCAAAATATATTTCATAACACCATAATCCCATCCCAAATTTGCATGATTAATGTGTCCTATAGCCAATGCAAAAAAATGTACTATTGCTACATCTTGTGCATCGAACCCACCAATCACAGCTATGGGAATGTAAAGTAGAGATTTGTAAATAACAGGTTCCATCCAATGGTATCTAAGATGACCAGCAAAACCCATTTCTTTTATAGAATGATGAACTTTATGAAAATTCCACAAAACTGGTATTTTATGCAATAAGCGGTGTGTGTTCCATTGCACAAAATCGGTGATTAAAAAAAATAGTAACAATCCTAAAAATCTAGGCAAAACATCTACATCAAAAATCTGAAAATCTGAGATTTTAAGATTAAAAACATTCAAAAACGTATTAAAAAAATGCTCAGCAACATTAGACAATGCAATAAATACGATTAAATTAAGTAAAAAGAAATTAAAAAACATGTAAAAAGCATCTAACCAAAAACCTTCACGGAATTTTGATTGATTTTTTCGCCATGGAAAAACAATCTCAAGTATCCAGACACACAGTGACAAGAGGATGAGTCCATAAAAATAGTTGGACCATTCGCTTTGAAACGAAATCTCTTTGACTAGATAGTTCCAGTATCCAGTATAGGAATCGCTAATGATTTGAAAATATTTTTTCATATACTGAGCTAGTACAATTTATTCAAATATGCTACTATAGTCGTAATAACAACATAAAACTAACAGTTACACAGGTAATTGATAAAGTTAACACAATAAAAGCGCGTAGTTTTAAGGGATGTTACCTAGCGGATTGAAAGTAGGTGATCTAGATCAATCCGCCAGATACGATTAACAACAACCTCCTCCATCATAGTGATAGGTAGATTCGCTGATAAAAATATCATTTCGTTTAAGATCAGATAAAGCATTTGCTGTTTTATCACAAATCGCCAAGGGTTGATTCTTTACTAAAACGTGGCCCTTTTGATCGTCAAAATAATTTTCGTTACCATAATAAATAGCAGCTTTACCAGTAAAAATACAAGGACCATCTGATGGCATAGGATCTTTTATAGCAGCCACCTCAATAGATTCAATATAAATTAGCGTATCGGTCGCATAGTTTTGTGGATCCAAAATACGGTAAGGCTTACGTGCTCTAATCTCAATGGTACCAAAACCAACATCGGTTAATGCTTTTACATACTCTGCAATGGGTAAGCTTCCACTTAGACATAAAGCTCTTAATCGCTCATCATTACGCAAAGCATCATTCATTGGTTGTTCGCAAGTAGGATCGCTCATGACAAGTCTACCGTGAGGTTTCAAAACGCGATACATTTCTTGAATAGCTTTTTTGAGATCTTCTGCTTTAAAGATATTAAAAAGACAGTTCTGTGCAGCTACATCGATGCTATTATCTTCTACCGGAAGGTTAAGGGCGTCACCAAAACGCAAATCCACAAAATCTTTTTTAAACCAAGTATTTAAAGCTTCAGCTTCTTTAAAGTTTTTTTCTGAAGCTTCTAGCATTTCTTGTACGACATCTATTCCAATAACTCCACCTTTTTGTCTTGAAAAATATGAAAACTGTAATAATTCCATACCCCCGCCAACACCAACATATAGTATTTTTGGAGAGTTGGTTAGATCTCTAGCATTTACAGTGCTACCACAGCCATAGTTCATCTCTTGCATTATCTTCGGAATCTTTAGTCCGGGTAGTTCCCAAATAGGATTAGTGGTGCAGCATAGACCGACATCTGGTGTTAGTGCTGCGTCTTTGTACACATCGTGGGTGGTATCCAAATAACTCATAATATTTTTTATTAAGCGTTCAACGCTGTTTTGTTTATTGTTATAATTTTTTGATCACTTCTTTAAAAAGTGTAATCATATTAGGTTCAGCCTTTGCTGCCATGTTGATGATCTCGTCAATATTTATGGGGTTAAGATTATCGGGGTCACATTCATCGGTAAGAACCGAGATCGCCACCACTGGTAGGTTAAGATGGTTAGCCACGATTACCTCGGGGACAGTACTCATACCTACAGCATCGGCACCGATTATTTTCAAATAGCGATACTCTGCTCTTGTTTCTAATTGAGGTCCGAGTACAGAGGCATATACACCATTATGTAGCGTGATGTTATGGTCCACAGCAATAGACTTTATAGTAGCATTGATAGCGGTATCATAGGGGGCACTCATATCTGTAAAACGCGTACCCATTTGTTCTACCCCTTTAAATGCCAAAGGTGATCCACCTTGTAAATTGATATGATCCTCAATAAGCATTAATTCTCCTTTTTTAAAATCTAGATTTACCGCTCCCGACGCATTGGATACTAATAGAGTTTTAATACCTAAACTATGCATAATTCTAACAGGATAAGTAACATCTTGAAGAGTGTATCCTTCATAAAGATGAAATCTTCCTTGCATCACAATTACAAACTTACCTCCAAGTTTTCCGTAAATTAATTTTCCTTTATGAAACTCGACAGTTGCCGTAGGAAAATAGGGAATGTGATTATAGCTAATTTCTTTTATCACCTCAAGCTCATCTAACAATTGACCTAAGCCCGTACCTAAAATAATCCCGACTTCGGGCTTGTCAAATCCTTTTTCCTTTAAATAATCTCTTGTTTCTTGTATATACTTAATCATTTATGTTTTTTTTAAAAATTGCTGAAATACATCGATATCTTTAATGTCCTCAAAATAATCGATATCATTACGTTCGTCTAAAATTTTAACATTTTTACCTTTGAGATCTTCGAGTGTGTCTTTTAAAACTGTATTGGTTCCCCATTCTTTATTTTTGAAAACAGTGGATGTCAATATTTTCATACCCAAAAGATAGTATCCTCCATCTACTGCAGGACCAACTACAAAATCATGAGTGTTTAAAGCTTCAAAAGCCGTTTCAATATCGTTTTGAGTAATATCATAAAGGTCACTACCCATTATAATAATATGTTGATATCCTTTATCAAAACCTTCACAAAACGCATGATACATACGAGCTCCCAAATCATTTCCTACTTGTTTTTTTTTAGAATAGATCAAAGAATTCCAAATATCATTTTCTCGTATTTTTACGGAATAATGAACTTCTTTGTCAACCGTAAGCATTTGGGTAACATCCACGGTGTGCTGAAGCAAAAACTTGTAAATTTCTAATGCCGATTGCTCTCCAATTGTTGCAGCAAGTCTAGTTTTACACTTTCCTAGTTCAGGATTTCTGGTAAAAAGTACTAAGAGATCTTTAGATTTTTTGATCAATTGTAGTGAGTTTTATTAAATTATTTTAATAGATATTGATAGCATTTTTTGAATAAATACTCCATTCTTTTGAATATGCATGTAGCGTATCGGTCTTGGCATTTCTTATATTTACTATTGGAAAACCTTTATTTTTCCATTCAAAAATACCGCCATAAAGATTTTTTACATTTTTATAGCCAGCCAGTATAAGTTTTTTACCAATAAAGTGTGATCGCACACCAATACTACAATAAACAATTATTGAAATATTTTGGTTTGGATAAGTCACTTTAAATGCGTTCATATCGAAATCAGTATAGCCAACAAAAACAGATTGTGCTATATGACTTACATCAAACTCATCTTTAGATCTTGTGTCCAAAATGATGGCATTATCTTTACCATTTCTAAAATCTTCAATAGCCATAGATGGTACAGAACCATCAGTATGGCGTTGCATAACACTATCTAGGCTTATTTGCGCAAATATGATTTGCGTAAAGTTTAAAAGTAAAATGTAAATAAAATATCTCATGGAACAAGTATATTTTAGCTATGCGACAGTTCCCTGGCAACTACTTCCAGCTCCTGCTGTACAGCCATAGCAATGTTGAGATATCATAATATCCCTATCGTTCAAAATAGCTTCATTATAATCCTTAATATGCTTGATTTTACTAGCAACTTTAAGATCTAACATTTGGTTAAAGTCACAGTCAAATAAATAGCCATCCCAACTAATAGAAATAGTGTTGGTGCACATAACGTTATCTACAGCACTCGGATTATATGCTTCAACAAGCGCATACATATAGTCTTCATAATTTTCTGAAGCGATTAAGTAATCAAGAAATCTACTAATTGGTAAATTAGTTATGGCAAATAAGTTATGAAACTGAATATTAAAATCTTCTAAAAGCGCTTTTTTAAAATCTCGTTCAAGAGCTCCTTGATCACTGGGCAAAAATGCCCCCGATGGATTATAAACTAAATCTAACTTAAGCGTACTACCAGGCATACCATAACCTCTATCGTTTAGTTCTTGTAAAGCCTTTATTGATTTATCAAAAACGCCTTCACCTCTTTGTTTATCTGTTTTGCCACGAGTCCAGTGAGGCATTGATGAAACAACATGTACATTATATTTCTTGAAAAAATCAGGTAAGTCGTGATATTTTTTATTAGCTCTTATAATAGTTAAATTACTTCTTACTATAAAGTCTTTAATACCCACTTTACTAGCCTCTGTAACAAACCATCGAAAATTTGGATTCATTTCTGGAGCACCCCCAGTTAGATCCAAAGTATGAGCTCCTGTATTTTTGATAACTTCTAGACAGTGAGACATTGTTTCTTTGGTCATGATTTCTTTGCGATCAGGTCCAGCATCAACATGACAATGTTCACAAACCTGATTGCACATATAACCCACGTTAATCTGAAGAATTTCTAATTTTTTTGGACGCAAAGTTTTATGACCAGACTCTGCTATTTTATCTGAAAAACGAGGAAGCTCTCCACTTTTAAAAATACCGTTGTTGAGGATTTTGAGCTGTTTTGTCGCATAAGCCAATTCGTCATTTCTTTTCTGTAAAGATTTCGTTATCATAAATAAGAGGTAAACTATTTAAATATATAGGTGGTGGAGCATTTTAATTATTTTAAGTTTTATTTACATAGATAATTTTTCATACTTATTCATCATTTGAACACTATGTACAAGTGTCGCTCCACTTTCGATAGCAGCTCCGGCATGAACGGCTTCCATCATTTCTTCTTTTGTGATACCACGTTGCAACCCATCTTTAGTATATGCGTCAATACAATAGGGACATTTTACCACATGAGAAACTGCCAATGCAATTAATGATTTTTCACGAGCAGTAAGTGCTCCTTCTTCAAAAACCTTTCCGTAGTAGTCAAAAAATTTTTTTCCTAACTCTTCATTCCATTCTGTGATATTACCAAATTTTCGTAAATCTGCTGGATCATAATAGGGCTTTGCCATAGTCGTTATAAGTTTTAAAAATAGTTATAGTAGTCGCTACTTACGCATCACAACTTACAAAAAAATGTTGAAAATTTTACTTGTGTACAATAGAGATATGCTCGATTTCATTGTATAAAAATTATTTGTAACAGTATGCTTCAAGATGAAACAAACAGATAATAAAATCAATTAAATAACGTATTTTTAACCTTTGACGAACTATCATTTGTCGATTCAATAATAGAAGTAACTGAATAAAAAATGAGAAAAAAGGTAACACTTAAGCAATTAGCAAAGGAATTGAATCTATCCATTTCTACAGTGTCCAAATCGTTAAAAGACGACAAAGAAATAAGTCAAAAAACTATAGCAAGGGTTAAGGAACTAGCGGCATTTTATAATTTTAAACCTAACGCACTAGCAGTTGGCTTAAAAAGTAAAAAAACGAATACCATTGGCGTAATATTGCCTGATATTTTGAATCATTTTTTTGCCAAAGTTTTACATGGTATAGAAACAGAAGCAGCTAAAAAGGGCTATAAAATTTTAACCTGTATTTCAAACGAATCGTATCAAAAAGAGGTGGATTATATTGAGATGCTTTCTAATAATAGTGTAGATGGATTAATTGTATCACTAAGTCAAGAAACTCAAATTGGTAATCAATTAGCACACATTAGGGAGTTAAAAAGAGATAATATTCCAGTAGTGCTTTTTGATAGAGTAAGCGATATGATAGATTGTGATAAGGTAATTATCGATGATGCCAAAGCCGCAGCTAATGCAATGCAGTATTTGATAGACTCGGGGTGTAAACGTATTTGTATTATAACAACAATTTTTAATTTAAGTGTAGGGGCTTTGCGATGTAAAGGAGCAAAAGAGATTGCAGAGCAGTACGACGATGTTTTATGTCATATACTTACGATAGACGATAGTAACCAAATTGAATTGATGATTGAAAGTTTTTTGCAATCCAATGAGATTGATGCTATTCTAGGACTTGATGAAACTGCGGCGGCAGTTTCAGTCAATATAGCTGCAAAAATGAATTTAAAAATCCCAGAGCAGTTATCGGTTATTGGTTTTACCGATGGATTATTGGCAAAATATTCTTATCCAAAATTGAGTATCGTTTCTCAACATGCAGAAAAATTAGGAATAATTGCGACACAAACTTTATTGGATCGCTTATCAATGGATTTATCAAAGAATACAAGGTCTATTACTAAGGTAGTCGATACAACCTTAGTGCTTAGGGACTCCACATTGTCAAAGCGAGATTAGATACTCGTTAAAATAGGTAAGAAATCGTTAAAAACTTCCTATCAATCCAAGTTGGCCAGGGCCTAAAGTTATGTTCCAACGTATGCCCAGTCGTTCATTTTTATAGGCATATCGTTTATTTGTATTCAAATAATTATCAATCCCGTCTACTACTACTACACTAATAGCAACACCCAAAACTACATCGGTTAGCCAGTGAGCACCCGCCCAAAGACGTGAAACTGGTGATATAAGACCCAAAGCATAGATACTCCCTTTTATATACGGATTTTCAAATTGTTTTGAGACAGCGTAGGCAGTCGTAAAAGATAAAATAGAGTGACCCGAAGGAAATGAATGAAACCCTGCATCGCTAGAGTAAAATCTAAAGCTAGTGGGGCCTTTACCAGTAGAAGGTCTTGCACGACCAGCTAGTGTTTTACTCATGGTTTGAATAATACCTCCCGCAGTAGCAGATGCAATTAGTAACACTCCAGTCTTTCTGATTTTTTCATTTTTTGTAAGAATTCCAACAGCGTACACCCCAGTAGTTAGACCATAATTAATTAAGGGTTTGCCAAATCGAAAACCAGTTTCTTTGATGATTTTAGAAATATCTTCCTCCTGATCAGAGAAAAACTTATTTGCAGGTTCATCTACTGTAAGTAATAAGGCACTTCCAGTTACTATACCTGCAAAAGTTATCCAATCCTTACTTTTCCAACGCAGCGGGTTTGTATATACATGTGTGATGCCTCCTAGTGTTGATTTTCCGTCATACTTAATCATATCCCAGCGAGAGGGAGAGGTATTTGTTTGTAAACTATCAAATTCTTGTTCTTGACCAAAAAAGGTAAAAGTTATAAGTATAAAAAAAAATAGTAGTGCCGCTTTCAAAAAATTCATTTTGCAAAAATAATTGCTTACTATCAATCCTTTCTTAAATTTCTCTAAAAATTACCAAAACATGTAAATATAGAGTTTAAGAGATCTTAGCTAAAAAAAATTAAGCTACCGAATGGTCTTCCTTTATAAGTGATTCAACTTTATTTAAAAAAGGTTCTAATTCAAAAGGTTTTGCTATAAATCCTGCAGCTCCAGCAGCTATACATTCTGTTTCTGCTTCATGTAAAGCAGACATCATAAGAATTGGAATATGCTGAACTTTCTTATCTGACTTAAGTGAAGCACAAACTTCGGTTCCATCAATACCAGAAATATATTTATCCAACAATATTAATTGAATTTCATTATTTAAAATTTGTTCCTTGATCGTCTGCGGATCCTTGGTAATAATAGCTTCGTAATTATTAAATTCTAATATTTCTTTAACCATTACACCTAGAATTTTATCATCATCTACAACTAAAACAGTATTCATTAAGTATTTTTATTAAAATTATTTAAGGGTAAAGTGAATGTGAATTTTGAGCCCTTACCTTTTTTACTTTCTACTTCAATCATGCCTCCATGGCGATCTACGATTTCTTTGACTAAGAATAAACCAATACCAAAACCAGAAAAAGTGGTTTCATTTTCTCCTTCTACCCTGTAAAAGCGATCAAAGATTTTACTAAGATCTTTTTTAGAAATTCCTATTCCGTAGTCTTTAATACTAATTGCTCCATAATCTTTGTTTTTTTGAACTATTGAAATTTCTATTAATTGATTTTTTGGAGCATATTTTATTGCATTCGTTATCAGATTGATCAATACTTGTCCAATACGATCACGATCTGCATATACTTCTAAACTGATATCATCTCGAAATTGAACCTCTCCAATATCTGACGAAAATTTTATGTCTTCTACAGTCTCATAAACTAATTCATTAAGGTTAAAAACTGTTTTTTTTAATTCTAACTTACTGTTTTCTACTCTTGATAAATCTAGCATTTCAGAAATTAATCGAGTAAGTCTGGACACCTGACTATCAATTCTTTTTAGCGATTTTTGTACGGGTAAAAGTTCCTTGGAGATTGCTTCTTTAGCTTGGATCATACTAAGCAGTAATTGTACGTACCCTTTGATAGAAGTGACTGGAGTTTTAAGTTCATGGCTTACCATTTTCAAAAATTCTTCTTTTCTTCGTTGTTCTTCTTTGACTTTATGGATTTCGGTACAGGTACTTAACCAACTCTTTATTTTACCAGATATTTCATCGTGAATAGCTACCGTTCGGTACAAGTGCCATTTATAGGCACCAGTTTTATTTTGGCAGCGAACTTCCATCTCTTGATTATGTCCTGTTTGATAGGCTATATTCAATTTTTTAAAAAACTCTTTTTTATCATCAGGATGGATAATTTTGGTCCATCCTTTATTTTGTAATTTTTGCAAGCCTAAACCTGTATATTTTTGCCAACTTTTATTGTAATATATAATTTCACCCGTAGCATCTGCACTAATGATCTTATCTGGTAAAAGATCGATCATCTGTCTGAATTTTTTTTCGTTTTCAGAAATTTTATGATGTAGTTCTTTTTGTTTGGATACATTAATAGCGATAACAGCTACTTTTTCCACTTTTCCATTGAGGCTAAAGATAGGCTGGTAAGCAAAATCGTAAAAATCTTTGATTCTTTTTCCTTCTCTAAAATGTTCTGCTGGGACTTCGAATGCATGGTAAGCCTTTCCTGTATGCATTACTTGCAAGAGGAGGTTTTCAAAACCTTGTTCCTTAATTTCGGGGATAACTTCTAATAACGGTTTTCCTATGACATTTTTACCCTTGCCCCAGTTTTCAAGAATAGTATCGTTAGCAATTTCAATGCGTAAATCTTCTCCTTTTAGTATTGCAATTAAGTAAGGAGAAAGATAAATCAGTTGATCGTAGTTATGAATTTGTTCTAAAAGTCTGTTTTCTAATTTTTTTGAATCGGTAATTTCTTTTAGTGTAACCAGTAAATGCACGGGTGAACCTTTGGTTATAAAAATTTTTTTCACACTAGTTTCAAAATGTTTGTCATCAATTTTTACTTGTGTTTTTAATGAAAAGCTTGTTGGTTTTAGCAAAGCCGATTCAATTAAAGATTTAATTTTGAGATGATTCCATTTATGTTTATAAACCGTAAAAAATGATTTATTTAGAACATCGTTTGCAGTTGTATTTAATAATTCTAAAAAGGGAAGGTTGCTTTCTATAATGTGTGACTTATCATCCAATAAAACAACGGGATCACTTAAATTGTCAAAAATTATCTTTGTTAAACATGTCTTGTTTTCAGAGTGATTTTTGTCTTGCCTAGTGGTGATGCTATTCTTTTGGCTGTTTATCAAATATGGTTTTTTTAGCGCGCTATCTCTCATCTCAAATTTCCCGATCCTATAGATTTGGTAAAGATATGCTTAAAGTTGAGGGTAATATTATAAATTGATGTTAATGAGTATCATAATTTAGTTATTATATTGATAAAATAATCAGATATGTACGATTTGATGCTACAGAAATTAAAATTGTAAACAAAAAAAACCCGAACAAAAGTTCGGGTTTTCTATAGCTTTAAAGTGGTGCCTCCAGGAATCGAACCAGGGACACAAGGATTTTCAGTCCTTTGCTCTACCAACTGAGCTAAGGCACCTTGTTGTAAGCGGATGCAAATATAGGATCCTTTTTTTAATACGCAAAAGATTTTTTTAAAAAAATCGTTTTGTACCTTTGAAGAATAGTTAAAAAGTCATGAATTTAGTTGTTGATATAGGTAATACTTCTGTTAAGATTGGAGTGTTTTTGGAGGAAGTTTTGATCCATCACAAATCATTTCAAATAAAAGATTTTCAAGAGGTTATTGCTTTTGTTTTTTCAGAGTTTGATGGGATTGAAGCGGCTATTATTTGCTCTGTGGGAAGCCTGCCCAAAAAAGATTTATTTTTTTTAAAAAAAAAGACAAAAACTCTAGTGTTAAATGAAGATACAGCAATTCCTTTCAAAAATTTGTACAGTACACCACATACCTTGGGTGTGGATCGTATAGCATTAATTGCAGCGGCCGTATATCATAACAGAGGTCAAAATGTTCTAATTATTGATGCGGGTACTTGCATAACCTATGACTTCAAGAATAAAAATGAAGAATTTTTGGGAGGGGCTATATCCCCAGGGATTTATCTTAGATATAGGAGTCTACATCAACATACTGCAAAACTTCCAAAATTGAGTTTAACAACTCCGAATCAGCTTACTGGAGATAGTACAATTAGTGCTATACATTCTGGAGTTGTAAATGGTGTAGTTTACGAAATTAATGGAGTTATTGAAGAATATTGCAACATCTATGGTGATTTAACAGTTATTTTAACTGGTGGAGATGCACATTTTTTGTCTAAAAGATTAAAAAATAGCATATTTGCCACCTCTAATTTTTTATTAGAGGGTCTAAATTATATTTTAGCTTTTAATTATACTCAATGATAAAAAAGATTTTAGTAGTCCTGCTGGTGATTGTTACTGGTTTTTCATACGCGCAAGAGGGTACATCCTCTCCTTATTCCTACTATGGTATCGGGCTCCAAAAATTTAAAGGTACGGTCGAAAACAGATCAATGGGGGGATTGAGTTTTTTGACAGATAGTATTCATATAAATCTTCAAAACCCTTCTGCTTATGGTGATTTAAGGCTTACGGCCTATACCATAGGAGCTTCTTATAATAGCTTAAAACTTAATAGTCAAACCGCATCGGCTACTGCCGATAATGCTACGTTAGATTATCTCGCAGTAGCTATACCAGCTGGAAAATTTGGTTTTGGTTTTGGTGTAGTGCCTATCAATGCTGTTGGATATCAATTAGCATCAGAACAAGCAGATGGCTCACAAACAAAATTTAGTGGAACAGGAGGTCTTAATCGTGTGTTTTTGGCTGCTGGCGTTAGAATCAATAAAAACTTAAATGTAGGATTAGATCTACATTACAATTTTGGAAATATTCAAAACAAAGCACTCCTTACGCGGCCTAGCGTTTTATATAGTACGAGAGAAATCAATGACTCAAATTTATCTGGATTTAGTATGTCTTTGGGAGTCACATTTAAAACCATGCTTACCGAAAAACTTGAAATAACTACGTCATTAGTGTCAAGTCCGTCATTTGCTCTTTCATCAGATAACGATAGATCGCTATCCAGTGTTATTGCAAATGGTAATGGAGGAGAAACACTTATTGAGTCTCGGGATATCGAAGTAAATAATCGTGATCTCGATTTACCAGCAGAGTTTAAGTTTGGAACAGGAATTGGGGTGCCAAAAAATTGGTATGTAGGAGGAGAATACGTTTATGTGGATGCAGAAAAATTTGAAAACCGTTCATTTAATCAAGAAGGTGTCGAATATACAAATGCTTCAAAATTTAAAATGGGAGGTTATTACATCCCTAATTATCGCTCATTAACCAGTTACTTAAATCGTATTGTATATAGAGCAGGGGTGCGCTATGAAGAAACGGGATTGACTATAGATAACAATGCAATAAATGAGTTTGGCATATCTTTTGGGGTAGGATTGCCAGTGGGAAGATTATTCTCTAATCTAAATATCGGATTCGAATACGGACAACGTGGGACAAAAGATGCTGGATTAATACGAGAAGATTTTATGAACCTCTCCTTAAGTTTATCATTAAACGATCAATGGTTCAGACAAATAAAGTTTAATTAACTACAATTTATAAAATATGAATACTAAATTTTTATACACATTAGCAGCTGGTTTAGTTTGTGGAGTGGCGAGTCTTAATGCCCAAGCTATTGATTGCGCAACTACAGCTTCTATAGCATACGAGCATGCTAAGGTAAAAAACTATGAAGCAGCCGAAAAACCATTGTGGGAAGTTCGTAAAGAATGCCCAACGTACAGTGTTGCTACGTATCAATTTGGAGAAAAGTTATTGAAAGATAAATTGAAAAAAGCTCCCGATGCAGAAAAAACAGCGGTGGTGAATGAGTTAATAGCTTTAATGAAAGAGCGTTTTCAATATTTTCCTGGAAAAACCAAAGTAGGGGATTTACATTCAGATATAGGACAATTAATGTTTGACCATAATATCGGTACTAAAGATGCTCAGTTTGCAGAGTTTGATAAAGCTTATACCGAAGATAAAGATAACTTCAAGGGAGCAAAAAAGTTGTATACATATTTTACCTTGTTTGTAGATTTACATAATGAAGGTAAAAAAGAACTACAAGCTGTATTTGATCTTTATGATGACGTTACCGAAAAAATAGAAGGGGAAGAAAGTGAAAAAGCAGCTACGATAACAGAGTTAACAGAAAAACTAGATGCCGGTACTACACTTAGTGCCAAAGAAAAAAGAAGCCTAAAAAATGCCGAAATAAATTTGACTGCTTACAGTAAGGTAAAAGGTGGGGTAAATCAAAAATTAGGAGTTCTTGCGGATTGTGAAAATTTAATTCCTCTATATCAGGGGCAGTTTGAGGCAAAAAAAGGAGATGTTGTATGGTTAAAAGGAGCTGCAGGAAGAATGTCATCAAAAGAATGTACAGAAGATCCGTTATTTTTCAAATTGGTAGAAGCTTTACATAAAGCAGAGCCATCTGCTAAGTCAGCGTATTATTTAGGGTTACTTGCATTAAAAGATAATAAGAGATCAACAGCTTTAGATTATTTTAATCAATCTGCAGAATTGGAGACTAAGCCTAGTGATAAAGCAAAAGTATATTTTAGAATAGGTGAAGTTTTAAAAAAGCAAGGAAGTTTTGGTAATGCTAGAGGATACTACAGAAAAGCTCTAAAATTTAAGCCTTCTATGGGAGCTGCATATCTTAGAATAGCAAGTATGGTAGCTAGTAGTGCTAATGATTGTGGTACAGATGTGTTTAGTAAAAGAGCCGTGTATTGGTTAGCTGCAAATTATGCAAATAGAGCAGGTCAGGTAGATCCTAGTTTAAAATCGACTGCCTCTCAGACTGCTGCAAATTACAATGCAAAGGCACCTACAAAAACTGATATCTTTAATAATCCAGGAATTACAACTGTTAAAGTTGGATGTTGGATTGGTGAAACAGTAAAAGTTCCTAAGTTGTAATGCGCAAAAGCTTACTATATATAATCATAAACTTTGTCACAGTATTTTCTGTGACATTGTTTTTTTCGTGTAATTCTAAAAATGATTCAGATACTCACACAGTGAGTATTGAAGATGTTCCTATCGGTGAGATTTTTGATGTACATCTTAAATATACCGATTCAGGAAGGTTGACTGCGGTATTAAAAGCGTCCAAAATATTGGATTTTACAAATCAAAATTTCCCGTATCACGAATTTCCTAAGGGAGTAGTTCTAGACCTTATCGATAAAGAAGGTAAAATAAGTGTGATCAAAGCTGACTATGCAATTTCTTATAGAGAGACAGGGTTGATAGATATGCAGGGAAATGTGGATATTAAAACAGCAGACAGCACGCATCTTATAGCGCAACAACTGTACTGGAATCAAAATAAAGATTGGATATTTACAGATTTACCCTATACAAGTTATTTGCCCGATGGTGCTATCAATGAAGCCGATGGTTTTGATGCTAATCAAGATTTTACTATCTTGAATTCTCGCATTAATGAAGGTGTAATGATTATAGATGAATAATATATTATGATGAAATTTTTTAAGTTTTTTGAAATCGCTTATATTATAATCGCGATATTTTTTCTTTATCAAGCCTACGTTGAGTGGGGTTTAGAAGAGAGTAAAAGCATTTTGTATCTCTGCTTTGCAGGCGTTGCAGTCTTCATGTACTTCTTCAAACGAAACTTTCGTCGACGTATAGACGCTAATAAGAGCAGATGATAATGGAGCTCCAAATTATCGTTGTAATTATTTCATTAATTCTCTCAGCATTCTTTTCGGGAATGGAGATAGCTTATGTGTCTTCAAATAAAATTCATATTGAAATAGAGAAAAAACAAGGTGGTTTCTTGGCTAATATTTTAGCACGTCTAACCAAAAAGCCTTCAAAATTTATAGCTACGATGCTTGTGGGAAACAACATTGCATTGGTTATTTATGGGTTTTATATGGGAGACTTATTGGTGCAATTATTAGTTGAATTCTATCCGCAAATTGCTGGCGGTGGTTTAAGTCTTCTAATTCAAACAGTGTTGTCAACATTAGTTATCTTGTTGACAGCTGAATTCTTACCCAAAGTTTTTTTTCAGATTTACGCTAATTTTTTTCTAAAATTATTATCGTTTCCGGCTTACATTTTTTATGTTTTATTTTCTCCAATCTCTACCTTTATTATTTGGGTTTCTGATTTTGTATTGAAAAATTTTTTGAAAACGGATGGAGATGAAGTACAGTTAGCATTTAGTAAAACCGAATTGGGAGATTACATTACCGAACAAATGGAGGCTGTAGAGGCGCATGATGAAATTGATAGTGAAATTCAAATATTTCAAAACGCATTGGAGTTTTCTGAGGTTAAGTCTAGAGAAGTAATGATTCCAAGAACCGAAGTTGTCGCTGTAGACAAGAGCAAAGCGGTCGATGAGGTGAATACTATTTTTGTGGAAACGGGGCTTTCTAAGATTCTTGTATATAATGAGACTATAGATGATATAATTGGATATGTTCATTCGTTTGAACTTTTTAAGAAACCTACGTCTCTAAGATCAATATTAATGCCAGTGGTTTTTGTTCCAGAAACAATGTTTGTAAAAGACGTACTCAATTTATTGACCAAAAAACATAAAAGCATGGCTGTAGTGATAGATGAGTACGGAGGAACTAGTGGTATTATCACTGTCGAGGATATCGTCGAAGAACTATTTGGAGAGATTGAAGATGAACACGATTCTGTTGCCCTGATCGAAGAAAAACTTGATGCCGATAGGTATCGATTTTCTGCACGTATGGAGGTGGATTATATTAATGAAACCTATAAGATAAACTTACCAGTTAGTGACAATTATGAGACATTAGGAGGTATGATTGTAGATCATACCCAAGAAATCCCTCAGCAAGGCGATGAAATTATGTTAGGAGGATTTAAATTATATATTGTAGAGACCTCTACAACCAAAATTGAGATTGTCGAGTTGCAGTGTATCCACGAAGATTAATTTTTTTAAACTTGACTACTAACGTAAGTATAAAAACGATTTTTTATCGAATCATTTTTTCAGGCAATTAAATTTTAACGAGTAAGCATTGAGAGCATTTTCTATTTTAAAGTTTGCCTTTAATAAGCTTATTCTGTAAGAACTTTCATAAAGTTAATTTTAAAAGCTGCTTATACAATAGCCGTAGAGTAAATAATAATTTTAGTCTAAACAAATAGTGCTATAAGTAACATTGTAGAAAATATAATTACAGTAACGCCGCACCTTCCCGCAAGAAATAGATTTTTAAAATCTTTAAAAAAATAATGAGATATAGTGCTGTTTGTCAGATTATAAAAAAAGTTAAAAAGACTTTTGTTCTTTAATTGGTATTAATCCAATAAAATGGTATTTTCGCCCACTATATTTGAATTAATTACACATACAATGGCAGTTTTAAATAAAATTAGACAACGTTCAGTTTTCTTAATTGTGATTATCGCACTTGCGTTATTTTCATTTGTTTTGGCAGATTTGATTCGTAATGGCGGAGCTATTTCTCAGAAATCTCAAAATACTATAGCAACAATCAATGGTAACGATATTGATCGAACCGAGTTTGCACAGAAAGTAGAAGCTGCATCTAGGAATTTTGGGACCAATGGTTCTAATATTCAGGCAGTAAATTATGTTTGGAATCAAGAAGTTAGAACCGTGTTATTTGACGAGCAGTTTGAAGAATTAGGTATTCAAGTTGGGGAGGATGAGATTAATGTGCTTGTTGAAGAGTCTTTGGCAAACAACCCTACATTTCAAAATGAAGCAGGTGTTTTTGATAAAGCAAAATTGAAGGAATATGTAGCTAATATTAAAGCTACTTCTCCTCAAGCTTATCAACAATGGCGAGATTATGAAGCAACAATTAGTAAAGGAGCCAAAGAAGAAGCATATTTAAATATGATTAAAGCGGGAGTAGGCGTTACTTTGAGTGAAGGTGAACTTGCCTACAAAATGGAAAATGATAAAGTAGATATAAAATATGTACAGTTACCATTCACAAGTATTCCTGACACTGAGGTAACCGTTTCGGATTCCGAAATCGAAGCGTACATCAAAAAATACCCTAAGCGCTATAAAGCAGATGCATCAAGGAGTCTTCAATACGTGGTTTTCGAAGAAAAACCTAGTGCAGAAGACGAAGAGGAATTGAAAAAAGAAATTGCAACACTGCTCAATGATAGAGCAGAATTTAATACTGCTACCAATACTACAGATACGATTAAAGGTTTCAAAAACACAGAAAATGTTGAAGAGTTTGTGAATGAAAATTCTGCAATAAAATATAATGATCGTTTTGTTTTTAAAAATAGCGTCCCTCAAGTTATCGCTGATGATGTTTTTAATGGAACTGTAGGAGATGTTTTTGGTCCTTACAAAGATGGGGAGTATTTTAAAATTTCTAAGCTTGTAGCTAAGGAGCGTATGCCAGACTCTACAAAAGCTAATCATATTTTGATAGCTTGGAAAGGTTTGAGTACGGCTGGGACCATAGAAAGAACGAAGGAAGACGCAAAAAAGTTAGCTGACAGTATATTATCAGTTGTGCAATCAGATAATGATAAGTTTTCAGCATTAGCTGCAGAGTATTCTGCGGATTCATCGAACAAAGATAAAGGTGGTGATTTAGGATACTATACGCCAGGAACGATGGTACAGCCTTTTGACGAGTTTAGTTTTAATAACCCAAAAGGAAGCAAAGGAGTTGTAGAAACTGCTTTTGGATATCATGTAATTAGCATTGAAGATCAATCAGAGGCAAAAGATGCTGTAAAGCTTGCTACTATTGCAAGAAAAATAGAATCTAGTGAAAAGACAATGAATACAATCTTTACAGAAACTACTAAGTTTCAAAAAGAAGCTAAAGATACGGATTTTGAAAAGGCAGCTAAGACAAAGAATCTAACGGTTCGTCCTGTAAATAAAATAAAGGAATTAGAAGAGAACATTCCAGGTCTTGGTGCACAACGCAGTGTTGTGCAGTGGGCTTTTAACGAAGAGCGTAAGATCGGAGACATCAAACGTTTTGATGTGCCAGCGGGATATATAGTGGTTCAACTTACCGGTAGTGCAGATAAAGGTTTAATGAGTGCTACTGATGCATCTACCACCATAAAGCCAATTTTATTGAAAGATAAAAAAGCAGAAATACTTAAAAATAAAATAACAGGTACTAGTCTGGATGCTATCGCTAGTAATCAAGGTCAAACAGTAAAGACTGCTTCTGCCCTTAATATGTCTACACCTACGATTAGTGGTGCGGGTACAGAGCCTAGAGTTGTAGGTACTGCTTTTGCTTTAAACGAAGGAACTCTATCAAATCCTATTCAAGGTAATAATGGAGTGTATGTTATTGAAGTGATTAAAAAGACTCCAGCGATTAAGCTTGACTCTTATAAGAGCTATGCAAATCAGACTTCAAAAACTCAGGTAAACGCGGTCAATTCACGTGTTTTTAATGCACTAAAAGATGCTGCTGAAATTGAAGACAAAAGAGCTACTTTTTACTAAGTAAAATAGACTCTGAATATAGTAAAGAAAAAGCCCGAAGATATCTTCGGGCTTTTTCTTTACTTTACTTAGCATGTTTATCAAGGAATTCAAGATCGAACCTTTTGTTCCCATTTCCAAGCAGATGATAACGCCTCATCAAGCGTACTCTTTGCTTTCCATCCTAGTTCTTTATTAGCGTAAGATGTATCGGCATAAGCGGCGGTGATATCACCCTCACGTCTATCGACGATTTTATAATTCAATTTTTTATCTGATACAGATTCAAAAGATTTTATAACTTCAATAACTGTGCTGCCTTTGCCAGTTCCTACATTAAATACTTCAAAATTACTTGAATTATTCTTTTGTAATAAACGTTTTAAAGCAACAACATGAGCCTTTGCTAGATCGACCACATGAATATAATCACGTATGCATGTACCATCGTTGGTCGGATAGTCATCACCATACACAGAGAGTTGTTCTCTCATCCCAATTGCCGTTTGGGTAATGTACGGAATTAAGTTTTGAGGCACTCCAATAGGTAATTCTCCAATTTCGGCGCTTGGATGCGCTCCAATAGGATTAAAATAGCGTAGTGCTATAGCGTTCACGTTATTTTTAACCTTACACGTATCTCGAATAATTTCTTCTCCAATTTGTTTAGTGTTTCCATATGGAGACTCTGCAGGTTTTACAGGCGCATTTTCTGTTATAGGAAGCTCATCGGCTTGACCGTATACCGTACAAGAAGAGCTAAAAATAAAATTTGCTATTTTTAAGTTTTGTAATTCTTGAAGCAGATAAACTAAAGTTGTAATATTATTTTCATAGTATAACAACGGATTTTCAACACTCTCACCTACAGCTTTTGATGCGGCAAAATGAATAACTCCAGAAATATCAGTATGTCGCTTAAAAAAATCCTGAACTTTGGGCTTATCTCTTAAATCAAATTGCTCAAAGACTGGTTGGATGTTGGTGATCTTAGTGATACCTGCTAATACATCAACAGAAGAATTAGAACAATTATCTACAATTATTACCTCATATCCTTGATTTTGAAGCTCGACTACCGTGTGTGATCCTATAAATCCAAGGCCTCCGGTTACTAATATTTTCATTTGTTTATTTTTCGATGGTTTTGTTTAACACATTCTTATAATGTTAGGCTACAAATGTATTAAATCAACTGCTATGCAAATCTTCAAACTACGTTAGCGACTGTTATCTTTTTCCCAATTTTGAAAGTTGGAAACTCTGTTTTATAGATGATATGGATTCAAAAATCAAAACAAAGATTTTTCCTAAGGACATATTTTGAAAATTAAAACTTATAGAATCTCAGAAACTTTAGAGTTTACAAATTCTAAAAAACGCTCATCTGCTTCAGTAAATGGATCAGGTGTATCAGAGTCTATGTCAATTTGACCAATATTTTCACCATTTTTAAATAATGGAATAACTATTTCTGACTTGACTGATATGCTACAAGCAATATAATTGTCTTGTGCTTGTACATCGGGGACAACAAAATTTTCATTGGATACTGCAACTTGGCCACAAATTCCTTTTCCAAAAGGAATTATTTCATGGTCTGTAGGTGCTCCCACATAGGTTCTTAATTTAAGTTCTTCCTTATTTCCATTTCTAAAATAAAATCCGACCCAATTATAATAATCTACTCTGTCGTTTAACAATTGACAAATAGCTTTTAGTTTTTCGTCTGTTGATAGGTTTGACCTGCTTATTATAGATTCTACCTCAGGTTGTAATGCTTCTAAACTCATATATCAAATTTGGTACAAAAATATTATTATTTCTTACAAAGGATTACTTAACGATACCTATTGTTGTGTTAAAATAAATCAGTTTTAAATTAATTATGTACTTTTGTTTTGATGAAAATTGCTTTACAAAATATTATTGCTATCTCTCTAGCGGTTCTGGTTATGTTCTCAACATTCTCATTTACCGTATCTAAGCATTATTGCGGAAGCTTTTTGATAGACAGTTCGATGTTTACCTCTGCCAAAACTTGCGGTATGGAATCATCGTATCGTACAATACCAAATGCATTAGAAGCCACAGTTCAAAAATTACCATGCTGTAAAGATGAACTCATCTTGGTTAGTGGGCAGGATGAATTAAAGAATTCTTCTTACACGACCAATCTTAAAACATTTGATGTTTTCCAAGCCTTTAGTGTCAATTATCATAAGTTTGTAGAACCAATACGTTTGAATCAGATTTTTTATTCTGAATACTCACCACCAGTTATCGTCAGAAACTTTTCAACATGGTTTGGATCCTTCCTAATTTGAAACATGCCGAACAATCATTAACCTAACTAATAATGTTTTAGCGGTGCAATACTTGTTGATAATTTTTGATATTTTATATAGTATACAACTACATTCTAATTATTAGTTAAGTGAAGTTTGATAAATCCATAACAAATGGATTCGAGAATCACTATTTTAAGAATAAAGCTCATTTTTGCTATTCGTTTCACTTATAACAAAGTTAACTATAGAATGAGTAATAACTTTATAAAATCAAACTAATGCAATTGACTAGGATTTGTTTCGCAAGAGCGATTTCAATTAATTTCTTCTGGCATGCTTCATTATACTTGCTATTTAGTTCTTTTGGTGTAACTGCCCAAACTTTACATGATTATCAAAGGGAGGCCTTAACAAATAATCCTGAACTTAAGGCGCTTCAATATCATTTAGAACAGAGCGAAGAAAAAATCAGTGTAGCAGGAAGTTTAACTAATACCAAAATTTCTGCTGGTTATTTTGTACAAGAGCCTGAAACCAGAACTGGAGCTCAAAAAGCAAGATTTAGCGCTCAGCAATCAGTACCGCTATTTGGTATACGAAAGGCACAAAAAGAGACTGCTCGTCTTTTAAGTAGCGTAGAACAAAATAATTTAGAAGTCGCCAAAAATGTTCTTTTTCTCGACATTAAAAGAACATACTATAACATATACGCATTAAAAGCGAAGCAGAATATATTAAAAGCACGTTATCAATTATTAGAAACCTATAGAGAAATAGGTTTAACTGCATTGAGTACAAATCGTGCTACAGCTGTTGACATTTTAAAAATCAATATTGCTCTTAATGAAGTGCGTAATAAAGAAGAAATTTTGAAAGGCGAAATCTTATCTACAGAAAAAGAATTTAATAGTTTACTTAATCGGGATGGGTTTGAAGCAATACATGTTGTAGATAACCTTTTTATACCAGAAGAAGAACCCACCATGGTTTTGAACGAAACTAGTAATCATCCAGAACTTCTTAGGTACGAATATCTAACTAATGTAGTAGACGCAAGATTAAAACTCAATAAAAGAGAGGCTTTACCTTCACTAGGTTTTGGTTTGGATTATATCATTGTACAAGAAAGAACAGATATGGAAATATCCGATAATGGAAAAGATATAGTAATGCCAATGGTTTCAGTTTCAATACCGTTATTTACAAATAGATATAAATCTCAATCCAAACAATTTGTTCTAGAACAAAATGAATTATCACAACAATACGAAGCAGTGCACCATCAGCTAGAAAATCGTTTAGAGCGAGCAATTAATGAGCGTATTACTTCAAGAATTAATTATGACACTCAGCAAAAAAATATAGAACAAGCAAAGCAAGTCGAGCAAATTTTACGTGCTCGCTATGAAACTTCACAAATCGACTTTGATCAAATACTTGCGGTTCAAAATATGTTACTGGATTTTGAGTATAACAAAGTCGAGGCAATAAAAGAATATTTTATACAAACAGCAGTGATTGCTTATTTAAATGTAAATTAATAAACTTATGAAAAATAAAACTGTCAAAAGAACAAATTATGCTTATTTAATAATGCTAACGTTGTGTATAGTATCAACACTTTATATATCTTGTGGTAAAGACAAAAAGGATCAACCAGTTCTATCCGAGCAAGATACCGTTAAAACTTCACGAGTTGAAGGAGCTAATTACAATCAAACAGATGACAAAATTACTGTAGAATTTGAAGATAAATTGGCGGCTTCTATCTATACACATTATTTGGGTGTTAAAGCAGCATTGGTGAATTCAGATATAAACATGGCAATGTCTCATGCCAAGAAATTGTCTACCATTCTTACCGAGGATGTAAATTACAAACAGTTAAAAGCCACCGCTCAATTGATGGCGTTAACAAAAGATATCGGTAAACAACGTGATTTCTTTAGTACGTTAACCGACGAAACTATAAAGATTCTAAGTAAGGCGAAGATAGCCTCTGGCGAAATTTTTAAACAGTTCTGTCCTATGGCATTTGATGGCGATGGGGGGTATTGGTTGTCAGATTCTAAAGAAATTCGTAATCCGTATTACGGTAATAAAATGCTTACTTGTGGGAGTGTTCAAGAGGTATTAAAATAGGTTGAAACCCTACGCTACAACAAGGTAAATAAAGGTAATAGGGAACGAAAATGATGCTGCTTATATGGTAAGGAGGGGTAGAAGTACCGCGTACATACAACTGTATAGCTGTCTTTGAGAACAAAAAATAACGAATAAGTACACTTTGGTTAGCCAAACAACACAAAATGAAACACACATATAAACTTCACGGATTGAGCTGTAATGGGTGTAGAACTCATGTAGAGCAAGTTCTAAGTGACATCACTCATGTTCAAGGCGTAAAAGTGCATCTAGATACTGGCGAAGCTGTGATTCATATGGAAGAGCATGTACCACTGCAAGTTTTTCAAAAAGCTTTAGAAATGGATGGCGGTGGTTATGCTATTGCCTTACCTGGTCAAGAATTTAAATTACCAAAAAAACCTCTTTCAAAAACAATAAAAAGCAAGGGGACAGGAACGTTTTACTGTCCTATGCACTGCGAAGGAGAAATGATATATCAGCAGGCAGGTGATTGTCCTGTGTGTGGAATGGATTTGGTAGAAGAGATAAGTTTACAGTCAGCTGTTTCTCAATATACGTGTCCTATGCATCCAGATATTATAAAAAATCATGCAAGTGATTGTCCAATTTGCGGAATGGATTTGGTGCCTGTGAAAGCTGATTTAAGTGAAGAAGAAAAGCACCATAAGCGATTGCTCAACAGACTACGGATTGCGAGTATTTTTACAATTCCTATTTTTATAGTAGCAATGTCCGAAATGGTACCAGATAACCCCATGTATCAATGGATGAATCTGAAATATTGGAACTGGCTACAATTTTTCTTATCAATACCAGTAGTATTCTATGCGACATGGATGTTCTTTGAACGCGCCTACAAATCTTTGATTACACGAAATTTAAATATGTTTACGCTAATTGGAATTGGAGCTGGAATAGCTTGGACTTTTAGCGTGGTTGGGCTAGTAGTTCCCGATTTTTTTCCAATGCAATTTAGAACTCAGCAGGGTACTGTTCATGTGTATTTTGAAGCTGCAACGGTAATTTTAACCCTAGTTCTTTTGGGTCAAGTGTTAGAAGCTAAAGCACACAGTAAAACGACCAGTGCGGTAAAAGCATTGCTTAAACTAGCACCTAATACTGCTTATAGAATTACTGAAGGTCGCGAAGAAAAAATAAATATTAACCAAATAAAGGTAGGTGATAAATTACGTGTAAAACCAGGTGATAAAATTCCTGTAGATGGTCGCATCATTCAAGATAGCAGTACGGTTGATGAGTCTATGATTACTGGAGAGCCTATTCCTGTAGATAAAAGTGTAGGAGATGTGGTGCATTCGGGTACAATCAATGGAACTCAATCTTTTGTGATGTTAGCAGAAAAAGTAGGAAATGTGACACTTTTATCACAGATTATAGAAATGGTAAACAAGGCGAGTAGGAGTCAAGCACCAATACAAAAACTAGCCGACAGAATTTCTAGTTATTTTGTTCCAGCAGTAGTGTTAAGTGCCATATTAACTTTTATTGTATGGGCGCTTATTGGTCCAGAGCCCGCTTATGTATATGCGCTTGTCAATGCAATAGCCGTATTAATTATAGCCTGTCCCTGTGCCCTAGGCTTGGCAACTCCAATGTCGGTAATGGTAGGTGTAGGTAAAGGGGCACGAGCTGGGATTTTAATTAAGAATGCAGAAGTTTTACAAAAATTAAATACCATTGATACAGTTATTGTCGATAAGACAGGAACCATAACCGAGGGTAAACCTTCTGTAGAATCGATAATTACGATTTCCAATGTTGTTTCACAAAATGAAGTGTTACAATATATAGTTTCCTTAAATCAGCATAGTGAACATCCTTTGGCAGCGGCAACCGTAAAATACGGGAAGCATCAAAACATCAAAATGCTAGAAGTAAAGAATTTTAATACAGTCACAGGAAAAGGGGTGTCGGGTAACATTTTTGATAAAAAAATCGCAGTAGGAAATGAGAAATTAATGAATGAGGAGAATGCTGTATTATCCAAAGAATTATATCGTGATGTAATTGAACAACAAAAGCAAGGTAAAACAGTGTCTTATCTATCAGTTAATAGTATCGTGGTAGGTTATGTTGTACTTACCGATGCTATTAAAGAGACGAGTAAAGAAGCTATTTCAAAGTTGAGAACCATGGGTATAGATGTCATTATGCTTACAGGAGATAATGAAAATACAGCCAAAGCAGTTGCATCCCCCTTAGAAATTAAGAGCTTTAAAGCACAGCTGTTACCCATAGATAAATTAATTGAAGTTGAAAAATTACAAAAGAAAGGAAAAAAGGTAGCAATGGCTGGAGATGGTATTAATGATGCGCCAGCATTAGCAAAAAGTGATGTAGGAATAGCAATGGGAACAGGAACCGATATCGCTATACAAAGTGCAGCAGTCACTTTGATAAATGGCGACTTACGAGGAGTAGTAAAAGCAATACATCTAAGTCAGAAGGTCATGGGTAACATTAAACAAAATTTATTTTTTGCATTGATTTATAATATTGTGGGAATACCAGTGGCAGCAGGAGTTTTATTTCCTTTTTTTGGAATAGTATTGTCTCCAATGCTAGCAGCTTTGGCAATGAGTTTTAGTTCGGTTTCGGTGATTGCTAATTCCTTACGCCTCAAAAATGCAGAACTGTAAATCAAAGCGAGTCTTATATGTACTCAGTAAATTTTCAATAAGAACTTAATATAGAAATATGGACAAAAGGGTGATATATATTATTGTAGGTATTCTTTTTGGGTTAGTGTCTGGGTATTTATTTTTTGGAAGTCAAAAAGGTTTATACTCGACCTCTGATGCTCAGAATAATCAGGTAAACGTTCAAGAAACGTTAGTTTGGACCTGTTCTATGCATCCACAAATTAAGCAATCAGAGTCGGGAGAATGTCCTATTTGCGGAATGGATTTAATACCTGCCGAAATAGGTACAGAGGGTTTATTACCAAATCAATTTAAGCTAACAGCTAATGCTATTGCTTTAGCAAACATCCAAACACAAAAAATAGAGAGCATTCGGTCAGACAAAAATACGTTAGTTCTTTCAGGAACTATCATGCAAAATAAAGAGAAAACTGTTGTGCAAACAGCTTATTATTCGGGTAGGTTAGAGAAGTTGAATATTAATTATGAGGGAGAAACTATAAGGTCAGGTCAACTTTTGGCTCGAATATATTCACCAGACTTGATTGCTGCTCAGCAAGAACTGTTAACCATGGCAACCTTAAAAGAATCACAACCAGATTTATATAATGCTGTACGTAGTAAACTGTTGTTATGGAAATTGTCAAACAATCAAGTTGACGCCATAGAAGCTTCTGGGGTGATACAAAATACAATTCCGATTTACGCGAGATCAACTGGAGTAGTAACGTCAAAAATGGTCGAAGTTGGTGATTACGTTAAAGAAGGACAGCCGTTGCTTCAAATGGTTGATTTAAGTACTGTTTGGGCAACTTTTGATGTCTATGAATCAGATATTACTCAAATCAAAAAAGGGCAAGAAATAAGCATTCGCACCAAAAATTCTTCTCATGAAATTAAGACAACTATTTCTTTTATAGATCCAATGTTAGACTCTAACACTCGCGTGGTTGCAGTACGTGCAATGGTTCAAAATATTGAAAACCAACTCAAACCAGGAATGTTTGTTGAAGGTCTTGTCAAGTTGGATAGTAACCCAAGTAGTTTTAATCAATTTACAATACCAAAAAGTGCGGTATTATGGACAGGTGAGCGCTCTGTGGTCTATGTAAAGATAGCAGGTGATCAACCTATTTTTGAGTTAAGAGAGATTAGATTAGGAACTAGTTATAATGACTCTTATACGGTTTTGGAGGGGTTGTTAGGAGCTGAAGAAATTGTCGTAAATGGAGCGTTCACCGTGGATGCTTCAGCGCAATTACAAGGTAAAAAATCGATGATGCAGGTTCAAAAAGTATCTCAAGATAACCCGATCCATCAAACACCGATGGATATACCTAGCGCTCTTGAACAAGAAGTCGAACAAATACTTTTAACGTATAGTAGGCTTAAAGATGCATTTGTGGTTGCTGATACTGTAAAAATTGAAGTATTTTCAAAAGAATTAATAGCGCTAACAACAAAAATAGATGACTTTAATCTAGCGAATATATTAGCTTCCCATATTGCTGAAATTAAAAAAATGGCTCTCGCAATAGTTAAGGATAAAACATTTAATAATCAAAGAGATTCCTTTGGCGTACTTTCCGAAAAAATTATTGATATCGCCAAAAATTTGTCAGCTACAAAGGAAACATTTTACATTATGACATGTCCTATGGCTAATTCTAATAAAGGTGCTAATTGGTTAAGTAGAGAAGAAAAAATTGAAAATCCTTATTTTGGCAATGAAATGCTGGGATGTGGAAGTATAATAGATACGATCTCTGTACAATAAAGAATAACTAAAAATAGCAAAAGATGTTTTTTAGAATTAGTTTGTGTATAAGTGTATTTCTCATAGGAGCCTGTACTATATATGAGCGTAAAAAGGATACACAAATTGTAGAGGACAAATCAATGCACTCGGTTACAAATCAAAGAATAGATGAAGAATCAAAAGCTTCTAAAAAGAAATTAGAAATAATAAAACCTGCAAAAAATGAGGTTAGTAGTTTGTATACTTTGCCAGATACAACCTTTGTAAATATTTTAGATTATTCTAGAGATTTTACGTTAAATATAAAATACGCTACATCGAATAATTTTTTAAAAACTGCTGTATATGATTGTGCAGCCTGTTACGTACGTGCTCCAGTAGCTTCTGCATTGATAAAAGCTAATGCTTCATTAATGGCATTAGGATATCGTCTTCAATTTTTTGATTGTTATCGCCCACACAGCGTACAAAAAAAAATGTGGGAAATTTTTCCCAAACCAGGCTATGTTGCTAACCCAAAAGGAGGTTCAATCCATAACAAAGGTGCTGCAGTTGACCTTACCATAACAAAATTGGATGGTACCCCTATCGATATGGGCTCAGCCTATGACCATTTTGGATGGAAATCACATCATGCGTATCCCAAATTACCAAAAAACGTAATGCAACATCGCACCTTATTGAAAGAGACTATGCTTAATTTTGGATTCAAAACTATCAGAAGAGAGTGGTGGCATTATAATTATCAAGGAGGTCGACGCTATCCGATTTCAGATTTTAAATGGAAGTGTTCGTAAAAGACAATATACTATGATTTTATACGATGTAGGATTATAAAAAACACAGCATCCAAAAGAGGATGCTGCATTAGTTTACAAAAATCGAAACTGCTAAAATTGCGCAACTTCTGTACTTCCAGCCATAGCAACAGTAGACGAGCGGCCTGCTGTTACTGTATTTTGAATAGCATCAAAATAGGAAGTCCCAACAAAACCTTGATGCTTTACTGCTTTAAATCCATCTTTTTGCAAAGCAAATTCACGTTCTTGTAATTCAGAATACCCTGCCATTCCACGTTCTTTATATGCTTTCGAAAGTTCAAACATACTTGTATTAAGGGCATGGAATCCTGCGAGTGTAATAAATTGAAATTTGTATCCCATAGCTGCTAGTTCTTCTCTAAAAGTTTCCATTTCCTTTACAGATAATTTGGCAGCCCAATTAAAGGAAGGTGAGCAGTTATAGGCTAGTAATTGGTCTGGAAATTCGGCATGAATAGCCTCTGCAAACTTACGTGCTTGTTCTAGATCAGGGTTACTCGTTTCCATCCAGATTAGATCAGCATATGGTGCATAAGATAAACCGCGATCAATGCCTTGTTCTATTCCGTTTTTAACATGATAAAAACCTTCATCAGTACGCTCCCCTGTAACAAATTTATGATCTCGTGGGTCAATATCACTAGTTAATAAATTGGCAGCATCGGCATCTGTTCTTGCGATAATAATGGCAGGTACTCCCATTACATCTGCAGCAAGTCTTGCGGCAACTAATTTATTGATAGCTTCTTGTGTTGGAACCAGAACTTTACCGCCTAGGTGACCACATTTTTTTGCAGAGCTTAATTGATCTTCAAAATGAACTCCACTAGCACCTGCTTCAATCATAGCTTTCATTAATTCGAAGGCATTAAGATTACCACCAAAACCAGCTTCGGCATCAGCCACTATGGGAACCAAATAATCTTTGGTAGTTGTTTCACCATTTACTATTTGAATTTGATCAGCTCGCAGCAAGGCATTGTTTATACGTTTTACAACCTGTGGTACACTATTAGCTGGATATAAAGACTGGTCTGGATACATTTGCCCAGCTAAGTTTGCATCGGCAGCCACTTGCCAACCACTTAAATATATAGCTTCCAAACCAGCTTCTACCTCTTGCACCGCTTGATTACCCGTTAGTGCACCTAATCCAGCTACAAAACTTTGAGAATTAAGTTGCGTCCAAAGCTTTTCTGATCCTAATTTTGCGATACTGTGTTCGATGTGATATGACCCTTGTAATCTTACCACTTCTTCTGCAGTGTAAGGACGTGTAATGTTTTGCCATCTTGGATTTGTAGACCAATCTGTAAGTAATGTTTCAATTCGTTGTTGTGTGTTCATGAGTTAGGTATTTTTAGTATGTAGTTAATTATAATTTTATAGGTATTTATAAGCTTCGGTAGTCAAAAACTCTTCGCAATTCTTATTTTCGACTAGAGTTTTGAATATTTGAATCGCTGTTTGATATAATTCTTGTTCAAAAACTATTTTCCCTACTTGCTGTTCAATTACTGTTAGTTCGGTTTTCAATAGTTTTGTGTATAAGCTGTTGTTAAAAATTCTGCCATCCTCTAATTGCACATTGTTATGTAACCATTGCCACACTTGTGTTCTACTAATCTCTGCCGTAGCGGCATCTTCCATAAGATTATAGAGAGCAACCGCACCATTTCCATCAAGCCAAGAAGCGATATAATGTATAGCCACATTCATATTTTTGCGAATACCATCTTCTGTAATTGTACCTTTTGGTACTTCGAGTAATTGCTTTTCTGTGATTTGTATATCGGTTCTTTTATTTGTTATTTGATTCGCTTGGGGCATGTGGGTATCAAAAATTTCAGTGGCTAATTTTACCATAGCGGGATGCGCCACCCAGGTTCCATCATGACCATTAGTAACTTCACGCTCTTTATCTGCTCGAATTTTGGCGAAAGCAATAGCGTTTTTTTCCGTATCATTTTTAATAGGGATTTGAGCGGCCATACCTCCAATAGCAAGAATGTTGCGTTTGTGACAACGCTGGATCACTAATTTACTGTAAGCATCCATAAAAGGACTCTTCATAGTAACTTGATCTCGATTTGGAACTATAAACTCTGGGTGATTTCTCATTTTTTTAATATAGCTGAAGATGTAATCCCATCGTCCACAGTTGAGCCCTACAATATGATCCTTTAATGCATATATAATTTCGTCTAATTGAAAACTAGCTGTTATAGTCTCAATAAGCACGGTCACTTTGATAGTAGCATGTGCGAGTTCCAAATATTCTTCGGTAAAGTTGATTACCTCATTCCACCATATCGCCTCAGTAAAATGCTCTAATTTTGGTAAGTAATAGTAGGGTCCTGTTTCTTTGTCTTTAAGAGTAGTAGCATTATGAAATACATATAATCCAAAATCAATTAGTGATGCACTGATTGCTTGATTGTCAATAATTAAGTGCTTTTCGACTAAATGTAATCCTCTGGGCCGTACTAATAGCGTAGCACAGGTGTTATTAAGTTGATATATTTTATCTCGTTTGGATTCGTAAAAAGTGATAGACCTGTCTACAGCGTCTCTCAAATTTTGCTGTCCTTGCATACAATTGTCCCATGAAGGCGCGTTGCTATCTTCAAAATCTGCCATAAAGGTTTTGGCGCCAGAATTTAGAGCATTGATTACCATTTTACGATCTACGGGTCCAGTTATTTCTACTCTGCGATCAAGAAGATCAGCCGGAATCTCTTCGGCAGACCATTCGCTATTTCGAATCTCTTTGGTATGATCTGGAAATTTGGGAAAGGATCCTAGATCTAAGAGTTGTTGCCTATCAACTCTGTCATCAAGTAACTGTAATCGTTTCGTATTAAAGCGTTTTTGAAGTGTATATAAAAAGATTAATGCCTCATCTGTTAAGATATCGGGATAATAATTTTTTACCTGCTGATCAAAGCTGATTTTCTGAGTAAGATTGATTTGTGTTTCCATAACGTATCGATTGAGTGAACAATATTAAAAAAAAGTTTTTTATAAAACAAGCGAACGTTCGCTAAATGAGAATATTTTCTTTTTGAAATTATTCGCAAGAATGCTTACTTTTGGATTATTATGACAATAGCAGAAGAATATATACGCTTAATTTTTGGTCTCAAAATCAAGCAAATACGTACTGATAAGGGGTTGTCTCTCTTTGGTTTATCAAAGTTGAGTGGGCTTTCAAAATCGTATTTAAATGAAATTGAAAAAGGTAAAAAATATCCTAAAACAGATAAGGTAATTCGATTGGCAGAGACATTAGAGGTACCTTATGATAGCTTGGTTTCTCTAAAATTAGATAAAAATCTAGCTCCAATTGGCGAAATATTGCAGTCTGGAATTCTTGATGAGATTCCGTTAGAACTATTTGGAATACAGCAAAGTGATTTAATTGACATCATCGCAAATGCACCTTCAAAGGTGAATGCCTTTATTAGTACAATTATAGAAATTGCACAGCACTATAACTTAAGTAGAGAAGGTTTCTACCTAGCTTCTTTGCGATCCTATCAAGAGGCACATAATAACTTTTTTAAAGAGCTTGAAGAAAAAGCCATACGCTGTGCTAACTCTTACCAGATTGATTTAAACGGAAAAATAAATTCGGAAGAGCTTGCAGAAATTTTAACCGAAGAATATGGCTATACCATTATAACGGATGCTATTGCTGATCAGGAAGAATTAGAGAATTTACGTTGTGTTTTTGTACCCAAAACAAAAACTTTATTAGTATCCGGGAGGGTTGATGAGGCGCAAAAAACATTTATTTATGCTAAAGAATTAGGATATCAATATTTAGAAATTAAGGAACGTCCTTATACATTTTCATGGATTAAATATGATAATTTTGAAGAAGTATTACATAATTTTTATGCTTCTTATTTTGCTGGAGTATTAATTTTGCCACGAGTGCACCTCAAAAATCAATTGAAGGCTGTTTTTTCTAAAAAGAAGTTTTCTGAAGCTGATTTTCATAAGGTGATGCATCAATACAACGCCTCGCCAGAATCATTTTATCAGCGTTTAACAAATATTCTACCAAAGGATTTTGGAATGCAAAATGTGTTCTTTCTCCGTTTTACTCATAAGCTAGGAGCTAATAAATTCAATTTGGTAAAAGAATTGCATATTACGCATCAACAACAACCTCGCGCTAACGAAATAAATGAGCATTACTGTCGTCGATGGATGGCTATTAAAACCTTGCAGCGCACGGCCAAAGAGAATATTCCGTATGCTTTTGATATTCAAATCTCAGATTATGAAGATACTGAGCAAAAATATTTAGTATTTACCTCGGCAACCAAAGACCCTTTTCGAAAAAAGTTTTATCGCAGTATTGGTATAGGATTTTTGATCTCACCAGCACTCGAAAAGAAAATTGCCTTTGTAAATGATTCCAAAATTGATACGGTAAAGGTTGGAGTTACTTGTGAAACCTGTTCGATCCAGAATTGTGAGGTAAGAATGGCGCCCCCCAAACGATTATTGACAAAAGAAAAATTTAAAAAAACTGAAGCTTTGGTAGAGGAGATGATGAGTAAGTTTTCTTAAACAATAGTTGCTACCCTATATAAAAAACGCTATTTGAGTACATCAAATAGCGTTTTTGTTATTTTAAATAGTGTTGTACGATTTTTACATCATACCAGGCATACCTCCGCCCATTGGTGGCATTCCGCCTCCTCCAGCTGGAGCATCTTCTTTAATATCGATTAATGCACACTCGGTAGTTAAAATCATTCCTGAAACAGATGCAGCATTTTCTAATGCGACACGTGTTACTTTTTTAGGATCAATAATACCTGCTTCAAGCATGGTCACGTATTTTTCAGATTTAGCATCGTATCCAAAATCATCTTTACCTTCAATAACTTTGGCAATAACAACAGAACCTTCTCCACCTGCATTCTCAACAATAGTACGTAAAGGTGCTTCTATAGCACGATTTACAATTTGAACTCCCGTTGCTTCATCAGCGTTTTCTGTTTTAATGGCATCTAATGCAGCTTTAGCTCTAACAAGTGCTACACCCCCACCAGCAACAATACCTTCTTCAACTGCGGCACGAGTTGCATGTAGTGCATCATCAACACGATCTTTCTTTTCTTTCATTTCAACCTCAGAGGCAGCACCAACATATAATACAGCAACGCCACCAGCTAGTTTAGCCAAACGCTCTTGTAATTTTTCTCTGTCATAGTCAGAAGTAGTCGTCTCGATTTGCGCTTTAATCTGGTTCACGCGGTTCTTGATCATTTCTTCTTCACCTGCTCCATTTACTACAGTAGTATTATCCTTGTCGATAGCAACTTTTTCGGCGGTACCTAATTGCTCGATAGTTGTGTTTTCTAAAGTGAATCCGCGCTCTTCAGAAATCACAGTACCTCCAGTTAAGATCGCAATATCCTCAAGCATTGCTTTACGACGATCACCAAATCCAGGAGCTTTTACCGCTGCAATTTTTAGGGCACCACGTAATTTATTTACTACTAAAGTAGCCAAAGCTTCACCATCAACATCTTCAGCAATAATTAATAAAGGTTTTCCAGTTTGAGCAACTGGCTCTAATACTGGTAATAAATCCTTCATTGCAGAGATCTTCTTATCATACAAGAGGATGTATGGATTCTCAAGATCTGCTGTCATTTTTTCACTATTGGTAACAAAGTAAGGCGATAGGTAACCTCTATCAAACTGCATACCTTCAACAACATCTACATAGGTATCTGTTCCTTTAGCTTCTTCAACAGTAATAACACCTTCTTTACCTACTTTACCAAATGCCTGAGCAATTAGATCTCCAATTAACTCATCATTATTTGAAGAAATAGCAGCTACTTGTTTTATTTTTTCTGTAGAACTTCCTACTTCCTTAGTTTGTTTTTCTAGATCCGCAGTGATAGCTTCTACAGCTTTATCGATACCACGTTTCAAATCCATTGGGTTTGCACCTGCGGCAACATTTTTAAGTCCTTCTTTAACGATTGCTTGAGCTAATACAGTAGCCGTTGTAGTACCATCACCTGCAAGATCATTGGTTTTTGAAGCTACTTCTTTAACCATTTGAGCTCCCATATTTTCAAGGGGATCTTCTAACTCAACTTCTTTTGCAACAGAAACACCATCTTTGGTTACCGTTGGAGCTCCAAAAGATTTACTAATAATCACGTTACGACCTTTTGGTCCTAAAGTTACTTTTACCGCATTTGCTAATGCATCAACACCACGTTTAATACCGTCGCGTGCTTCTAAGTCAAATTTTATGTCTTTAGCCATAATAGAATTTTGTTTTTAAATTTGAGTTCTATGTAATTTGTAAAAAAATTACTGAACACGATTTGTGTTTGTATTGTCCTACTTATACAATAGCAAGGATGTCATCCTCACGCATGATTAAATAGTCTTTACCATCTAATTTTAATTCGGTACCAGAAAATTTACCGTAAAGAACCGTGTCACCTACTTTTACAGTCATGTCATGATCTTTTTTACCATTACCTACAGCAGCAACTTTACCTTTTTGTTGTTTTTCTTGTGCCGAATCAGGTATGTATAATCCTGAAGCTGTTTGTTTTTCTGCCGGAAGTGGTTCGATTACCACGCGATCCGAAAGAGGCTTAATGTTTACTCCCATTATGATTAGTTTTATTATTAAAATTAATATGTATTATGTATCTAATCATTCAGAAATTGTGCCAGTGGAGATATACTGACAAATTGAAATAAAAAATGCCGCCCTGTATGACAAGTCGGCATTTTTATGTAATTATTATATAACGTTTTCCCTATTCCTCTACGGCAGGTGTAGCTACTGGAGCTTCGATTTGTACATCATCGGTATTTATCTTTGATTCTTCTATTCCAGAACCACCCATAAGATCAATGTTTGATAGTAGAATCAAAACTAGTAATAGCGTAGCCAAGGCCCAAGTACTTTTGTCTAAAAAGTCGGTAGTTTTTTTGACACCACCTAATTGTTGTGATCCGCCACCTCCAAAAGATGAAGACAGTCCGCCTCCTTTTGGATTTTGCACCATGATTACTACGATTAGTAAAAAAGATACGATAACGATAAGTATTAAAAAGATAGTAAACGTTGTCATTATATTGTTATTTATTTTCTTGTAATTTCTTTATTGCTCGAATTTGGTCTGCAAAGAAACCACTTTTTTCGGGATTTTTCAAAATTAATATTTTATATGCTTGAATCGCCTTTTTATAATTTTTTTGTGATAAATAAACACGTGCCAATGTTTCGGTCATTAATTCATCTGGCGCTGTAGCATGTTCTTTGGCAATATTGCGTGTGGGAACACTTTTGTCTACAGGTTTTATCTTAGGATTATTAGCAATAAACTGATCTATAATCTCAAATTTTTTCTGAAGTTTTGAGGGTTTTGATTCACTTGGAGTAGCTTTTACCTTTTCTTTTAAAGAGATTTCTTTTTTGTCATTTTCTTCATCCTTTAATTTGTCGTCTCGACGAATAGGTTGTACAGAAGTTAATTTGAGCCATTCTGCAAAAGAGTGGGTTTCTTTTTTAGTGAACTCCAAAGGTTCGTCAGGATGGATACTTGAAACTGTAGGTTCTGCTTGTTTATTTGTTTTAGATTCGCTACTTTCTTTGGATGGTGAGATTTCTAGAGGAGTAGTGTCAGATTCTTTATCTTTGGCCTCAAAAAGTTGAGGGTCAAGAACCTCTTCTGCCTCGTCGCTGTTCATTGAAACTGCTTGATCAATGGTTATGGCATCCTCTGTACTTTCTGTTTTTGAATCGTTTACTGTTATGGTATTAAGATATTGCGCAGTGCTGGTGGGTTCGTTGCTATTGTTTGTAACCGTTGCTAGAAATGAGGGAGATGTTATAAACTCAAATAGCACGCTACGGTCTGTAGTGTAGGCTGCTGTGGTTTTAAGTTCTTTATTGTAAATAAAACTTCCTTGATCTTTTAAGCCTTTTAATAAAATTGAACGCGCCGATTGAAAATACGGAAACTCTTTTATTAACTGTTGAAGAGCAACTATTTGTTCCTTCTCAATAGTAGCAGGATTTTGTAGAAGATATAGAAGAGATTTGCTGTTCAAAATTTAAAAATTGTTTTTTAATTTAAAGTTATAAAATTCACTTACCACTTGGCCAAGGTTGCATTGAAAATATCTTGGGTTAAGCGTTCATAAATTATTTGTATAGCCTCATCCCGTACAGCATTTTCTGATCGAGAAGCAGCATAATCATAGAAGAAAGAAAATCGTTGTTCTATATCTTGGGTAGGGTCATTGGTGTCATAAAAACGAACATTTATAGCAATAGTAAGTCGGTTTTGTGCAGCGGTATTTTCTGAAGTAGCAGTGTTAGGAGCGACATAATATTGTACAATTTCACCTTCATATACTAGGTCTCCAGACGAGGTAACCAAATCCAAATTAGTCTGATTTAAAATAAGATCTTGTAGCTGATTGGTAAAGGTTTGATCAATACCAGGAATTACTATCGAAGCTTGGTTGCTAAAGAAGTTTACTTGAAACGTTTTTGTTTCTGGCGAAATGGATATTCCGCTAAAAGAATAAGCACCACAGCCATACAAAACAACGCTGCCTACTACAATTAAAAATAAGGATTTAAAGTATTTCATAAAATAAGGCATTGAAGCTATCTAATGATTTGGTTATTAGAGGTCGTATTGTTTGATTTTTCGATAGAGCGTGCGTTCACTAATTCCTAATTCATCTGCAGCAGCCTTGCGTTTACCCCGATGTCGTTCTAGTGATTTTTTGATCAATTCAAGTTCTTTGTCTTGAAGTGATAGCCGCTCTTCTTCTTGAATTTCTTCGGCAAAATGATATTTGTCCTCTGCGGTTAGTGCTGGGTTAGATGCTGCCGGAATATGTAAAATATCTCTAGCTTGCTCTTCTTGAGCTTCTTCATAAGCAACACTACCGTCATCATCATTTTCATCTCCATAGATTTTACGGATCAGTCCCTCATTTTCTTTTTGTACTTGTTTAGAATTGCCACTTTGCATGAGCTCCATGGTTAATTTTTTTAGATCATTTAGATCATTTTTCATATCAAAAAGAACTTTATAAAGGATTTCTCGCTCATTACTGAAATCACTATCCTTTTTATTAGAAGAAATTATAGCAGGCAAGTTACTACCAATGTTAGGGAGATACCCATGTAGCGATTTGCCAGTTATGACTCTAGTTTGTTCTAATACCGATATTTGCTCTGCTATATTACGTAATTGTCTAATGTTACCACTCCAGCGATATTGTTCTAATAAGCTCGTAGCATCGTCATCAAGACGGATTGTTGGCATTTTATATTTTGTAGCAAAATCAGACGCAAATTTTCTAAATAGTAAATGAATGTCTTCTTTACGTTCTCGTAAAGGCGGTAAATTAATTTCTACAGTACTGAGGCGATAATATAGGTCTTCTCTAAACTTTTCTTTTTTTATCGCTTCAAACATATTTACATTGGTTGCAGCCACAATACGCACATCAGTTTTTTGAACTTTTGATGATCCTACTTTAATAAACTCTCCGTTTTCGAGTACGCGTAATAATCTAACTTGTGTGGTTAGTGGTAATTCTCCCACTTCATCCAGAAATATGGTACCCCCATCTGCGACTTCAAAATATCCGCTACGGGTTTGTGTAGCTCCTGTAAAGGCGCCTTTTTCATGACCAAAAAGTTCGCTATCTATAGTTCCTTCTGGTATAGCACCGCAGTTTACGGCAATATATTTACCATGCTTACGATGTGAGAGCGAATGAATGATTTTCGGAATACTTTCTTTACCAACTCCACTTTCACCTGTAACTAAAACAGAAATGTCGGTAGGCGCCACTTGTATGGCTTTTTCAATAGCTCTGTTTAGCTTAGGATCGTTTCCTATAATTCCAAAACGTTGTTTTGTAGCTTGAACTGATTCCATATATTGTACTAGGTTTTTAGAATTTAATTCGTCGTTTCCTCCGACTAATTCTGATAATTATAGTTTTCTAAAGTGACTTGATTGTAATAATCCTTATAAGTAAAATTTATGGTAGAAGGGTAATCGTCACTGGTGTATTCAAGTGTTCGTGAAGATTCTTCTAAACTATTACTTATATAGTTGTTTTTACTAAAAATTTGTAAAACTCTCTGTTCCAAATCAAAACTACTTTCAAGAATATAATTGATATTGTATTCTTCAAACTGATTGTAGAACGGATTCTGTTTGTCGTCAAAGGTGTAGTTGGATGTATAGGAATTAAGGCCGTATATAACATCCTCCTTTCTAATTTGAATCAAATTGTTATTTTCGTATTCAAAATCAATTATAGCGGTAATATTATCATTGGAATCTTCTTCGTCATGTTCTTCAATTTTAGATAGCCTATTAAGGTTATCCAAGAACAACTTAGTGTAGTGATTGGGTAAGCTTTCAAATCTGATAATAATGGTGTTAGTATCATATTCAAAAGTTCTATTGGATGCTACTGTACCGGTCAAATGTTGGATTAAACGGTTGGAGTCATCATAGATATACGTGGCTGAACTAATCAAAGTTCCAGCGCTATAAATATCTTTTCGTATAGGCATATAGTGATCACTATGCTCATAACTAAATTCATGTACCAATCTATCTTTGTCATCATAGGAAGTAGTTGGTCTATTACTACTATCATAATTCGCAATCCAAAATGTATCTCCGTTATCGTATGAAGATTCGATTGAAGCTAACTTTTTTCGATTTGTGTTTGAATTTTCATCATCCTCTGTATCGCTGTCATCATCGGTATCTCCGATTATAGGAGTTTCTGATTCTTCTGGTGTTTCTTCGACCTTTGGAGGGTCAATAGTGTCATCGGATGAGCAGGACATTATTAATAAAGAAAGAAATAAGGTGGTTATAAAATTTTTCATTAGCTTATTTTAGGTTTCAAAATAGTAAGCGTTAATTATTTTCAGAGTAAGCGACTGCTTTGCCCAAGAGTGTTGCGCTTGTGCATTCACTAATATAAACTTGCACAAAATCCCCGATTTTATAGTGTTCTTTTGGAAAAATCGCTACAATATTCTGCGAAATCCTTCCGCTCCAATGTTGATCAGATTTTTTTGATTCCTTTTCGATAAGTACTTCAAAAGTTTTACCGAGATAAGATTCATGTTTGTAAGCACAGTGTGTACGCTGAAGGGCGATAACCTCTGCAAGTCTTCGTTTCTTTACGGCTTCGGGTACATCATCTTCAAATTTTCTTTCGGCCATGGTACCAGGTCTTTCAGAATATGCATACATATATCCGTGTTCATACTTTACATGTTCCAATAATGATAGTGTATCTTGATGATCCTGTTCTGTTTCTGTAGGAAAACCGATGATCATATCTTGTGTAATAGAGCAGTCGGGAATGATTTTTTTAATATTATCCACCAATTCCATATATTCTTTACGGGTATGCAAACGATTCATTTTTTTCAAAATGCGATCACTTCCACTTTGTATAGGAAGATGAATATGATTACAAATATTGGAATGCTTAGCCATTATTTTAATAACATCCATAGTCATATCCTGAGGATTTGAAGTAGAAAAACGAATGCGTAACTTAGGAAAACGTAGGGCGACCATATCCAATAATTTTGCAAAATCTGTAGCTGTTGCTTTTTGGAGATCACTGGCTTTCTCAAAGTCCTTTTTTAAACCCCCACCGTACCATAAATAACTATCTACGTTTTGCCCAAGCAGCGTAATTTCTTTATAATTCTTGCTTACCAAATCATTTACTTCTTGTAAAATGCTTTGTGGATCGCGACTTCGCTCTCTACCTCGGGTAAAGGGAACTACGCAAAAGGTACACATGTTATCGCATCCTCTAGTAATGGATACAAATGCCGATACACCATTGCTCTGCAATCGCACAGGAGCAATATCTCCATAGGTTTCTTCTTTAGACAAAACAACATTCACAGCATTACGGCCTGCATCTACCTCTTCAAGTAGATTGGGCAGATCCTTGTAGGCATCGGGGCCAACCACTAAATCTACAATTTTTTCTTCTTCTAGAAATTTACTTTTAAGACGCTCGGCCATACAACCCAATACACCAACCTTCATTTTTGGATTGATTTTTTTTACAGCGTTGTATTTTTCTAAACGTTTTCTAACGGTTAGTTCTGCTTTTTCTCTAATTGAACAAGTATTGACAAGGACTAGGTCTGCATCTTCTAGGTTTTGAGTGGTGTTAAAGCCATTCTCAGCAAGTATGGACGCAACAATTTCACTATCACTAAAATTCATTTGACACCCGTAGCTTTCTATAAAAAGCTTTCGTTTATTGGTTTCTCTTTGGTCAAGAACCAGTGGTTGTCCTTGTTTGTCTTCATCTATAATCTTCTCCATCGATATGTGCTTACTGCAAAATTTTATTTAGACAAAGATACTCTTAAAACTATAGCTGCCAAAGTGGCAGAGCATTTTTATAATTTTTTACTTTAAACTAAAGGAGTTAGGTCTTTAATTGAGAGTAATATTATGCTAATTAGTAGTTATATAAAAAGGAAGAGTGTATTGACCAATAGTTTAAGATGGTTACTAAAGATAATTTAAGTTGTATACTACTAGATTTTGTATTTTTTAAAGGATAGAGATTTAGTAATTTAAGCTAAAATTCTCGCAAATAATTTTGTTGTAAAAAAATTGACATACTTTTGTCTCAAGAAAAAAGAGGATTATGGCTAAGAATTTAGTGATCGTAGAGTCACCTGCAAAAGCAAAAACAATTGAAAAATTTCTTGGAAAAGAGTATACCGTGGCTTCAAGCTTTGGGCATATTGCAGATTTGCCAGCAAAAGAGCTTGGTGTTGATGTTGATGGAGATTTTAAGCCAAAGTATATTGTTTCAAGCGATAAGAAGGATGTAGTTAAAAAATTAAAAGCGCTATCTCAAAAAGCAGAAATGATTTGGTTAGCCAGTGATGAGGATCGAGAAGGAGAGGCGATTGCTTGGCATCTTGCCGAAGAGCTTAAGCTAGATGAGAGTAGAACGAGACGAATAGTTTTTCATGAAATCACAAAAAATGCGATTCTCAAAGCAATAGAAAACCCACGTAAAATAGATTATAATTTAGTAAACGCACAACAGGCAAGACGGGTTCTTGATAGGTTAGTAGGGTACGAGTTATCTCCTGTGTTGTGGCGTAAAGTGAAGGGGGGATTATCTGCTGGTAGGGTGCAGTCGGTATCTGTACGCTTAATTGTTGAACGGGAACGAGAAATTATTGATTTTAAACCAGTGGGGTCTTATCGAGTAGATGCGGAATTTACAAATGACGATGGAAAATCGATCAAAGCAAAGCTTCCCAAAAATTTTAAAACCAAAAAACAGGCTCAAGATTTTTTAAACGCAAATCTAAATGCATCACACAAAGTTGCAGACCTTACAACAAAACCTGCAAAAAAATCTCCTGCACCACCTTTTACAACATCAACATTGCAACAAGAGGCGTCGCGTAAACTATATTTTTCAGTTAGTAAGACAATGACAATGGCGCAGCGTTTATACGAGGCAGGTTTAATTACATATATGAGAACTGATAGTGTAAATCTATCGTCGGAGGCTCAAAAAGGAGCAAAAGCAGAGATCGTATCTGCGTATGGAGATGAATTTAGTAAGCCTAGACAGTATAAAGGTAAAGCAAAAGGGGCTCAAGAAGCTCACGAAGCGATACGTCCTACAGATTTTTCTAGGCATAGTGTTAATATGGATTCAGATCAGCAACGCTTGTATGAATTAATTTGGAAGCGAGCTATTGCATCTCAAATGAGTGATGCCAAATTAGAACGTACACAGGTTAAAATAGAAACAAACTCTCATAAAGAAATTTTTGTTGCTAATGGAGAAGTAATAAAATTTGAAGGGTTTTTGAAAGTATATTTAGAAGGAAGTGATGATGAAGATGAAGAGCAAGAAGGTATTTTGCCAGCATTACAGATACATGAAACTTTACACCAAAAATACATTTCGGCAACAGAGCGTTTTACACGTCCTCCAAGTCGATATTCTGAAGCAGCCTTGGTAAAAAAATTGGAAGAACTTGGTATCGGTCGGCCATCAACCTACGCGCCAACAATTTCTACAATACAAAATAGAAAGTATGTCGAAAAAGGAGCCAAAGAAGGAGAAGAAAGAAATTATGTAAGTTTACGCTTATCGGGTGATGTGATCAAAGAAGCAACATTAAAAGAAAAAGTAGGTAGTGATAAAGGTAAGTTGATACCCACCGATGTAGGGATGGTTGTCAATGATTTTTTAGTCAATCATTTTTCGACAGTTTTAGATTATAATTTCACAGCCAAAGTTGAGCAAGATTTTGACGATATAGCCGAAGGAAATGAGGATTGGAAAGAGGTAATGAGTGAATTTTATAAAGAATTCCATCCTAGAGTCCAAGATGTAGCAGAAAACGCAGAGCGCGAAGTTGGAGAAAGAATTCTTGGAGAAGATCCAGAAACAGGTAAACCTGTTAGTGTTAGATTAGGTCGTTTTGGTCCTATGGTTCAAATAGGATCTGTAGAGGATGAAGAGAAACCTAAGTTTGCAAGTTTAGGACCAGGTCAAACTCTTAGCAGTCTAACCTTCGAGCAAGCAATGGATTTATTTCAACTTCCAAAAGAAGTTGGAGAATATAAAGGAGAGGTTTTAACCGTGAATAATGGTCGTTTTGGTCCTTATGTTAAATATGGAGATAAATTTGTTTCTCTAGAAAAAGGAGAAGATCCGTTAGACACTACCTTAGAACGAGCTATCGAGTTGATTGTAGCCAAAGAAAAAGCCGATGCTCCAATATATACTTACGAAAACTTACCTGTACAAAAAGGTACAGGACGTTTTGGTCCATTTATCAAATGGAACGGAATGTTTATAAATGTCAATAAGAAATACGACTTCGATAATTTATCAGATCAAGATATTGTTACACTTATTGAAGAAAAGAAGCAAAAGGAAATTGATAAAGTTATTCATAACTGGGAAGAAGAAGGAATACGTGTAGAAAAAGCACGCTGGGGACGCAGTAACGTTATAAAGGGAAAAGTAAAAGTTGAACTACCTAAAACTGTAGATGCTACCAAATTAACATTAGAAGAAGTTAAGGTTATTCTTGAGAAAAACGCTCCTAAAAAGAAAGCGACAGCCAAGAAAAAAACAGCGTCAAAAAAAACAACTAAGAAAAGCACAACTTCCAAAAATAAGAAATAATGGCTTTTGAGTTTCTTGTACCTGTAGCAGATGAGGTAATTGCAACAAACGAGGTTAGATCAGAACAATGTTTGGGTAAACAAATGTTGATACATACCAAAGAAGATGGGGTTCCTGATTTAGAGGGTGTGCATATTGTGCTTTTAGGTGTAAGAGAACAAAGAAACAATCTGTCACAAAAAGGCAAAGTTATTGTTAATTTTGATAGTATAAGAGCTTCGTTTTACAGTTTGTTTCCAGGTAATTGGAGTCTTAATTTTGCGGATCTGGGTGATGTCTTACCAGGAGATGAAGTAAGTGATACATATTTCGTGGTACGAGAAGTTGTGTCGACACTACTACAAAAAAATATTATTCCCTTAATAATGGGAGGAAGTCAAGACATTGTATATGCGCAGTATCGCTCCTACGATATTCTTGAGCGTATGGTAAACCTAGTCAATGTAGATAGTCAGTTTGATATAGGTAATGCAGCAGAACCAATATCTAATAAATCGTTTGTAAGTAAAATTATAGTAGAGGAACCATATAATTTGTTTAACTATAGTAACATAGGGTATCAAACATATTTTAATTCACAGGACGAAATTGATTTGATAGAAAAATTATATTTTGACGCATATCGCCTAGGTGAAGTAATTAATGATGTAACTATTGTAGAACCAATAATGAGAGATGCCGATATAGTGGCTATCGATTTGGGAGCCATAAGTTCAAATGCATCAGGAGCTAATATTGCCTCGCCAAACGGTTTTAATGGACGAGAAATTTGTGCTATTGCTCGTTATGCAGGAATTAGTGATAAGGTGAAGAGTTTTGGGGTGTATGAATTTCAGAATAATCAAAACGATACAGCAAGGGCAATGCTAGTTGCGCAAATTTTTTGGTATTTTATAGAAGGCGTTAACTATCGATCCAATGAGATCAATATTAAATCTGATAAAAACACACTTCATTATAGTGTTCCAATAGACAAAGAGGTGTTATCTTTTTATAAGAGCATTAAAACAGAAAGATGGTGGATAGAAATACCTTTTTTATCATCTGGACATAATAAATTAGAAAGACATACGTTATTACCTTGCACATACAGCGATTATGAACGTGCTTGTAATCAGGAAATACCAGAAAGATGGTATAAAGCCAAACGAAAAAACGAAGTTTAAATTATTTAACAAGGTAGATTTGAGGTTTTTTACAAAAAAAATTGTTTTTGTGGAAATAAATAAATAGGTTTACCACCTTGAATCTTGAAGATCTTAACCTAAAACATGTTATGAAGAAATTTGTATCGCTCTTTGCTATTTTAGCAATGCTCTACAGTTGTGGTGGTGGAAACCGCGGAGAATTGACTGGAGTGCAGGGTAAAAAATGGCATCCGCAAAAACCCTATGGTATGACCCTCATCCCCGGAGGATCGTTCATTATGGGTAAATCAGATGATGATAAGGCGGCATTGTCAAATGCCCCAACGAAAACAGTAACTGTGCGTTCTTTTTATATGGACGAGACAGAGGTTACAAACAGTGAGTATAGACAGTTCGTACAATGGGTACGTGACTCTACCATTAGAATGCGTTTAGCAATAATGGCAGACGACTTAGGTAAAGCACCTGGTGATGACGGTATTGGAGAATACGCGTTTTTGGATGCTGATACCGAAAATATGACTGTTTATGAAAAGTATGTGTACGACAATTATAGCGGAACAGGTGAAACTGGATACGAAGGTCGTAGATTGAATAAAGACATTGACATCGAATGGGATGTTGAAGATTATCCAGATGAATTTTATGCTGAAGTTATGGACACGATGTATATTCCATTAGAGGAATCATACAATGGTAGACGTACGCTTGATGTAAGTAAGTTCAAATTTCGCTTTACTTGGATGGATATTCAAGCTGCAGCGCGTGCAAAAAAAGGAAGAAGAAAAGATTTTGTTAAAGAAGAGGTTATAGAGGTTTATCCAGATACAACAGTGTGGATTAAAGATTTTAATTATTCTTACAATGAACCAATGCACAATGACTATTTCTGGCATAGTGCATATGATGATTATCCAGTAGTAGGAGTGTCATGGGAACAGGCGAAAGCATTCTGTACATGGAGAACCATAGAGAAAAACTCTTTTCAGAAAAAGAAAAATAAAGAATTGGTTAACTATTTTAGACTTCCAACAGAAGCAGAGTGGGAATACGCTGCTCGTGGAGGGTTAGAATCTACGACATACCCTTGGGGTGGACCTTATGCCATGAATGACAGAGGTTGTTTTTTGGCTAACTTTAAGCCACTTAGAGGGAATTATGCTGCCGATAACTTTTTATATACGGTAGAGGCAAAAACTTTTGACCCAAATGATTATAACTTATATAATATGGCGGGTAATGTGTCAGAATGGGTGCAGTCATCTTATGACCCTGCATCTTATGAGTATGTTTCGTCAATGAACCCTAATGTTAATGACGATCAAAACAAGCGTAAAGTCGTGCGTGGAGGATCTTGGAAAGATGTTGCTTATTTCCTACAGGTAAGTACTAGAGATTACGAATACGCAGATTCTGCAAGGAGTTATATCGGCTTCAGAACTGTTCAGGACTATATGGGAACTGAATCAACTGGAGAAGAAAATACTCAAAATAAATAGAAAGTCCCAAAATTATCTATCAACTTAATTACTAACCCTTTTTTAAATTATTACATTCTTTAAAGAAAATTAAACAATTTTATTATGGCAAATTCAAAAGCAAGCAAAAAGTTAATGAACATGGTATACGGTCTGGGAGCAGCCGTTGTAATTTTAGGTGCGCTATTTAAAATTATGCACTGGCCTGGAGGTAATGCAATGCTTATTGCAGGTCTTGTTACCGAAGCACTTGTATTTACAATCTCAGCATTCGAACCTGTTGATGATGAGTTAGATTGGTCTTTAGTATACCCAGAATTAGCAGGTGGTGCTAGTGGTGGAAAAAGAGATAAGAAAGACACGACTCCTGACGGTTTATTATCTAAAAAATTAGATGATATGCTTAAAGAAGCTAGAGTTGATTCTAACCTTATGAGTAGTTTAAGCGAAAGTATTAGAAACTTTGAAGGAGCTGCAAAAGGTATTTCTCCAACGGTAGATTCAATTCAAGGTCAGAAAAAGTACAGCGAAGAAATGTCTAAAGCTGCAGCTCAAATGGAATCTTTGAACAGTTTATACAAAGTTCAATTAGAATCTTCTGCACGTCAGGCTGAAGCAAATCAAGCGATCGCAGATAATGCTTCAAAACTTAAAGATCAAATGGAAAGTCTAGCTAGTAATCTATCTTCTCTTAATGGAGTTTATGGTGGTATGTTAAGTGCTATGAGTAAAAAATAAGACTTACAGCATATTTAACAAAACTAAAATAATAACTACCAAAATTTAATAAGAGTTATGGCAGGAGGAAAATTATCCCCAAGGCAGAAGATGGTAAACCTGATGTATCTGGTTTTCATCTCAATGTTGGCATTAAACATGTCAAAAGAGGTATTAGCGGCATTTGGTTTGATGAATGAAAAATTAGTAGAATCAAACGAAACCACTACAGCACGTAACAATGCGTTTATGGCTGGATTAGTAGAAAAAGTTTCTGAACAACCAGCAAAATATACTCCACTTAAGGAGAAAGCTGACGATGTAAGTAAATTTTCAAACGAATTAAATACTTATATCGCAAATATTAAAAATACCATCACCAAAGATCTTTCAGATAAGAAAGATTATGTAACGATGGATAAATCTAATACGTTAGATGAAATTTTCTTTAAAGGTGGTGTAGTTACTGCTGCTGGAAAAGAATTTATCAAAAAAATTGACGATTATCGTAAAGGTGTAACAGGGGTTATTTCTGAGAAATATCCAAACATTGCAGCAGATGTTGAAAAGACGTTTGCAACCCAACCTGTAACCAATCGTGATGGTCAAAAAATTGATTGGTTGAAGTATAACTATGAGGGATATCCTTTGGTTGCTTCAATCACAAAGTTTACGCAATTACAATCAGATGTTAAGACTGCCGAAAGTAAAGTGCTTTCTGCAATGCTATCTGGGCAATTAGAATCTGAAGTTTCTTTATCAAACTTTGAAGCGATTGTAGTTCCAGACAAAACTGCGTTCTTTAGTGGTGAGCCTTTCAAAGGTAGAATTATCTTAGGTAAAAAAGATAAAACCCTTAAAGCACACAAAGTAATTGTAAATGGAAAGGAATTGGATTCAGAATCTATGCAAGAAGGTCAAACTATGCTTGACTTCCCTGCAGGTAATGTTGGAGAACAGGACATTAAAGGAGAGTTTCAGTTTAAAGAAGGTGATTCAATTGTAACCATTCCTATCGAAAGTTCTTATGCAGTAATACCAAAACCAAATTCAGCAGTAATTTCTGCAGATAAAATGAACGTTGTTTATCGTGGTGTTAATAACCCTATGACAATTTCTATCCCTGGTGTACCTTCAGTAAATGCACAGGCTCCTGGACTTAAAAAAGCTGGTGGAGCAGGTAAGTATATGATGAATGTTACGGCAGTAAGAGCTAGAGAGGTTAGTATCAAAGTTTCAGGTAAATTACCAAACGGTGCTACTGTTAGTGATAGTAAGAAATTCAGAATTAAGGATATTCCAAGACCAGTAGGTACAGTTCGTGGTGAAGATGGATCTATCAAAATGGCAAAGAATGCTTTAGAAATTGCATCTATCGGCGCTATTTTACCAGATTTTGATTTCGATATCAAACTTAAGGTTAAAGGATTTAAATTTAAAGTAGAAGGTCAGCCAACAGTAAGCATTAGTGGTGGTAGACTTAATTCTAAGGCAAAAGCTGTGCTAAGAAAAGCAAAGAGAGGGTCAACTGTTCAAATTATAGATATCAATGCTAGTTTAGCGACTAATGGTAGCTATAAGTTGAAAAAGATTTCTCCAGTTATTGTCGAGTTGACAAACTAATAAAAAATAATGATTATGAATTTGAGAAATTTTCTAGTTACCGTTTTAGGTCTTTTCATTACATCATTTTCTTTTGGTCAGGCTAATATTTTGAATGCCAATGATCCAGATGATATAGGAAAAAAGACACAGGAGCAAATCTTAAATGATAATGATCGTCCTTTAGAGTACGGTTATGTAGATGAGCGAGATGTTTTATGGGCTAAGACTACTTGGGAAGTAATCGATCTTGATGAGCGAATTAATTTTCCTTTGTATTACCCAATAGATACTAATAATATTGGTGCGAGTCGTCGTTCTTTATACGATGTGCTTATGACTAATGTGAAAAACGGTAAAATTAAGAATATATACTCAGATTCATATTTTACAGAGACACGTACCATTGAGGATTTGAGTTCTACTTTATCAAGAATTGATACAACGGATCTTGGTTTTGAGCAATATAATGCTGGTGAAACCGTAGACCCTCAATACATTAATAAAAGAGAAATAGCTTCTGCAGATGTTTCAGAATATCGCATAAGAGGATACTATTATTTTGATAAAAGACAAGGTGAGTTACGCTATAGATTATTAGGTATAGCTCCTGTAGCTCCCGATGTTAACTTTATCGATGATGATGAACCAGATATGGTACCATTATTTTGGATATGGTATCCAGATGCAAGAGAGATTTTGCATAATGCCAAAGCTTTTAATCGTAAAAATACTTCGATGCCTTTTACATATGATCATATTTTAAATGCTAGACGTTTTAATAGTATGATTTATAAAGAAGATAACATTCAAGGTGACCGTGCGATTAAGGATTATGTAGTAGATAACGCTTTAATGCAATTACTAGAAAGTGAAAGGATTAAAGAAGGTATCCGTAATTTTGAAATGGATATGTGGAGTTATTAATTCTATCTCGTGTATAATATTGGTAAAACCCTCAATCTCGTATTGGGGGTTTTCTTATTTTTGAAGCTATGTTAGATTATATTATTGTTGGATTTGGTCTCTCTGGATTAGCTTTTGCCGAACAACTGGTAGAAGAAGGTAAAACATTTGTTGTGTATGAAAATTACTCTCAAAGATCCTCGCGGGTTGCAGGAGGTTTATTTAATCCAGTAGTGCTAAAACGCTTTACGCTCGCTTGGGATGCATTTGAGCATATGAAAACAGCCATCCCTTATTACAGAAAATTAGAAGATAAACTTCATTTTAAAATAGTTTACGATCTTCCAATTTTACGTAGGTTTACTACTATAGAAGAACAAAATCAGTGGTTTGAAGCGTGTGATAAACCAATACTTTCCGCTTTCATGTCTCCAAACCTTGTAAAAAATACAAACTCTTCCTTACAAGTTCCATTTCAATACGGTTGTGTTAGACAAACTGGAAGAATTGCTATCAATCAACTCTTAGAGACGTATCTAGCAGATCTGGAAAATAAAGCCTTATTGCACCAGGAATCGTTTGATCATACGGCATTAGAAATTAATGAATTTGGGGTGTCGTACAAGACTATGAAAGCCAAACATGTAGTTTTTGCAGAAGGTTTTGGCGTACATGATAATCCGTTTTTTAACCATCTACCGATTCTGGGTAACAAAGGTGAGTATCTTATTATTGAATCAGAAGAATTAAAGCTCAATCTAGCTGTTAAGGCAGCTATTTTTATCATTCCCTTAGGAAATAATTTATATAAGGTAGGAGCCACTTACAATGCTATGGACAAGACTAGTAATATAACTTTGGCCTCCAGAAAAGAGATTGAGAAAAAACTAGCAATATTTGTTAGATGCAAATACAAAGTAATTGATCAGGTAGCAGGTATCAGACCCACAGTAAAAGATCGTAAACCTATTATTGGGACGCATCCTGTATATCCATCTTTGCATATCTTAAATGGATTGGGTAGCAGAGGTATCTTAACCAGCCCCTCTGTTGCAAGATCTTTATATCGTGCTATCGAATATAAGGATCAAATAGATCCTTTGCTATCATTAGAGCGATTTAACTAGTCAAGATTGGGATTGATTTTTGTTGTAATGCATGAAAAAATTAATCCAAATATTACGAGCTAAACGCATGATAATTGGCATAAAAACTATCATGGTAATTGTAATAACAAAAAAGGTGCTAAGTAAATTTAATTTCAATAATAAATTTGCAATGACAAAAGCAGCAACAGCAAAAGCAATTCCTACAGGATAACTAACATACATAGCGCCATAAAAGAAAGATGGCTCTATTTTGTATTTGGTTCCGCAATGAGAACAACGTTCTTGCATTTTAAGTGTTTTGCTTAATTTGTAAGGATTAGATTCCTTGTACATAAGCTCTTGTTGACACACAGGGCAGGTTCCTGTGAGTATGCTATATAATTTAGTTCCTCTTAAGAAATTCATAGATCCTTTTATTGTATCACAAATTTAAGCATCTTTGCACAAAATTGTAAGAAGCTGATGTTAAACATACACAACTTATCCATATCGTTTGGAGGCGAATATCTTTTTGAAGAAATTAGTTTTAGATTAAATGCAGGAGACCGCGTGGGACTCGTTGGGAAAAATGGAGCTGGCAAATCAACAATGCTTCGTATTCTCTCAAAAGAACAAGAATCTGATTCTGGCCAATTGGCTATGGACAAAGACGTTAAAATTGGTTTTCTTAAACAAGACATTGATTTTGTCGAAGGTAGAACGGTTTTACAAGAATCATACGAAGCGTTTATAGAAATCAAAACTATTGAACGAGAAATTGATTCGATCAATAAACAATTAGCTGAGCGTACTGATTATGAAAGCGAGGGTTATACACAACTTATTACAGATCTAAGTGATCATACCCATCATTATGAGATTCTTGGAGGATATAACTACCAAGGAGAAACAGAGCGAGTGCTGTTAGGGCTGGGTTTCCAAGCAGAGGATTTTGATCGTTTAACAGATACATTCTCCGGAGGTTGGAGAATGCGTATTGAACTAGCAAAATTACTCTTGCAAAATAATGATATTTTACTTCTCGATGAGCCTACAAACCATTTGGATATAGAATCGATAATTTGGTTAGAAAATTTTTTAAAGGGATATGCTGGCGTCGTAGTGATTGTTTCTCACGATAAAATGTTCTTGGATAATGTTACCAATCGAACCATAGAAATTTCTTTGGGACGCATTTACGATTATAACAAGCCGTATTCTAAATATCTAATATTACGTGAAGAGTTACGTGAGCAACAATTAGCAACTCAAAAAAACCAATCCAAACAGATTGAGCAGACTGAAAAGCTTATAGAAAAGTTTAGAGCAAAGGCTTCTAAAGCTTCAATGGCACAATCACTAATCAAGAAATTAGATAAAATTGAGCGTATCGAGGTAGACGAGGATGATAATGCTGTTATGAATGTACGTTTTCCCGTAAGTGTCCAACCAGGTAAAGTGGTCATAGAAGCTAATGGAGTATCCAAAAATTATGGTGAAAAAGAAATATTAAAAGATATCAATCTTTTAGTTGAACGAGGATCTAAAATCGCTTTTGTAGGTCAAAATGGACAGGGTAAATCTACCTTAGCCAAAATTATCATTGATGAACTTAAATATGAGGGAGAACTCAAACTGGGACACAATGTGCAGATAGGTTATTTTGCTCAAAATCAATCCGAATATTTGGACGGTGAAATTACGATTTTAGAAACTATGGTCAATGCTGCTAATGAAAAAACTAGAAGTAGAGTCCGTGATATGTTAGGGTCGTTCTTGTTTAGAGGAGACGAGGTTGATAAAAAGGTAAAGGTATTATCAGGAGGAGAGCGCAATCGTTTAGCTCTTTGTAAAATGCTTCTAGAGCCCTTTAACGTATTAGTAATGGATGAGCCTACGAATCATCTAGATATCAAATCAAAAAATGTTTTAAAAGAAGCTTTGCGTAGTTTTGAAGGCACATTGATACTTGTGTCACATGATAGAGATTTTTTACAAGGGATAACCAACACAGTATATGAATTTAAAGACAGAAAAATCAAAGAATACCTTGGTGATATAGATTTTTACTTAGAACAACGCAAGGTAGCAGACATGCGTGAAATCGAGAAAAAGGATAAGCAAGCTAAAACTGTTTCTGTAACCAAAGTTGATGCCAAACAATCGTACGAAGATCAAAAAAGAATAAAATCGCTTAATAACAAATTAAGTAATGTGGAGTCAAAAATAAACGTACTTGAACGCGAAATAAAAACTATAGATAAAGCATTAGAGTCAGACTACGATAAAACAGTTGCAAGTCCAAACTTTTTTGAAAATTATCAAAAGAAGAAGGATCGACTTCAACACTTAATGAAAGAATGGGAAACAGTGCAAGAATCAATTGAAGCTTTAGATTAGTTATCCCTAATAAAAGCAAGGATATATTCGACGAATAGCACGTATTTTTATGACTTCTTTAACGGCACTACCGCTACCGTGTTAATAGTTTTGTAAAAAAATTTCAGCAAACCTGAAATGTATTACCTACTATGAGAAAAATTATTTTAACAGTGTTGGGTATAGTACTCATCATTGTCGCCTTTTTTGGAGCACAATCCATAATTAATAGTAAAAAACGACCCGCAGCAAAACCTACAAAAGTGGTTAAAACTATTTTTGTAGATACGGTTCAAAACAGTACCATACCGATAATGATTTCTGCAAATGGAAATTTGACAGCAAAACAACGACTCGAATTATTTGCCGAAGTTCAGGGTGTTTTTCGTGGAGGATCACATCTATTTAGAACAGGACAAAAATATAAGAAAGGACAAACATTGATACGTATTGATGCAGCAGAGTATTATGCCTCGGTACAATCTTCAAAAAGTAATTTATACAATTTAATTACTTCAATAATGCCAGATTTGCGTTTGGACTATCCCGAGGTATATCCAAAATGGCAACAATATCTTTCAGCGTTTGATTTATCCAAATCTACACCTGCATTACCCGAAATTTCTTCCGAAAAGGAAAACTATTTCATAAGTGGTCGTAATATTTTGACTTCTTATTATAATGTAAAAAATTTGGAGCAACGTTTATCCAAGTATAGAATTGTAGCACCCTTTCAAGGAGTTTTAACCGAAGCCTTAGTAACCGAGGGAACCTTAATACGACAAGGTCAAAAATTGGGCACTTATATAGAAACGGGAGTGTATGAAATGGAAGTTGCTATACCCAAAGCCTATGGCAACTTGATCGAATTAGGTAAATCTGTAACATTAACAGATCTCGACCAAGACAAAGATTATACGGGAACTGTAAGTCGTATTAATGCGAGCGTAAACCAGACCTCGCAAACTATCACGGCTTATATAGAACTTAAAGATGCTAATTTGCGTGAAGGTATGTATTTAGAAGCACAACTTGAGGCAAAGAATGAATCAAATGCCATCCAAATAGATCGTAATTTATTACAAGAAGGAAATAAAATATTTATTGTAAAGGATAGCATTCTTGATTTGATTGATGTGCAGCCTACTTATTTTGGTGAACAAAAAGTTGTACTTAAAGGGGTTCCTGATCAAACTGTAATACTAGCCAAAAGCGTTCCTGGAGCTTATGCTGGGATGTTAGTGGCAATCTACAAAGAGACTACTAATGCTTCTGCCGAACGAATCAACACAAACGACGTTCAATAATGAGAAATATAATCGCGTATTTTATCAAATATCACGTTGCAGTTAATGTGATAGTTATAGCCTTTTTTATTTTTGGGATATTAGGAGCGCTTTCACTAAGATCTTCATTTTTTCCGTTAGTAGATTCAAAAATAATTAATATAAGTGTAATCTATCCAGGTGCTTCTCCGCAAGAAATAGAAGAAGGTGTTGTTCTTAAAATAGAAGATAACCTCAAAGGATTAGACGGGGTAGATCGAGTAACTTCAACCTCTCGAGAAAACAGCGGTACAATTACTGTCGAAATTGAAAAAGGCAAAGATGTTGATTTCATGTTACTCGAGGTAAAGAATGCGGTGGATCGTGTGCCTTCTTTTCCTACAGGAATGGAGCCTTTGGTAGTGGCAAAGCGTGAAGAAGTTAGACAAACAATAAGTTTTGCGATTAGCGGCAAAGATATCTCGTTAAAAACGTTAAAACAGATAGGAAGACAAGTTGAAAATGATTTACGTGCTATTGATGGTATTTCACAAATTGAAGTTAGCGGGTATCCCGATGAGGAAATAGAGATCGCTGTTGATGAAAATAGCTTGCTGGCATATAATTTAACCTTTAGTGATGTAGCACAGGCTGTGAGTCGTGCAAACATTCTCACCACAGGAGGAACTATTAAAACGGATGCCGAAGAGTATTTAATTAGAGCAAATAACAGATCGTACTATGGTGATGAATTGGCAAATTTGATTGTGCGTGCCAATCCAAATGGACAAACTATTCGATTAAAAGATGTTGCAGCACTTAAAGATCGATTTTCTGAAACTCCAAATGCTACTTTCTTTAATGGAAATTTATCGGTTAATGTGACTATTACCAGCACAAATACTGAAGATCTAATCTCATCTGCAGAAAATGCAAAAAGTTATATTGATGATTTTAATAAGCGTTATAGTAATGTGCAATTAAGTGTCGTTAGCGATCTATCTATAACACTAGTACAACGTACCAAGCTGCTTACAGAGAATGCAATAATTGGAATGATTCTGGTACTTATTTTCCTTTCTTTGTTTTTGAATACACGATTAGCATTCTGGGTAGCTTTTGGATTACCGGTAGCGTTTTTGGGAATGTTTATCTTTGCTGGATATTTTGATGTAACCATCAATGTACTTTCGCTATTTGGAATGATCATCGTAATTGGTATTTTGGTGGATGATGGAATTGTTATTGCAGAAAATATTTATCAACACTTCGAGCAAGGTAAATCTCCCATACAGGCTGCTATCGATGGAACAATGGAGGTGATTCCGCCAATTATATCTGCTATTATAACCACAATTTTGGCGTTTGGAATTTTCTTATTCCTTGATGGACGAATTGGAGAATTTTTTGGAGAAGTTTCGGTAGTCGTAATATTAACATTGGTAGTGTCCTTAGTCGAGGCATTGATTATTTTACCTGCACATTTGGCTCACTCAAAAGCTTTGCAAACTCAGACCAGCGAACCCAAAAGAGGAATAGCCAACATATTTGCAAAATTACGATACATCAATACATTTGGGGATAAAATTATGGTTTGGCTTCGCGACAAACTGTACAGCCCTGTGTTGCGATTTGCTATTCAATTTAAATTTTTGACGTTTGCCATATTTGTCTTCGTATTTATTCTTACGATTGGTTCTATTGGCGGAGGGATCATTCGCACAGCGTTTTTTCCTCAGATAGCGAGCGATAGAGTTTCTATATCTTTGGAGATGCCAAATGGAACTAATGAGAAAATTACAGACAGTATCATTTCTTTAATAGAAGAAAGAGCCTGGGAAGTTAATGACGAATTAACAAATAAGTATATTAAAGAGAATGGAAAACAACTGGTCGAAAATATTATTAGACGCATTGGTCCTGGAGCATCGTCTTCATCTTTAACAATAAATTTGTTGCCAGGAGAAGAGCGTCCTGATGAAATTTCGTCAAGTTTGGTCACAAATTTAATTCGCGATAAGGTTGGACCTGTTATAGGGGTTGAAAGCTTAATTTATGGCAGCGGAGGAAATTTTGGAGGAAGTCCGGTTTCAGTTTCTTTATTAGGAAACAATATTGCCGAATTGAAAGCTGCAAAAGCAGAATTGAAACGATCGCTAGAAAATAATACTTTATTGAAGGATGTCGCTGATAACGATCCAGCTGGTATCAAAGAGATACGACTCAAACTAAAGGAAAATGCATATCTGTTGGGACTCAATTTAAGAGACGTTATGACACAGGTTAGAGGTGGATTTTTTGGTGTACAAGCACAACGCTTTCAACGTGGTCAAGACGAAATTAAAGTATGGGTTCGGTATGATCGTGAAAATCGCTCATCAATCACTAATTTGGATGCCATGCGTGTTGTAACTCCTACAGGACAGAGGATTCCGTTGAGTGAAATCGCAACATATGAAATCCTGAGAGGTGATGTAGCAATTAATCACCTCGAAGGACGAAGAGAAATTCAAATCTCGGCAGATCTCAAAGATCCATCTACCACCAGTGCAACCGATATTTTAGCAGACATACGTACTAATATCATGCCCGAGATTACATCTAGATATCCTACAGTAAGTCCATCTTATGAAGGTCAAAATAGAGAGGCAGGTAAATTATTAGGATCTTTAGGACCCGTGGGGCTAACAGTTTTGTTATTGATTTACATAACCATTGCATTTACCTTCCGTAGTTACAGTCAACCGCTTTTACTTCTCTTACTTGTACCATTTTGTTTGCCAGCGGTAGCTTGGGGACATTGGATTCACAATTTTCCTATCAACATTTTATCAATGTTAGGGATTATTGCCTTAATCGGTATTATGGTTAATGATGGATTGGTTCTAATTGGTAAATTCAATTCAAATCTGCGAGCAGGCTTACCTTTTGAAAAAGCTATTTTTGAAGCAGGAAGAGCACGGTTTAGAGCTATATTTCTAACTTCAGTAACAACTATTGCGGGACTCGCTCCCTTAATTTTTGAAAAAAGTAGACAAGCACAATTTCTTAAACCAATGGCAATTTCTATTGCTTATGGTATTGGGTTTGCTACCATTTTGACCTTATTATTACTGCCTTTGTTTTTATCTTTTAGTAATACTATAAAATCTAAAGGAAAGTGGTTGATAACGGGACAAAATGTTTCTAAAGAAGAAGTTGAGCGAGCAATTAAAGAACAAAAAGAAGAGAATGAGAACCATTAATAATAGTCACCATAGGATCATAGTTCTTTTACTTATTCTCGTGGTTGGGAGTGTAAAAGGTCAAACGTTGACAAAGCAAGAAGCTGTTCGTTTAACGTTGGAGAACAATTTAGGGATCAAAATTACCACGAATACTATTGAAATAGCAAAGAATAATCAAAGTATTTTAAATTCTGGTTACCTACCTAGTTTAACGGGAGATGCTGCGGCAAATTATCAATTATCTAATACGACGACTTCTTTTCCTGGTGTGATAGATCCAGATACTGGAGAAACCCAACCCGACAGACGTATTGAAGATGCAGAGACACAGCGCTACTCGGCAGGATTAAATTTAAACTACCTATTATTTGACGGTTTGGGTAGGTATTACAATTATAAAAGACTTAAAGAGCAATATAATTTATCCAGTTTACAAGCTAGAGAAGTTATCGAAAATACCATTTTGCAATTGTTTAGTGTTTATTATGAAGTAGCGAGATTGAGTGAAAATGAGGCTATTTTGGAAGAAACTTTGGCGATTTCTCAAGAACGCGTGCAACGATCACAATATCAGTTTGAGTATGGTCAAAATAATAAGCTAGCGGTGCTCAATGCCAAGGTAGATGTTGCAAATGATAGTATTAATCTACTTAATGTTAAGCAATCGGTAATTAATGCCAAACGGGATCTAAATGTAATTCTGAACTCTGCTAGTTTAGAACAAATGATTGTTGTTGACACAGTGGTGGCTTTTTTGCCAAAACTTCAGTTAGATACTTATTTGGAACAAGCTACAGAGAATAATGTGTTACTTCTTCAAAACCGAAGTAATTTGGCAATCAATTCGTTTGATATCAAAATTAATAAGGCTGGATTTTTGCCATCGATAGGTCTCAACGGTTCTTATGGATGGAATCAGAATAGAAGTCCTGCATCAGCATTTTTTCCAGGAAATTTGTCCAATACTGCAACCTTGGGAGCTGGGATAAATCTAAGTTGGAATTTATTTGATGGAGGCAGAACAATAACACAGGTAAAGAACAGTAAAATTTTATTTGATAATCAAGAATTAGTAAGAGAACAACTAGAGTTAGAAGTACAAAGAGATATAGCAAATGCTTTTGGAGATTATAGAAATCGTCTCAACATCTATAAGATTCAGCAGCAAAATGTACTTACTAGTGAAAATAATTTTCAACGTTCTGAAGAGCGATTTAAATTAGGGCAAATTACCTCGATAGAGTTTCGGCAGGCACAAATCAATTTAATTAATGCCAAAACTAATAAAAACCAAGCTAAGTATGCGGCTAAGTTAGCCGAGTTACAATTACTACAGCTCACAGGGCAGTTGCTTAATATACAGTTTTAAGACGTAGAATTTCATTAATTAGAAAAAGATGTACGAACACTATTTTCAATGTCCGTATTGCTGGGAAAACATATCTATGTTATTGGATCCTTCAATATCCAAGCAGATATATATCGAGGATTGCGAAATATGCTGTAATCCTATAGAGATACACTCCGATTTTGAACAAAATGAGCTATCAACTTTTACTGCTAATAGTATTGGTCAGTAGATAAGTTAATGAATATCAGAGTCCTTAATTTTTTTAAAATTTTTATGAGAAAAGAGTTGGATATAACTTAAAAAGGGTTGTATATTTGCCGTCCACAACAAGCAGATTATAATGCTTGATTAAAGGTTTTAGCGAGGTTATTCCTCGAACGTCGGAAGACATTAAATTTTAAAATCATGTGGAATATATCGCGGGATAGAGCAGTAGGTAGCTCGTCGGGCTCATAACCCGAAGGTCACTGGTTCGAGTCCAGTTCCCGCTACTAGATAAAAAGGCTTCACATTTTTGTGGAGCCTTTTTTTATGTTCAGAGTACAATGTTTGAAGTTGATTGTGGATCAATCCCATTTGTTGTCTTTATTCAAATATTCTGGATAGTCCAAGATTACATTTTTTAAGCGTCTTAATTATATTCTAAATGCATCTATTTCGACAGCTAATGGTTCTATCTAGATATTATTGATTGGATATATGCTCTTTAAATGATGCTTCTGTTGCCAAAGTATAAAGTTTATATATTATGAGAAATATTGCGATTGTAAAGATGTATTCCTACATTATCATCTCTTCAAATATTAATGGCACATAGGTTTATTCATTTAATCATTGTAGACAGTTATTAATTAGATTTAATTTAAAAAATAGATAATTTTAGATATCTAAAAAATTGCGAACCAGTTGAAGGAAATGATAGCTCACAATTGATTCTAATCCAACATATTCAGCTGTTTTTTACATGTATTTTTTCTTATTTATCTATCAAAATGATTCATTTACTATAGAAAATTAGGGGGCGAAATGTTAAAATTTTCAATTTTCACTCTTTTTTTTTGTAGGGTTTAACATTTAGATAAAGATTCGCGAATTTTTAATGAAAATTATACAGTACAGACTTTAAAATTATCTGAATACGACAACAAAATATCATAGTAAAAAAATGTTTGTTGTATGCTTTTTCAGATCGTTGATATCATCTGTTAGCCTGCATTATTTCTTGATAAATTGAGGTTGACATTTTTTTAAAACCCTCAATATGAGCTGTTTTAAAAATCTATTTTTTGAATCTATAAAACTTCTTCATTTGTTTTATAAATTTTTGTGATTTTTTAAAAGTGATTTTTTAAGATTTATGGTTAACCCATATAACAACTCCAAAGAAGCCATAATTTTTTGTAGGAATTGTACTTCTTAGTATTTTAAGATATCAACCATAGTGAGTCGTACGACCTTTTTTTTGTAATTTAGCTTATCCAATTATTGAATATTAACCTCAATTAGATGTAAGATGAATTCTTTTAAAACCCTAATGTTTCTTTTAACACTTTTCTTATTTAAACCTTGTTTTTCTCAGGAAATTGTAGATCACAGTGCTTGGGATCAGATGTTAATTCTGAACGTGACTAAAAATGGTTTGGTAGATTATGAAGGTGTGACTAATGATGTAGTTGTTTTTTACACGTATTTCAGATATCTTCAAAGTGTTTCTCCCAAAGATTTCTGGTCAAAAGAAGAAAAACTTGCCTATTGGATTAATGTGTATAATGCAACTGCAATGAAAATGATCATTGATGAATATCCAATCTCTTCAATAAATGATATCGAGAATCCATGGAAAAAAAAGGTTTTCAAGTCTGAAGGCGTTCGATACAGTTTGGATCAAATAGAGCATGATATCTTAAGACAATATAATGATCCGCGAATTCATTTCTTACTTAATTGCGGTTCTATGTCTTCTCCTAGATTATGGGATAGAGCCTACACCGCAGAAAATATTAATGAAGCTCTTCAAGAGCGTACCAGAGAGTTTATAAATGATCCTCAAAGAAATCAGATAACCGCAAATTCTGCTAGATTATCAGAAATTTTTAAATGGTATGAAGAAGATTTTACTGGTTATAATATCGATGTTATCGATTTTATAAATCGATATACACAGGTTAAAATATTGCCTAATGCAAAAGTAAAATACGTAACCTACGATTGGAACCTAAATAAAAAAATCAAGGATACTCAGATAACCACGAGTAATTAGAAGATTATTTTCTACGAGTCAAAGTAAACGTATTCGTTGAACGTATAAACGATTTATGCGTAATAAGAACTATACGTTCAACGAAACGCTACTTTGAATACAAGGATATTTTTTAATGTAATTGATATTCTTTCAGTCAATTATAAAGCTTATACTAAATAAAACTTTTCAAACTTAAACCATATGATTAACATTACACACTTTTTAAAAGTTATAGGATTACTATGCGTATTTTTTTGCTCAACTATATCTGCACAAACTGTGGTGAATGGATTTTTTCCAGCCAAAAATGATTTCACTTTTGCTAGTTCATATTCTTATAAGAGCTATGACAATTTTTTTAGAGGTGATGTTCAAACAATTGCAAACCCAGCCAACATGGGAGAAATAAGTTCAGACATAGTTAGTATTTATGCCGAGTATGGAGTTATGGACTGGTTATCTGCAACCATGACGTTACCCTATATCTCTACAAAAAATAGCACAGGAGCTTTGGATCCAGTATCGCAAACTGATGAAGTGAGTGGGATTCAAGATCTTAGTTTATTTTTAAAAGGAAAAGTAATAAGTAAAAGTTTTTCAAATTCATCTAAAATTGAACTGGGGGGTATTGCAGGAGCTTCTGTACCCGTTGGTGGATACGAAGAGGCAGGTATTTTATCTATAGGTAATGGAGCACTCGCCATCGATGGAGGAGCAGTTATTCAACTTACCTCACCTTCAAATCTTTTTGTAGAGCTACAAGCTTTGTATAGCTATCGAAATAATGCAGACTTTGAAGTACCCAATGCAGCACTTTTTAGTGCCAAGTTAGGGTATTATACGCGGTGGTTTTATGCACATGTAAAAATAGGCGTTCAAAATTCTTTGGATGGTTTAGATATTGGAACACCAGAATTTGCAGCAGCAGGTGGAGCAGCAGCATTGCCAGAAACCGAAGTGGATTATACTAATTTCAATTTTGATCTCTATGTACCGGTTTACAAGCAGAATTTTGGTATTTCAGCAGGATACAATGCTAATATGACGGGTAGAAATTATGATAGAACTTCTGGTTATTCGGTAGGATTAGTTTATAAAACCAATTAATTGTAATCAACTTACAACTTTAATTATATGAAAAAGTTATTTTTTTTAGTTGCTATTTCATGCTTTTTTTCATGTGAAAAAGATCAGTATATCGAACTAAATTCAGAAAATAATCAGGATCTGTTTAAAGGATATACAGCTAATCTAGATGCTACCGAGTTAGATCTTATTTTACAAGAAAGATTGATGGAGGTATCTGGAGGTGTTGGATTGTCTTTCTTTACTTTACCAGCAAGTGATGATTATGCTAATATTCCTCAAGATCCGCTGAATCCTATTACAGCCGAAAAAGTAAAACTAGGAAAACTTCTTTTTCATGAGAATGCCACAGGAGGTAATCCCAAGCTGGCAACAAACTTATATACCTATTCGTGTGCTTCTTGTCATCATGCGGCTGCAGGATTTGGCGCAGGAATTAGACAAGGAATTGGAGAAGGTGGTGTAGGTTTTGGTATCAATGGGGAGGGCAGAATATTAGATGCATCGATTTCTACAGATTTTGTTGATGTACAACCGATTCGAACTCCAACCATTTTAAACGCTGCATACCAACGAGTAATGTTATGGAATGGACAATTTGGTGCTACAGGACCAAATGCAGGAACCGAAGCAAATTGGGGAGGCATTCCCGAAAATTTTCAAGGTTTTGAAGGAGTCGAAGTACAAGCTCTTAAAGGACAGGATGTTCATGGATTACTAATTAATGAAGATTTTGCAAGCGAATTTAATTATAAGGGTTTATTTAATAAAGCATTTCCAGACATACCTAAAGAAGAGCGTTACACGAGAGAAACAGGTGGACTAGCTATAGCAGCGTATGAGCGTACAGTTTTAGCAAATAAATCCCCATGGCAAAAATGGCTTACTGGTAAAAGCAATGCTCTCACAAATGAAGAAAAAAGAGGTGCTAGAGTGTTTTTTGGAAAGGGAAAATGCTATGAGTGCCATACAGGACCAGCATTAAATGACGAAAATTTTTACGCCTTAGGTATGTATGATCTATTTAATTCTCCTGGTGATCCAGTAGTTAATAAAGATTCTTTAAGTTTTAAGCGTAATGTGCGCTTAGGAAGAAAAGGATTTAATAATTTAGGTAGAGATCGATTCAAATTTAAAACTCCTACGTTGTATAATTTGGTAGATAATGGCTTTTATGGTCACGGTGGATCGTTTACTTCTATTAGGGATATCGTAGAATATAAATTAAACGGTGCCCCTCAAAAAAATGGATCTAATGGGCAAGCACCCGTACCAACTCATTTATTAGCCGAAACTTTTAAAACGGTACAGAATCTTACAGATACCCAAATCGATAACTTAGTGTTATTCATCGAAAACGGACTACGTGACCCTAAATTAAATCGTTACGTGCCAAATACGGTGAGATCTGGGATCTGTTTTCCAAATAGTGATATACAATCCCAAGAAGATTTAGGATGTATTTAAGTTCTTTAAATTTTGAGGCTAAAGTATCCAAAACATATCACTGTTTTTATAGAATGTAGTTATTTAAGAGGATTGCTTCAATCCACGAAATTAAATTGTAATATAATGAAAAATGTTTTTTATCTAGCGTTAGCTACCTTCTTTTTATCTTGTCAACAGGATGATTATTTATCTATAGAACCAGAAACTACATATTATCCAGAAATGTCCTTAGTGGCACCATCAGGTGCAACGGGTATAGATAAACAAATTTTAGACAGTTTGGAATATATCTCAAATGGGGTGGGAGCATCTTTTTTTATGTTACCAGAAAGTAATCAGTTTAATGCGATACCTCAAGATCCTTTAAATCCAATTACAGCTGAAAAAGTGGAACTGGGGAAATTATTATTTCATGAAACGGCCACAGGAGGAAGTCCAAAATTAGCTACCAATCTGTTTACCTACTCATGTGCATCTTGTCATCATGCGGCTGCTGGATTTAGCGCAGGTATCAGGCAAGGAATTGGCGAAGTTGGAGTTGGGTTTGGTGCTACTGGCGAAAGCAGAATGTTTGATGTAAATGTCCCAGTATCGCAAGCCGATATACAGCCCATTAGGTCTCCAACGGTTTTAAATGTAGCGTACCAAGATGTAATGTTATGGAACGGGCAATTTGGAGGAACGGGAACAAATGCAGGAACAGAATCAAGCTGGACTAATATCCCAGAAAATTTTTTAGGTTTAGAAGGAGTAGAGGTACAGGCCATCAAAGGGCAAGGGGTTCATAGATTAAAAATTGATGAAGAATTTGCAGAGAATTTTGGATATAAAACACTTTTTGATAATGCTTTTCCAGAGGTTCCAGTTGCAGAAAGATACTCTACACTAAATGGTGCGCTAGCCATGGCTGCCTACGAACGAACCCTGTTAACTAATCAATCCCCATGGCAGAAGTGGCTTAGAGGAGAGTATAGTATGCTAAATACTAATGAGAAAAAAGGAGCAAAAGTATTTTTTGGAAAGGGAAAATGTTTTGAATGCCATACAGGACCTGCTTTAAATGACAAAAACTTTTATGCATTTGGAATGGGAGATTTTGGTGACTCTAATACAGGTATAGTTTTGGATCAAGGAGGTTTTGGAGATGTGGAAAAAGGTCGTGGAGGGTTTACCAAAGTAGCTAATGATGAGTATAAGTTTAAGACTCCAACTCTTTATAACTTAATCGATAATGGTTTTTATGGGCATGGCGGTACATTTACATCTATTAGAGATGTAATAGAATATAAGATTAATGGTGTGCCACAAAAATCTGGAATTCCTAGAGAGAATTTGGCCCCGCAATTTGGAGATATAAAATTAAATAAAACTGAAATAGATAATCTAGTATTGTTTATCGAGAACAGTTTAAACGACCCGAATCTGTCAAGATATACACCAATTATCGTTAATTCTGGAAACTGTTTTCCTAATGGCGATGAGCAATCACAAGCAGATTTAGGGTGTATTTAAGGTGTAAAAATGTGTATAACTAAAATTAGATATTAATGCATATATAGTTTATAGTAACCACCATCAATTTTTTGAGTCTGTACCATTTTAGCAATATGATAATCTATAAATTATTTTTTATCTGAGCTTATTATATAAGGGATCTTCATAACATAACAAATAATAAGTAACTAAAAATTGTATCTGAATCAAAAACTAAAAAATCCACAATTATGTGGATTTTTTTAGTTGTACAATACAATGCACGTTATAATCAAGTAACATAAAAGTATATATTTTTTATCTTTTCAAAAGTTTTATGGTTTCTGTATGCGATCCTGTTATCAATTTTAAAACATATATACCTGGTGTTAATTGATTAGTTGCCGATGAAATATCAAGTGAGCTTTGTCCTTTGACACTATAGCTACTAGGCATTTTTGAAACTATATTACCAAAAACATCATATATAGAGATAGTCACAACACCATGTTCTGGTTGTACCCAAGTAAGCGATGCGTTATCGATAATCTCATTGGGATAAACGGTTATTTTGTTTTGATCGTTTCTAGTTGAGTTTTTAGAAAGTGCAGACGCTATTGTGATATCTAAGTCAGCAGGGAGAGACCAATTACCAACAGCATCTCTTACCATACTGCGAACCTTTCCATTTGCAGTTCTTAGATCATTAGTAGCATCAAGATTGCCTACGGTAATTAAAGTATTACCGGATGTTCTATATTTATATACCCTAAGATTATCAAACTCCATAGCAGTTTGGTTTGTTCGTAGTGAAATAGCAGCACCAGTTACGATAGGACTGCTATCGACCCAATTGAGTAAAAGTTGATTGTTTTTCCAGATTTGAATTACTCCATAAGCAGGACTGTAGGTAACACGATAGGTGGCCCAGTTCTTGTCTAGTGATACATCTGCAATAGCACGTGAGTACAGGATATTGTTTACAGTTTCATAAATTCGAATTTTATTATCTTCTCCACTAAACCAAAGTAAATAAGAATTACCACGTTGGGTAAGTAATGGATCTGAAGCCATGATATGTAGTCCAAATTTGCGTGGCCCAGTGGTCGAAACTATTTTTGCATCAAACTCATAAAGATACGGCAGTCCAGAATCCTGAACTAGGAAGGAACTCCAAAGCGTATTATCAGAGAGAATATTACTCTGTTTTAAGTTACCTGAGCTTACAGTCCAGTTACCCGCACCTATATCGTAGACACCAAAATCTTGATTAAAATTTTCATTTAAAAAGCCAATACGTCGATTAGCCAGATAACTAGTTCCATATTTTTCTTGAACTTGGTAATATTTCCTAGTCACCTCGATATTATCATTGTCAAGATAATTTACAGTAAAATCTCCTGTTTGCCAGGTTCCTCCAATTGCCGAGATAGTTGTCGTAGGAGGTGTAGTATCACCGTTACAGCCAGAGGACATTAGCAAGTTTACTCCAGTTCTTACGTTGGCTATAGATTCATAACCACCATCTCCAGGGCATACAGTACAACCGGCATCACGGTGTCCTGCGATATGCGTTAACGAGCTATTTACCGAATAATGGTAGGATGCTCCTAGAGGATCAATAGTTTCTTTAGTTGCTTTCCAAGCTAATAAGTCTTTTAGTGCATTTTGTGTGGCGTTTGATGGAGTTACAGATGAATAATCCCCTAGCATACAAACCCCCATAGTATTACTGTTTTTACCACAAAAGTGGGCGCCAATTGCATTATCGCCACCAGCTCTACCTTCGTAGATCACACCATTGGGATCTACCAAAAAATTATACCCTATATCAGCCCATCCATTACCGTTAATATGATAATTTTGTATGGATCTAACTCTCGCAGCCCAATCGTTACTAGAATTGGAGCCAAACTCATGATGGATTATTAAGTGTGAGACAGTAGAGGTAGATCCTGCGTTTCTATAAATAGCCCCCCAATCATCTCTACTTACCACCGCTGGTTTTGAACAAGTAGTTCTTAATGCGTTTTTATTTGTATTCCGAATATTTTTTTGGATGTGTTTGGGGGTTTCTCCAGGGCTATAATTAAAAATTTTTACATTGGTTACCTGTACATCATCAGTAGCATCAGTAAATTTTATTCTATACTGTATTTGCTTGGTTTTTTTGTCTAAAAAGATTGGTTTAGAAGTAATGCGTTTACTGGTCTGTTCTTGATGACCATCAAACATAGCGGTATTCCAGTCAGACCAGGTTTTTCCGTTGTTAGAGGTTCTATAACTAAGAATACTTTTAGAATATTCTAAATATTTACCCGTCCAAACTGTATATGCAGAGATAAAAGGTTTGGGTTTTTTGATAGAAATTTGTACAGGTTTCAGAATAAGTTCAGCGTTTTCTTGAGTTGCTTTTTTAACAACAATACCATTTGCATTAACAGTCATTTTGTTTTTAATAAGAACGCCTTCTTCTTGGGATAAATCAATTGTAAGATTAGAAGATCCTTCTCCTTTAAAGTTGTTAATTTTGTCTTGAGCGAAGGTTGTAAACATAATAAGAAAACAACCTATCACCATAGGTAGGATATTTTTTTTCATAAAAAGATTGTGGAGTTTGTTAGTCAAACTAAAATCGGGAATTAAATCCTATTTTTCAACGTTTCATGCAGTAGAAATCGATTGGTTATTCTCAAAATTTATAAGGTATAACCATATATTCAAGATTAAGAACATCGTGCCCTCAAGGGTATTAGAACGATATAGGTTACCACTAGAGTATTTGCCTAGATATTTTTTAGGCTTACAAAGTGATATGACTAAAACTCTTGCTAGTACATAAAATAGTCCTGTTTATTAATTTTGCATATTGATACAATTAATGCATTGTATCTAGGATTTCAATAACTTCAGATTTTTTACGTACCGAAACGGGCACACGTTCTCCATTTTTAAGAAGTAAGTATCCTCCTTCAGTTTTAATATACGCACTAATGTATCGTAAGTTTAATAAATGACTTTGATGCACTCTCAAAAATTGATAGTTTTTGAGTAGTTCTGCAAAATGTTTTAAGGTTTTAGTTACAAAGACCTTTTGGCCATCTGCCAAATGAAATACCGTATTGTTACTATCAGATTCGCACCGCACAATATCATCGAGATTGACAATATTAATTTTATCTAAGGTATGCAGACTTATTTTATCAGGTTTTTGCTCTGGTGCCGATAAGGTATATTTTAAGATGTCTAATCGTTCTTTTGTAGGTTGTAATTGCTCTTTTGCTCTCGCTATTGCTTGACTCAATTCCTCATCAGAGTAAGGTTTTAATACATAATCAATAGCAGCAAATCGAAATGCTCTTATAGCAAATTCATCACTTGCGGTAACAAAAATAATTTTTGATTTTAAATTGGGGAAAATCTCTAAAATATCAAAGCCTGTACCATCACCTAACATTATATCCAAAAACAGAATATCTGGTTCTTTTTTGCGTAATGCTTTGGCAGCTTCTACTACACTTTGTGCAGTATCAATAATTTTTATGTCTGTATGATTGGTTTCAATGTCACTTTTTAAAAGTTGAAGTGCATCAAACATATCCTCTACTATAATGGCTGTAAGCATAATTAATAGTCTGTAGTTACTGGAATTTTGAAGGAAATTTCTGTTCCTCCAATACTGTTGTCTTCCAAAATTATTTCTTTGATTTTTAAAGCATCCTTACCAGTTATTGAGTCAAGTCGTTCTCGGGTAACGGTTAATGCCATAGATTGGTGATCTGTTTTGGCTTTGTTATTATTTGATTGGAATATACCTACTCCATTATCAATTATTGTACAATGTAAAAAATCACTCTTTATTTCGAATTTCAACTGAAGTTTTCCGTTTTGATTTCCTTTTAAAATACCATGTCTAATAGCATTTTCTACAAATGGTTGAATAAGCATCGGAGGAATCAGTACTTCTTCTGTATCAACATCATCATCTGTAATTATGATATATGAAAAAGGTTTGCTTGCCATTACTTGCTCCACCTCAATATAATTCTTTAAAGTCTTAATCTCTTGATCAAGTGTAATATAATCTTTTCTAGAATTATATAAAATCTCACGTAATAAAGTAGCAAAGCTATTAATAGTACTATTCATTTTACTTGGATTGCTGGTTCCCATTGCTTTTATACCATTAAGTACATTAAAAATAAAGTGAGGATTCATTTGCAATCGTAAAGCTTTATGTTCAAGCGTTAGTAAATGATTTTTTAATTGTAATTTTTCTTGTACAGCAAGATTTTTTTGTTTCAATTTTGATAAGTACCAAAAAGTCCATAGCGATAGTACTAAAATGGCAAGTAGTAACATCGTCCACATAAACCATGTTTTTTTATAAATCGGACTATCTATAAAGAATTGTAGTGAAATCGGTTCACTTTCTTTCCACCGGTAATTACGTGATTGCGCGGTAAAATTATGATCTCCATAGGCCAAACCAGCCAAATTTTGTTTATTTTCTTTTGTCCATGGGCTCCAAGAAGCATTGTCTAATCTAAATCTATACTGAATCTCGTTGGGGTGATCAATATCAATTGTTTGATAACTTAGCGTGAGTTGGGTCTGTGTAGGTTTTAGTTTTAGGGTATGAAGATTGTTTTGCCATCGTATCCAATTTATAGAATCAATACTTTTGTACGCAATTTCGACATCTTCAAAAAATAATTTTGGCGGACTAATCGACCTTGAAGTTTTACCTATTTGATATTTTGATAACCCATAAATAGCTCCAAACCATAAATTACCATTTTCGTCCTTATCAATAGCATTAAGACAGGTTTCTATACCCAAAAAGCCATCGTTTCTATCATAGTGATAAAGATCAACGATCGTGTGCGACTTGTTGAGAAGTAACTTATCAACACCACGCTCGGTACCGATCCAGAGGTTATCATCGTTATCAAAAATCATTTGATAGATATTATCCGAAAATGGATTTTTGGCACCTTTAAGTTTATTAAATTTCAATTCTTTGGTCGTTAAATCTGCATACCAAATCCCTCTGCCAGCTGTTCCTAGGTAGAGCGTATTGTTGTTAAATAGAAGGCTACTTATAGCTACTCGTTGAGGTAAAACACTGCCAAAATGTTTTATTTTGTTTCCTTTTATATATCCTAACTGCCCATTTTGGGTCGCATACCAAACGTTACCAGCGGCATCAGCTTTTAAATCTCGGATGAGTAAGTCATCAATACCATTACGGGTACTAAAAAACTTTAACCTACGCATACGTTTCCTTTTAAAATCATATGTAAACCGAAATATACCCGAAGAATAAGAGGCGACCCAAACCGTATCGTTACGCGTATAGATACTACGTATCCATTCTGAAGGTAGCCCAGAGTATTTGTTAAGTATGTGTGATGTATAGGTTTTTGTTGTTAGGGTGTCCGTAACAACAGGCTTTTTTTTGCTATTATCAATAAGGATACTATCTTTTAGGACCAACTCTTTTATTAAAATACCTTTACCATCTGTACCTGCCCAAATATTTCCAGAGGTATCGCTAGTAATTGTCTTTATTTTTGTAGAAATCAATTCGTCTTCTAGGTCAATGGGTGTTACCCCCAGAGAGTCAATTCGTACGAGTCCTGCTTCAGAATTTGAGGCCCAAATTTCATTATCTCTAGCATGAACCGCATAGACTCGATTTCCCTTCAGTCCATTTTGTTGGTTGTAATGAGTAAAATTATTGAAGTAGTACTTATAAAAGCCAGCCCCTGATGTAGCGATCCATATATTTCCGTCGCGATCATTGACGACTTTACGGGTGTGAGACACGGCGAGTCCATTACTTCGGTTGATATTTCCAACAATTTTATAATTATTAGGATTTACTTGATAAATACCATTATTATCTGAAGCCATCCACAATTCATTATTCTGTAAAGAAATTGAGTTGATACGCAAAGGTTTTTTAACAGAAAGTCCACGACGGTATTTTGATTTAAGATCAAAAACAAAGAAGCCAGAGTTAAATGCAGCAGCAAACATTTTATTTTTATATTGATGAAGCGCTGTAAAGTTTCTCGAAATTTTTCTTTTTAGAGTAGCGGATTTTTCGTCCATGGTTTTGGTTGTCCATAAGCCTTTGCTTGTTGCAATCCAATAGCGTTTACCATCATATAAAAGGTCATTGATTATACTAGTATTAATGCCTTTGTTCAAGTTAAGCTTTTGCATACCCAGCGTAGCATTATACGTATACATGCCTACATTGGTAGCTAAATAAATTTTTTCGTTGAAGCGGAATATTTTATTAACTCGCGGACCTTCGCTATTGATGAATGAATTTTTATATTTAATAGAAAGTCCTCGTTTGGTCCCGATAAACAAACTGTCGTTGTAAAACTCTAGAGAGTGTATGTAATTTGACAGTAATCCATCACCTTCATTCCAAGTAGTAAATTGCTCTCCATCAAATCTAGATAACCCACCACCTTGGGTACCTAGCCATAGATATCCGATTTCGTCTTGAGTTATATCATAGACCTGTGATTGTGGCAAACCATCTTCTAAGGTAAAAGCGCGTAATTGATATTTTTGAGCGGTTGCACCACCGCTTATTAGTAGCAATAGATAGAAAATAGCAGAGTTAATGCTACAAACAAATTTTAGGATTGGGGTAGTTCCTTTTGACATTGTAAAAAGTAGATTTGCAACCGAGTAGGTTCGGTTGCAATTACAAATATAAGGGAACTCCGATTACTAAAAAAGTGAGATAGTAATTGGAGACCCCTGAGTGTGATTTTTATTAGGCAAAATAAATCACAAAATATAACTTCTTGGTAGTGATGGATAAAGGTTTGGGGAACCCTTTATCCTATCACTTAATTAGAAGTTAGTGCATCATATGGTTTTAAGGTTAAAATATCATTTACTACAGCATAGCTCTCTTTTAAACTTACATATTGTATAGAAGAATCGTTGTTAAATCCAACCTTTGTTTTAAGAACGTTTCCTTCTATTCCAAAATCTTGGTTTGGAAAAATATAGCGATAATCACTGTTAGTTCCTTCACAATATACATTTTGCAATTTGGGGATTTCAACTATCGTAGCATCATCTTTAATCATATAATAAAAAGCATCTACATGTGCACAACATGCATAATATTCTACCTCAAGTTTTACTATTTCTCTTACGCCTTCTAGTCCTGGATTTTCTAAAGTGCTCACAAAAACTTCTTCATAAAGTTCGGTATCTGTTATAGTTAGAGGACTAACATCTTTTAAAGTACCGTTGATATCTGTCAAACTAAGAATGTAAGAAGGTGAACCATCAGGAGTATTCACTATAGCCTTGTTGATCTTATAATCTGTAGACGGCTTAAATTCTTGAGAGAATCCAAAGTGAAGAATAAATATGAAAGAAAATAAAAATATATGCTTTTTCATGACGTTAGGGTTTTGAGGGTTACTTGAAGCAAACATACAACGACAATAATGTTTTAAATGAAGCATTTTAGTATTCGCACTCATCTATCTAGTATTCGTTTAAACAAATTAGATGAGACTACTTTTAAAGATTTAATTTTTAATTTAATTTATTGTTTTTCAATAAGTAAATTAAGGTTTTAACTTAGGTTTTTAGCTGGTATTATATAATTTTAAATTTAATTTAAGTACCGTCATTTTTTATCCAGTTTGCGTCATTTTTCAATTATTATTCTAACCTATTTTTGCATTTCAATTTATTTAGATTAAATAAAAATAAAATGTTTTTAGAAACCCCTACCGTCACAGCACCCGATCTTGAGGTTGCTCATATTTTGGATAATGACTCTATAAATAGTTATAAAAACAGCTTAGATCGCACTTTACAGTATCTTATTTCGTTTTTGAAAAAAGATAATTTTTACAGCGGTATTTCCCCCAAAGAGCTTAAAGCAACCCAGCGTTCATATAAAGTAACGCCAGAAGAACCAATCTCTATCGAGCAAGCCTTGGACCAGCTTAAAGCATGTTACCTCGATCATACGATATCGTTTCATCATCTAGATTATTTAGCGCATCTTAACTGCCCCACAGTTATCCCGTCCTTATTAGGAGATTTAATTGCTTCAACTGTCAATACAGCAGTAGAAACATGGGATCAAAGTACATCAGCAACTTTTATTGAGCAAGAATTAATGCAATGGATTTGCAATGAAATGCGCTTACCTAAACTATCCGATGGTGTATTTACTAGCGGTGGTACACAATCAAATTTTATGGCCTTGTTGATGGCTAGAGACGATTATGCTTATAAACACTTTGGGTTAAATCTTAAACAAAATGGGTGGTCTGATGTGGTGAGTAAATTTAAAATCTTTTGTTCAGAGAAAGCACATTTTAGTATCAAGAAAAATGCAGCATTGTTGGGCTTGGGTTATGACTCTGTAATCCCGATCGCAACCGATGAAAAAATGAAAATGTCTACAGCCGCTTTAACTTTGGCTATTGATAAAGAAAAAAAAGCTGGTAATTTTCCTATTGCTGTAGTAGCTACTGCCGGAACTACGGATTTTGGAAGCTTTGACCCTTTAAATGCTATTGCAACAATTGCAAAAAAAGAGAATCTTTGGTTGCATGTAGATGGGGCTTATGGAGGTTGTTACATTCTAACAGAGTCTCATAAAACTGTATTTCAAGGAATAGAACAGGCAGATTCTATTACAATTGATTTTCATAAAACTCTTTTTCAGCCAGTTTGTTCTAGCGCATTTTTGGTTCGAGATAAAGAATATTTCAAATATGTATCTCATTTTGCAGATTATCTCAACCCCATAGATACAAGAGATTTTGATCGCCCCAATCTTATCGAAAAATCCATACAAACGACTAGACGATTTGATGCACTTAAACTTTGGTTTACTTTAAAGGTTGTAGGTACAAAGACCTTAGGAGGATATCTGGAACGGGTACATTTTCTAGCGAATGAGGTATACTCTGTATTGGATAAAGATACGTCCTTTGAGTGTATACATCAACCCGAATTGAGTACTGTAGTCTTTAGATATCTTGGACCTAATGCTGGCCATACTGTAGATTATGATCTTTTAAACTTACATATAAAAAAAGTGTTATTTGATAGTGGTAGAGCCTCTGTGGCAAGCACTAGAGTAGAGGGTAAAATTTATTTAAAATTTACTTTACTAAATCCTAAGAGTACGATCGAACATATTTGTGGCATTATCCGTCTCATAAAAGCTGAAGGTCAACTGTATCACGAGGATTATATAAAATCAAATAACCTATTATAACATAGGACATAGATACAAAGGGATGAAACCCATTTCATTGATATCAGACTATCTTTTTATTACAGAAATACAAAACAATGACACACAAAATACCAACCCTTGATTTTATAGCAGTAGGTGTGGGACCTTTTAATTTGGGATTAGCTTGTTTAACAGAACCAATTAAAGACCTCAATGGATTATTTTTGGATAAACGCAAAAGTTTTAATTGGCATCCAGGTATGTTAATGCAAGATACTACGCTTCAGATACCTTTTATGGCAGATTTGGTAACTATGGCAGATCCTACTAGTCCTTATAGTTTTTTAAATTATATTAAGGAACAAGGCAAAATGTACTCCTTTTATATTAAAGAAAACTTTTTACTCTTACGTAATGAGTATAACCAGTACTGCCAATGGGCTATTCAAAAATTATCCAATGTACTATTTAATACAGAGGTATTATACATTGAATATGATGCACAGAAAAAGTTATATTGTGTACATACAAAAGATACAACAAACGGCGTGATCGCTATACGCTATGCAAAAAAAATAGTGCTTGGAACGGGAACCGTTCCTTATATCCCGAAGAGTTGTGAAGGAGCGTTTCCAAATACTATTCATTCTTCTACATACCTTCAACATAAAGAGACGCTACAGCAAAAAAAATCTATAACTGTCGTTGGTAGCGGTCAAAGTGCTGCAGAGATCTTTTATGATCTTCTTCAAGATATAGACAGTAAAAAGTATAGTTTGAAGTGGATTACGCGTTCACCAAGATTTTTTCCTTTAGAATATAGCAAATTAACGCTTGAGATGACTTCACCAGAATATGTTGATTATTTTTATCAATTGCCTGAGGAGAAAAGAAATGAGCTTATTTCGAAACAAAAACATTTATATAAAGGAATTAATGAGAGCTTGATAGCTGACATATATGACCTTTTATATGCCAAAAAGCTTATTGCTACTGTTGATGTAGAATTACGTACGCATGCATCCTTAGAGAAATTGGGCTATAATTCTGATGATACTTGTTTAGACATAACATTGCACCATTTGGAGCAAGATGAAATGTTTCAAGTAACAACCGAAGGGCTTGTATTGGCAACAGGTTATCATTACCAAGCACCAAAATTTATTGAAGGGATTAGCGATAGGATAAAATGGGATAAACATCAACGATATGCAGTGCACCGCAATTATGCAATTGATTATGGTGGAGAAGAGATTTTTGTACAAAATGCAGAATTACATACTCATGGTTTTGTGACTCCTGATTTGGGTATGGCGTGTTATCGCAATTCTTCAATTATCAAAGAATTAACAGGAATAGAGCATTATCCAATAGAAAAGCGCATTGCTTTTCAACAGTTTGGCGTAACTGCAGAAGAAAAATTAGCATTTACAGACTCCTTAGTTAATTAACCCTATGCATTTAAAATTATATCTATTGGGCATGACCTTGGTCGCTGTTATCAGTGATTATTTGTTACATCCTTTTTATCCGCACTTTTTTGAAGCAAGATTTGGTGTTAAGGATCCACGGCAAGTAGGGTACTATTTTGCTGCAATTTGTTTTATGGTGATGATTGCTTTTCCTTGCTGGGCATATTTATCTAAGTATGTACATGAACTAAGAATACTTGTTATTACACAATGTATTGCGGGAATATTAGCACTTTGTTGTTTCTATACCGACAATTATTTCACCTTTTGGATAATATCGCTGACAATGATATTATTTAAAGGAAGCTACCTACTTGTTTACCCATTAATCTTAAAGCATACTTCAAAAACAGAACATACTAAGACGATTGGATTACTGTCAGTAATCGTGCATCTAGGAGGTATTGTTGGAGCACTAATGGGGGGACTCACAGTCGACTTGATTCATGCAAGTTACATTTTTATTATTATGGCCGCAGGGGATTTTGTGCAGATGGGAGTTAGTGCTGTATTATTAGCAAAATATAATAAGAAGCTCTTGGTTGAAAAAGATGCTTCTAACAATGAAGTGTCTTCGAGTACGTATGCCCGCAATAGTTTTATAATTAAAATAGGGTTGATAACCTTACTGTTGTATTTCAGTGATTTTTTAATTAGACCTTTTTTTGTTGCTTATTGGGAGCTTACAACCTCGTATGATAATACAATACTCTCAGGTTTTATGTACTCCATACCAGGTATAGTAGCATTCTTAATTTTAGTAGTAAGGTTTAAGGATGCAGATACCAAAGGATTTAATGGAATATTGACACCTCTTTTGTTGGGGGCTATTGGTTTGATATTGCAAGGGATACCGTCTCCTGTAAGTGTAGTTATTGGTCGTATTGTATATGGATATGCGCTTTTTTATAGTGTTGTCCGTTTTGACGTTTTACTATTTAAGCTAAGTGATGAGACCTCTTACGCTACCGATTACAGTAAGGTGCATTTTTTTCAAAACCTTGGAGTATTGATAGCATCTTTTACTGTAGGTATCCTTGTTGAGCAGCAGGGAGTTCAGCTTCCTTTCTTAGTAGCCTTCTTTGGATTTCTTATGACCCTAGGATTGTACATTGTTTTTTTTGGTTCACATCTTAAAAAAAAGAGAAACAGTCAAATAACAATTCAAAATTAGCTACTTGATGAGTGATAACATAGAAGATAAAATGACACCAGACAAAGCAGCCATTTGTTATAGTACCAACTTTCCAGATTTTGGGAGCGTTAGTATTAGACCATTTGATTTAAGTAAGGATGCCGATACGATTTATGAATGGGTAAATCAAGAATATGCCCTGTATTGGGGAATGATTGGATGCACCTTGCGCGAATTTAAAGAAGAGTATCATAAATTACTGAAAAGAAAACAATACCAAATATTTATAGGAATTTATAAGCATACAGCTGTATTTCTTTTAGAAAAATACCATCCGCAATATGATGTCATTGGTACTACATATGATGTGAAATCAACAGATTGTGGAATGCATGTACTTGTTGCACCTCCTAGAGTCAAAATACCTCATTTTACATGGTATTTATTTAATACGATTACCAATTTCATTTTTGAAGAATCTTCTGTAGACCGAATTTTGGTCGAGCCAGATATTCACAATAAAAAGATGTTTGCGTTATGTGAACGTATAGGTTTTGTACTAGATAAAGTAGTAGAACTTCCTCATAAAACAGCGCAATTAGCTTTTCTAGAAAAAGAAGTACATAGCAGAATCAAAAACAACCCTACTATCCAAAAAAGAACCACTATGAATACCATAAACAATGCTGTTACTCCGCAACAGTCTATAGCCCATATATCCTCAAAAAATTGGGAACAAGCAAATCGATTGCTAGTCAAAAAAGCCATAACAGAGTTTGCTCACGAACTTTTGATCAAGCCAGTAATTGTCAAGGATCTCAAAAGTGGTTGGAAGCACTATTTGCTTACAACAGATAAAGCTAGCGTTAGCTATGAATTTAAGGCTAAACCCTTGGCGTTACAACATCTTTGGATAGATGAAATGTCGATAACCAAAGTAAACACGGGTGAGCAAGCACCCTTGGATGCTGTATTATTTATTAAAGAGGTCAGAGAACAATTAGGAATTGCTAAAGAAAAGCTTCCTTTATATTTAGAAGAGATCATTAGTACCTTACATGGAAGTGTATTTAAAATGGAAAAAGGAAATCCTTCAGCCTTAGAATTAGTAGTATCTGATTTTCAAACTATTGAGCAATCCATGACCGAGGGACATCCAGGTTTTGTTGCTAATAATGGCCGTATCGGATTTGATAGTAGTGATTACCGTGCATACGCTCCAGAAACTGGAAATTCTTTTTCTTTACTATGGTTAGCAGGTCATAAGGACAAAACTGTCTATTCTGGAAGTCTAGAATTATCTTATGAAAAAGTAATTGAACAAGAGCTTGATACAGCTACCCGTGTACAGTTTGAAACTATACTAAAAGAAAAGGGTAAGAACCCAGAAGATTACTATTTTATACCCGTTCACCCTTGGCAGTGGTTTAACAAATTAGCAACTATTTTTTCTACAGAACTAGCTTCTAATAATTTGATTTGTCTTGGATATGGTGCAGATCAATATTTGGCGCAACAATCTATACGAACATTATTCAATCAAACACATTCAGATAAATTTTATACCAAAACCGCATTATCTATCTTAAATATGGGATTTATGCGAGGCTTACCGGTATATTATTTAGGAACTGCGCCCAAAATGGCAAGTTATCTAGAAAATCTATTGTACAAGGATTCATTTATAAAGGAAACAGGTTTTTGTATGCTAAGTGAAGTAGCATCTGTTAGTTATGTAAATCCATATTTTGAAGAATTTGGTCCGCACAATGACTATAATAAAATGCTTGCATCTCTATGGCGAGAAAGTCCAGTACCAAAGTTAACTAGTGGTGAGCGCGCTATGACGATGGCAGCATTTCTTCATATTGATGATAAAGGAGAGGCTTTTTTGCCACATCTCATTCAGGCCTCGGGGCGATCTATATCATCTTGGCTATCTGCATACTTTAAAGCCTATTTGAGTCCGCTATTACACTGTTTCTATCATTTTGATCTAGTTTTTATGCCCCATGGCGAAAACATCATTATGGTTCTTAATGAGAACCTACCTGCTCGTATTTTCATGAAAGATATTACCGAAGAAGCTGTAATTCTCAATCCAGATGTAGAACTTCCAGAACATCTGAAACGCATGTATGCTCCAGTACCCGAAGACGTTAAATTACTATCTATTTTCACAGATATCTTTGATGGGTTCTTTAGGTATATGGCGCAAATCTTAGAAGCTCATACTACGTATAGCGAAAATGACTTTTGGAAATTAGTAGCAGAAAATATTAAAGCGTATCAAGAACAGTTTCCTGAGTATAAAGAAAAATTTGAGCGTTATGATCTTTTTGCTCCCGATTTTAGTCTCTCGTGTCTTAACCGATTACAATTATCAAATCATAAGCAAATGATTGATCTAGATGATCCTGTTGCTTTACTACAATTCGCTGGACGATTAGAAAATCCGATAGCTCGTTTTAAACATGATTTAGTAGCTCAATAAATTCTTTACAATGATAAAATCAAACGCTACTGTTGGCATGACATCTTTTGAAAAAGAAATAGAGGGATTAGGCATTATAAGGTTACGTCCCTTTCAATTAAATAATGATTGTGAGATACTTCATAAATGGGTGACGCAACCTTATGCAAAATATTGGGAAATGCAGCATTTTTCACTTCAAGACGTTCAAAAAGCGTATGCAGATTTTGAGGCTAGAGATGGGTATGAAATGTATATGGGTACACTTAATGGAACCCCCATTTTTTTAATGGAAAGTTACGTTGTGGCAAAGGATTCTCTGTCCTCTTACTATAATTGTGAAAAAGGAGATATTGGAATGCATATTTTAGTGGCTCCAGTGAAGCAGCCTATATCGGGATTTACAACATCGATTTTTCTTACTGTAATGCAATTTCTCTTTTACTCCAAAAAAGCAATTAGAGTAGTTGTTGAGCCCGATATACGGAATGATAAAATTCATGTTTTAAACAAAAAAATGGGATTTAGTTATCATAAAGTCATCAAATTACCTAATAAAGAAGCTGGATTAGCATTTTGTACAGAATCAGACTTCAATAAAGCTTTTCAAGAAATATCATCACTTCAGCATAAACAATAATGACACTCAACTCAGCAATAGCATCTTCGCATGATGCAAATTTAATCACACATCTTGAGCCCACTGTTTGGCAACAAGCAAATCGACTTTTGATTAAGAAAGCTTTAAGTGAGTTTGCTCACGAATTGGTTTTGCTTCCAAAACTTACTGAAAAATTAGATACTTCTTATGACATATATGAAGTGATTGCCGATAATTCTACTTACCAGTATCGCTTTGAGGCAAAAAAGATGAGTTTAGATCACTGGGAGATAAAACCCAATTCAATACACAAATATCAGCAAGGTGTCGCCAAACCCTTGGATGCGTTACTCTTTATTACAGAGTTTAGAAAAACTCTAGGTATTCCAGAGCATCTTTTGGCCACCTATATGCAGGAAATTATTAGCACTCTTTATAGCGCAGCATTTAAAATTAAAAATGAAAATAGGACTGCAAAAGAATTGGTGTTTTCAAGTTTTCAAACTGTAGAGCATGCAATGTTCGAAGGACACCCTTGTTTTGTAGCTAATAATGGGCGTATTGGCTTTGCCAGCAGTGATTTTGGAGATTATGCTCCCGAAGCTAATAAAAATTTTAATATTGTATGGTTAGCGGGTCATAAAGACAGAGCAACGTATACTGCGGTTAAAGGATATGAGTACAATACGTTAATGCGTAAAGAATTAGGCGTTACCCAAATAGCTAGATTTAATAAAAAATTGGAAGCAATGGGATTAATCATGGAGTCCTATGTTTTTATTCCTGTGCACCCTTGGCAATGGGATCATAAAATCACATCCTTATTTGCGCCAGAGATAGCAAATCAAAATTTAGTATATCTTGGTAGAAGTGAAGATGAGTATAGCGCACAGCAATCTATACGTACCTTATATAATCAATCTAATCCTCACAAATTATACACTAAAACAGCCCTGTCAATTTTGAATATGGGATTTATGCGAGGACTCTCACCTTATTATATGCAAAGTACGCCTCCAATAACAACTTGGATATCCAAGCTGTTAGAACAGGATACATTTCTTACTAAAAAAGGTTTTACAATGTTGGAAGAGGTTGCTACAGTAGGTTATACAAATACTTATTTTGAAGTTTTGGGTAAGACGGATGCACACAATAAGATGCTATCTGCTTTGTGGAGAGAAACTCCTAATTCTAAAATAAAAGAAGGACAAAAAACGCTCACTATGGCTGCGTTTTTACATGTGGATAGTACTAACAATTCATTTCTAAAAGAATGTATACAAGCCTCTTCTTTACCCATTGAAACCTGGGTTCGTCAATACCTCGATGTATATTTCTCACCAATTTTACATTGCTTTTATGCTTACGAATTGGTCTTTATGCCTCACGGGGAAAACTTAATTATGGTAATGGAAAATCATGTACCCGTTAAGAGTTTGATGAAGGATATTACTGAAGAGGTAATCGTATTTAATCCTGATGCAAAGCTGCCAAAACCAGTCGATCGCCTATATACTGAAACCTCAGACACAATGAAGATTCTTACCATATTCACAGATGTTTTTGATTGCTTTTTTAGATTTATGTCGGCTATTTTAGAGACTCATACAAAGTTTCCGCAATATGAATTTTGGAAATTGGTAGCCCAAAATATTTATGCTTACCAAGATGAGCACCCAGAGTTCTCAGAAAAATTTGAGCGCTATGACCTCTTTACCCCCCAATTTGATCGCTGTTGCTTAAACCGATTGCAATTGGCAAATACGCAACAAATGCTCAATCTTGCCGATCCTATTGAGAGTTTGATACTAGAAGGTGTTCTAGAGAATCCAATTTTTCCTTTTAAAAAAAATAGCGGTACCAAATAAAAAAGAATGGATAAAAGTGAACACCCCACCAAAGCTACCTTGTTATCAAATATTATAAGAGAGCGAAGAACTGTATATGCAGATCAATTTATACATAAAACGATTGATCAAAGAATTATAGAATCAATTTTATCAGATGCTATTTGGGCACCCACTCATAAAATGACGCAACCTTGGCGATTTATTCAACTCACGGGTAAACATTCGTTAGCGATTGGCGATTTTCTGGCTCACTATTATAAAGAGAGACTGCCAATAGCACAATTTACCGAGGAGCGCTATCATGCCACAAAGAAGTATGCGGCGAATGCAGTGGTAATTGTAATAATTATGAAGCGTAGCCAAACCATAGAAATACCCGAGTGGGAAGAACTAGCTGCGGTCTCATGTGCAGTACAAAATATTTGGCTCTCTTGCACAGCTCACGGACTTGCAGGTTATTGGGATACATCACTGGCGACACATGCTTATGTGCAAAATTAGGGCTTGCTCCCAATGAAAAGTCTATGGGAATGTTTTATATGGGATATACAGATACTCTATCTAACGTAAGCGTAAGAAAACGTAAAGCTTTATCAAAGAAACTTACAAAACACAGTATTTAAAAAGAAAGTAATATGAATGATTTTTCAAATAGAGTACACACCATTGATTTTGCAAGAGGATTGAGCGTTTTCTTAATTGCAATAGTTCATACTTTATGGATGTATGGGGATCTTGCTACACAGTCTGATACTTGGTTAGGATATTGCATTCACACGATTGGAAAGGGAACACCTATATTTTTATTAGTTATGGGTTTCTCGTATACGTTATCTCGTAACCAATCGCTAAAGCTTTCTTGTAAGCGAGCACTAATATTGTTGGCGGCTGGCTATGGTATGAATTTTTTAAAGTTTCATGTTCCTATACTTTTAGGAATTATGCCAGAGAATTTTATTGCAGCTTATGGATGGACCACTCCATTATCATGGAAAAATTTACTGTACTTATTTGGTACGGGGGATATTTTACAACTGGCGGGTGTTTCATTACTTTTTATGGGGGTAATTAATTATTTTTCTGTAAATAAATGGATACCGCTATTTATTGCATTTTGTATACTCATAGCTACTCCTTATGTTCGAGGTCTTATGAGCGGAATAGATGGTTTGGATTATCTGCTTGCTATTTTGTGGAGTGATAAGTGGGATATTTATTTTGCAATCTTTCCTTGGTTTACTTTTATATTGGTTGGCATGTTTTTCGGTCGTTGGTATCATGAAAATCAAAGAAATCAAAAATTTATATTCTCGAGAATGCTATCTATAGGTTTAATAACCTTAATCATTGGATTGCTTATGTGTTTTTATGATTATAAGTATCATTTCGGAGATTACTTTCACTTAGGACAAGGAGGAGTAATTTATCTTACAGGGTTCAATTTAATCATATTATGGATTTCGTATCAAATTGTATCACGATCAGCTCATAACTCGATCTTTAGCTTTTTGTATTATTGTAGTGAACGTGTTACAAGCATTTACATCATACAATGGGTTGTAATATGTTGGGGAATGAGTGTTTTGGGGTATCAACAGTTTGGGGTTATCGGTATACTTATTTTGATTCCGATAGTACTAGTTATTACGCTAATGATTCAAAAATTAGTAGATCTTCTTAAAAATTCTGAAATCTTATAAACTACTATATGGATTATTTAATAGCGATAAAGTTTTTTAGGGTAATTTTGGTTTTCTAAATGTTTTTGGAGTTACGCCTTCTAACTTTTTAAACGCTGCCGAGAAGTGAGTAGAGTTTTTATAACCTACAGCTTCTGCAATCTCGTAAATAGGTTTTTTGCTGTGTAATAGCAAGTTCTTGGCAGTAGTAAGTCGTTGCTCCATAGCATACTCAAAAATTGTCATTCCAAATAGTTGTTTAAACTCCTTTTTCAATACAAAATCATTGATGCCAATAATTCGTGCCAATTCCTTTATGGAGTATTGTTTGGAAATGTCCTTACTTATTAGATGTTGAACTTTATATAGTTTTTTTACTAAATGGTCATGAGCTCCATTGAGCATAGGTACAGTAACATTGGTTTGATCTATTTGCAGTAACAAAAGTTCTAATACTTTTGATTCTAGAAATAATCTTTTTAAAAGACCTATACGATTATCTGACAGAATATCTGCTAGAATAGCTTGTGACTTGTTACAAATAGGTTTGATAAATTTTGAATCTTCGCTAGGTATCGCATATACATTGGACAAGTCATACTCTTGGTCAAGATTGTATTTTTTTATAAAGTCTGAACTCATCCTAATTTTGATTTCTTTAAGGGGGTTTTTTCCTAAATAGTTTACAGATCCTCTAAGTTTAGAAAGGTATAATAGGTAACATTCCTGATGCTCCAAAATGATAGCTTCGTTTCGCTTTTTTATCCCTATAATCTTGGTGCCGTCCATTAAAAAAGACATTTCGAGTACATTCAATAAAAGATCACCATTTATTTTAAAATCTTCATAAAGCACAATATCATACATGATAATTTCTACTCCAGAAAAAGCAAATGTTACTAGAGAACCTTTACCAACATTAGATTTAATTTGATACTGTAAAGTCTTTATACCGCAATGTTCAGTTTCGTCAACTAATTCGATAACTGTATGTAATCCTATCTGTTGAGTTTCATTAATTTCAACAACATTAGACGTGATGTTTTCCCGTCTTTTTTTATCCATAATACGTCGTTTTAATCACGAAAGAGCTATTATTTTTGCACAAAACTTATTTAGATCAAATATAAATAATAAATTGAAGTGGTAAAGAAATTCCTCATAAAAAGAATTTTTTCGTTTGATACGAATATTTTTTTATCTGTTTTATTCTTGTTGTGCAGTAGTTTTATAGGATATTCACAATCCTTTATAATTGGCAGTGTGCAAGATCAGTCTTTACAGCCCATACCAGATGCTTCGGTAAAGATTGATGGACTAATTAGCAAAGGAGTTGCGACCGATTTTGAAGGCAATTTTAGCATTCAAATTCCGTCAGGTAAATATACACTTACAATTAGTTACATAGGGTTTGATTCTTTTATTAAAACTTTAGTTCTCGATGATCAAAGTACTTTAGAAATAAAGGCTATTCTAAAAGAAAATATAAGTACCCTTGACGATGTGCATTTAAATGTTAAGACCGAGGCAAAAAAGATTCGAGAACAAGCTTTTGAAGTTGAGGTGGTAGAGACAAAGGGGCTTAAAAATACAAGTACAGATATAAATGCAGTTTTAAAAACTATCCCAGGTATTAATCTAAGACAAAATGGGGGTTTAGGTTCTGCATTTGACTTTTCTTTGAATGGATTAACAGGAAAACAAGTTAAGTTTTTTCTTGATGGCATACCTCTAGAAAATTTCGGAAGTTCGATGACATTCGATAATTTTCCTGCAACTTTAATTGATAGAGTCGAAGTTTTCAAAGGTGTAGTGCCTATTTATCTGGGAGCCGATGCTTTGGGTGGTGCTGTAAATTTAGTCACAAATCAACGCACTAATAATTTTATCGATGCATCCTATGATTTTGGTTCATTTAATACGCATCGTGCTACTCTAAATGCACAATATCATACAGATAGTGGTTTTGTAATTAAAGCATTTTCTTACTACAATCATTCTGATAATGATTATACTATTGATGGTATTGAGATACGTGATGATTTGGGTAATGATACAGGTATAACAAAAGATAATGTACGACGTTTTCATGATGCATATAACTCTCAAATGATTACAGTTCAATCGGGAGTTGTACATAAGTCTTTTGCCGATCGCTTTTTGCTTGGCATAACTTCATCAGCTAATAAAAATGAAATACAGCACCCAATAGATCCACAAAATCCATTTGGCGAGGTCTTTACCCAAAATGAAACTTTTAATGTTTCCTTAATTTATCAAAAGGCGAATTTATTAAAAGAAAAGTTACATATCAAAGCATATGCCTCTATAGGTCAAAACTTTGATAAAGTTGTGGATACATCAAGCAGAAAGTATGATTGGTTTGGTGGGTATATCGAGAGAGAGGATAAAGATTTAGGGGAGTTTGAGTTTAGTAAAACCTTATTTCAATTCAAAGATAGAGTTCACCTACTAAACACCTTTGCCTCGTATAATTTAAGTAAAACAAGTGTTTTAAGTTTTAATTATACCAAGAATTATGTAAAAAGAACTGGTAAAGATCCTGCTAAACGAACGAGAATTCCTTTTAACGACCCACATATTTTAGACAAAAATATAATGGGTATTTCTTATGACTTTGACCTTATTACTAGTAATTGGAAAAACGTTTTGTTTTTAAAACAATATTTCCTGAAATCTGAGGGTGTTATAGAGGATGTTTATTCTAACGATGATCAAAATCGTTTCAGTCACTTTGATAATGCTTTTGTCAAAACTGGCTATGGAGTGGCATCTACGTATAAATTTTCACCCGCTATGCAATTTAAAACTTCTTTTGAAAGAACGTTTAGAATTCCTGAAGGTTATGAGATTTTTGGAGATGGTTTGTTGTTAAAGGCAAATTCTAATTTACAACCAGAAGAGAGTTATAATGTAAACTTAGGACTTACAGGTACATTTAAATGTGCAAGTTGTAGTATTCGTTTTGATACTAATTTCTTCATGAGAAAAACTGAAAATCTCATTGTTTTATGGTCAGAAGGTATTAATTCAAGGTATTATAATACTGCAGATGCAAGTAGTATCGGTATCGAAGGAGAAGTAAGTGCCACATATAAAAATATATTTTTATCCATGAATGGTTCGTATCAAAAAATTCAAGACAATGTTCTGGATGTGCGTATCCCAAATATTCCCTATCTGTTTGGAAACTTAAGTGTTGGTTATACTTGGAAGGCCGCTATTGTTTCTCACGACAACTTAACCTTTTCTCTAGCTTCCTACTATGCAAACGAATTTCCTTTTCAGTCATATACTCAAGGATCTTCAGAAGAACGGATTTTTATTCCAAACCAATTTTCACACAATATACAGTTAGGATATTCTTTCAAAAACGGGATGTATAATCTATCGTTATTAGGACAAAATATAACCGATGAGATGATATATGATAATTTGAATATTCAAAAACCAGGAAGAGCATTTTATATTAAATTCAGATACTATTTATCAAATTAAAATAACTTTAAATACTAATACAAATGAACACACTTAATTATATCACTCGAACTATATGCTTAGCTATAGTATCATTATGCGTATTTTCATGTAGCAGCGATGATGATGTGTCAGAGCCAACTGAGCCTACGCAACCAGGGTCTTCTCAAAATTCAAAATATGTAGTTGGTTTTCAGGCGTTACCCGTAGGGCAAGGGGCTCCAGTAGATTACATAGTAGCACTACCTTCTCTAGAATCTTTAACAACAGGTGAAATTTCTGTTGAGGGTGAAGGAATACCTTTAAAAGGATGGCGTTTTTTTCATCAAGCAAATAATACTGTATTTACCGCTGGATACTCTGATGATGATAAATCAATCGCCTTTCAATTAGATGAAAATGGAGCTATAAACGAAGTTGCCAATTTTACGTTTCAAAATACTTTGGACAACTTTTCGGCAATTGATGATAAAACATTATTAGCAGTAGAGCTTAGTTACGGTGGACTTTCCGATAAGCGTTTTCATTTTATAAATGCAGAGACTGGCAAATTAGAAAAAATTATATCTCACCCAATTGATATTGATCCAGGCGATGGTACTGCAGCCAATCCAGGATCTATTCCATGGGTTACTGGTATGATTTTGCGCGATGGTAAATTATTTGTTTCTTATCATAAATGGGCGGCAGATGGTTCTTATGTAACACCTGATGTAGATCGTGCCTATGTAGCGATTTTTAGTTACCCCGAATTTGAATTGGAGAATATTATCTACGATGATAGAACGAGTCCAATCGGTGTTAACGGTCACAGTACAGGAATTATCAAGACCGAAACTAATGATATTTTTTCATATTCTTCTTCAGCACTGACAGCTGGCTTTACTGCTGCTACCAAACCTTCTGGTATTTTAAAAATTAGTAATGGTTCTGAAACATTTGATGTTGATTATTTTTTTGATGTAGAAAATACTACGAATGGAGGGAAATTATTTTGGATGGATTATGTAGGTAACGGAAAAGCTATTGGGAGAATCATATTAGATGATACATTACCTGCTTGGGGAGTATTTAAAGAGCAAGGAAGCTTTTTCAAACTTGTAATATTAGACTTAGTTAATAAAACAATAACCGATGTTAAAGGTGTACCTGCCCATGCCAATCGATATACTGCACCACTATTTGTCGAAGATGGTAAAGCTTATTTGAGCAGTCGTGTAGGCGAAGCTATTGGAGAAAATGGAGAAAATGCAAACAATGGTGAAACGCACGTATATGTGGTTGATCCAGAAACCGCAACTGCTACCAAAGGAGCCAAAGTTAACGGATTAGCACTTAAAGGAATTTTTAAATTAACAAATTAGTAAAATTAGTTGTGCTCTTACAGATTCATCAGATCACACTATCATTAAATTAAATATTATGAAAAATAACATCTGGTATGCGTTATTATTACTTATGATAACAACCCCATCGTTTGCACATTTTTTATGGATTGATACACCATCTAAAGGTACAATTGGAAAAGAGCAAGAAATACAAGTGTTTTTTGGAGAATATACCAGCGGAGTATGGGAAAAAACCGAAGGAGAAGTATTTCAGGATGCCGAAGATTTCACCATGTGGGTTGTAGCTCCAGATGGCAGTAAAATTGAGCTTTCTGTAGTACAAAAGGAGTTGTCGTTTTCGACTAATTTCACACCCAAGATGGAAGGTACGTATACTGTAATAGTAGATAATAAAAATTATAAGGTTCTTGATTATACAGAGTATGACTATGGAATTTTTAGACCTCAATATCATGCAACATCAAAAATTGATGTAGGAACAGGAACCAAAAAAAATACAGCTTCTGTCAATCCTTCGAGTTTGAGTATAGTAGACATTTCAAAAGTTGCATATACGCAAAATGCCACTGTTGATCTACAAGTTGTATTCAAAGGAAAGCCCTTGGCCGACGCAGAGGTAACTATTTTTATTAAGGATGAATGGTCAAAAAAAATGAAGACAGATAGTAAAGGGATAATTTCATTCTCCTTACCATGGAATGCAGATTATATCGTAGAAGCTACACATGAAGATAAAATCCCCGGAACATTTCAAGAAAAACCTTATCAATTTACATGGCATTGTGCAGTGTATACGATAAAGTTTTAAGCGTAAATGTTGACAGTCCCGTTCTTTTTAAAGAGCGGGATTTTTTTTATTAAATGCCATCTTAATTAGTTTATAACTCTATATCTATTTTAGTACTTTATTATTTTTGTACTATGATAGATAATTTTAAAAACGAATTTTTTGGCATCGGAATCCAAAATGGAAAAACACCCGAAAATTTAGGAGTACTGTGGCGATCAGCACAAAATTTAGGAGCAAGTTTTATTTTTACTATTGGAAATCGTTACGCAAAACAAGCTTGTGACACCCACAATGCAGTGAAATCCTTACCTTATTTTCACTATAAAAATTTTGAGGATTTTTATCGTCATTTGCCAAAAGGAGCTATGCTTGTAGGTGTAGAACTCACAAAATCTGCCGAAGCTTTAGAAGCATTTAGGCATCCTAGACGTTGTGTATATTTATTAGGAGCAGAAGACCACGGATTATCAAAAGAGGCTATAGAAAAATCTCATTTTTTAATCAAGTTCAAATCAGAGCTGAGTCTCAATGTAGCAGTTGCAGGTAGTATTGTAATGTATGATCGTGGTGTAAACAAACCCAGATTTACAAAATTTACATAACTATCGCTTTTCTTAGAAAGGATACAATAGGATATAGTATATTTGATTATACAAATCAATAGCTCTTTCTATGTTTAAAAAAATTGAAGCACTCGTTGCCAGTTTTAGTTCTTGGATCTGGGATTGGCCATTATTATTTTTACTGATAGGAGGAGGGCTTTTCTTTTTAATGTACTCACGTTTCACTCCTTTTCTTTATTTTAAACATGCTATCGATATTTTACGAGGTAAATTTGATGATGCTAAGGAAGACGGTCAACTAACACATTTTCAAGCACTTTCTTCTGCTATTGCTGCAACTGTTGGGATGGGCAATGTTAGTGGTGTAGCTATTGCAATAGTAGCTGGTGGTCCTGGTGCAATCTTTTGGATGTGGGTAAGTGGAGTTATCGGTATGGCTACAAAATTTTATACGTGTTCTCTTTCTATGATGTACCGATCTAAAGATGAGCAGGGGATCCCATTAGGAGGTCCCATTTATGTCATAGAGGGGGGATTGGGATCAAAGTGGAAACCATTGGCGATTCTATTTGCATTGGCTGGATTAATAGGTACACTTCCAGCGTTTACAGCTAATCAATTAACCCAAACCTTGGTAGATGTCTCAGCGTTGACTGAAAACGATAAATTTTATATCGGAATAGTTTTAGCTCTCATAGCTTCGTTGGTAATATTTGGAGGAATAAAAAGAATAGGAGCAGTAGCAAGTCGCTTAGTTCCTGCCATGGTTGCTTTATACTTTGTATCTGTACTTATTATATTAATCATACGAATAGACTATGTTCCTGAGATGTTTATTTTGATTTTTACGGATGCTTTTAGTGGTGAAGCAGTGGCTGGAGGCGCCTTAGGTTACTTAGTGAAAACGGGAATTAAACGCGGATCATTTTCGAACGAAGCAGGTATTGGAACAGCACCTATGATGCATGGCACAACTAAGACCAAAGAACCCATAAGAGAAGGATTAGTAGCTATGACTGGACCAGCAATCGATACATTGGTTGTTTGTACATTAACTGCTTTGGCTATATTATCTACAGGTGTATGGAAAGACGGAGATGAGAACGGAGTATCTCTAACACTTAAAGCTTTTAACTCTGTATTACCCTACGGCATAGGTGATGTAGTTTTGATTATTATGATTTTGGTTTTTGCGTTCTCAACATTATTTTCGTATTCTTATTATGGTAATTTATGCTTGGGATATCTTACTAAACCAAAATATGGAAAATACTATAATTACATATACATTCCCTCGATTGTAGTTGCTGCAGTAGTAAAAATTGACTTTGCTATTAACCTTATAGACAGTGCATTTGCTTTAATGGCTATACCTACGGTTGTCTCAGGATTACTACTAGCTCCTAAAGTAAATCAAAAAGCTAAAGCGTATTTTAAAAGTTTAAAGTCTATTGTCTAAGCCAAAATTATAATTTTTCCCACATGCGATCAGCTTTTAGTTGAAAAGTACCGATGTATGTAAAATTGCATTCTTCAGGAGAGATGACAGATAAAAAAGTTTCTTCGTTTTTTCTTTTGTATAAATAATAGGTAGCTCCTATAACAGGTTCAAAATTAAATTTTGATTGATAGATCAGATTATTGTATTCAAATTGATCCATTAACTGTTCGTATGCCAGTTTCAATTCATCAAATTTTGTTTTGATTTGATGATTTACATTTGTAATTCCTCTGTTTTTCCAAGCAGCGGTATCTTCAATAGTTATCGCGGGAGCACTTACATTGGTTGCGTATGCTTTAAGCCCTGCATCATAGCGCTGCTCTTGATCATTAAAAACTACTGCGTCGGGTTTTTTATTGGCCATTTTTATCGTTTTGAGATGTTATTATGTGTGATATGTTTTTGTCTTGAACATTTAAAGCGTCCTTCTATAAAATTTCTTTTTTTAGCATGTTTTGTCTTTCTTCCTTGCACGCGAGCTCGCCACATTTTGAAACTTGACGGTTTCATTTCAGAACGCATTAATTTAATGACTTCTTCTTCGGTTAGATTAAATTGCCATAAAATTGCGTCAAAAGGAGTTCTATCTTCCCATGCCATTTCTATGATACGATCTATTTCTCTTGGGGTTAACATTGTTTTCATAATCAATAGTATTTTTAGTCAAAAGCCCTTCTATTGGGCAACGTATGTTTTTTTAAAATTCGTAGATTTTCTTCTTTTACCAATTGATCATCGCGTAATGCCCAGAGCGTATCACTAGCATATTTACGAGTAGATGGTAGTTCTACGATAGGATTTGGATAATCAACACCTAAAACAAAGTCATTAAACTTTTGATCTAGTGGGGTCATTTTAAAAGGTTCATGAATAAATTCAGGCGGAAGATCTCTTAGTTCTCTAACCCATTTTCTAATAAAATGACCTTCGGGGTCATGCTCTAAACTATTTTTAATAGGATTATAAATTCGTAGTAGGTTGGTTCCAGTTTCACCAGCTTGCATTTGCAGTTGAGGAAAATGAATCCCTGGTTCAAAATCTAGAAACATTTGTGATAAATGTGAAGTGGCTTCTTGCCATGGTTGCCATAAGTTATGCGTAAAAAAGGATACGACAAGTGCGCGCATTCTAAAGTTTAGATACCCTGTTTCTGATAAGCAACGCATGCACGCATCGATAAGAGGATATCCAGTTTGTCCAGTTTTCCATGCCTTTATATAAGCATCAGAGACTTGTTTTTTTAGCTTATGATAGCCTTTATTAACACTCTCAAATTCCATAGTATCTTCCATTTCAAATTTTTGAATAAAATGGGCTTGCCATCGCAATCTAGAAGTAAAAGAATCTATTTGCTTTTTGAAAGTTGAAGTTTTACGGATTACTTTGGCATAATGCCATACTTGACGCACCGATAAGTTACCCCAAGCCAAATATGGTGATAAACGGCTACAGCCCTTACGAGCCAATGCAGGTTTCGAAATGTGAGCATTATAATTCTTGATTCGCTCTTCAAAAAAGGACGTCAAATAGCGATGTGCCATGGTGGATCCACCGACTTGCATAAGCGGGTAATGTGCTGTGTGTAAATTTGCAGTATTAAAATGGTTGGACAAGTTATCTAAAGTCGCAATAGGAATAAAACTGTTGGTGTCTGGCTTAAAATCATGCACTGGTTGCATCATATATTTCTCCCATTTATCGCTCCAATCCATTCGATCTCTTTCTCCTCTAAAAACGCCATTGTTAATATGCTGTTTCCAATGGATTCTATTGTTTTTACAAAACCTAGAAAAATTTTTATCACGATCATACGTTAATCGAATACCAGTTTCTTGATGGCTATAAACAGTATTAATTTTCCAGAATTGTTGTAAAGTACTTACTACTGAGATTATTTCTGAGTTTACAGAAAGAACTCTAGTTGTGTATGGTTCTAACTGTTTGTTCAAATCGAGAATAGATTGTTTGATAAAATTCCAATGTCGTTCACTGTAATGTTTATCATTGCGTAATGAATTTTCAAAAACAAATAATAAAAGTGTTGGTACACCTGATTTTATAGCGTTATGAATAGCCTCATTGTCCAATAAGCGTAAATCTCGTTTAAACCAAACGATATTAATTTCGGGTTTTTCAGTATTCATTGGGGTTTGCAATTATATGTTGTGCTCTCTTTCTATACGCATCTTTTTTCTCGGGACTCATTTTGTCTAGTAGACTCATCATCATTTTCATTCTGCGATTATTTTTGAAATAGTGTTGCTTCTCATCCAGAAAGTTCCAATACAGACTATTGAATGGACAGGCATCATCTTCTGTTTTTTTTGAGACTTTATAATAACATCCTTTGCAATAGGTGCTCATTTTGTTTATATAGCTTCCGCTGGATACGTAGGGTTTTGTTGCAACAAGCCCACCATCTGCAAATTGACTCATACCCCGTGTATTGGTGATTTCTACCCATTCTATTGCGTCAATATAAATACCTAAGTACCATTGATCAACTTCATCTGGATGTACCTGAGTAAGGAGGGCATAATTGCCTGTAATCATAAGTCGTTGAATGTGGTGCGCATAGGCATCTTCTAGACTTTGCGTAATTGCATGATGTAGGCAATTCATCTTTGTGTTTCCAGTCCAATAAAATTCAGGAAGTTTATTATGATTTTCAAGATGATTTTTTTTCGCGTAAGCGGGCATTTCTTTCCAATACATACCGCGCATATATTCTCGCCATCCTAAAATTTGACGTATAAACCCCTCAACTTGAGAGAAATGAATCAATTCCTTATGCTTTCTCCAATAATCAATTACAGTCACGATAACCTCCATAGGGTGTAGCATTTTACTATTCATAGCAAAGGATAATCGACTATGAAAGAGATATTTTTGATTAGGAGCCATCGCGTCTTGATAATCTCCGAAATGTTTCAATAAATTTTGACAAAAATAATCAAGAGTATCTAGCGCTTCTTCTCTTGAGGTGGGCCAGTTGAAGTTTTCTGTAGAAATATTTCCTATAGTTTTTACTTTTTGTTTATTTAATAAGTCAATTAGAGAGGTTACGTCTTTTACATATTTTTTTTCTTCAGGTATTGCGGGAGTCCCTTTCCATTTTTTTCGGTTACTTTCATCATAATTCCATTGGCCGCCTTCAGGGTCAGTATCTGTTACCATTAAAATGTCATATTTTTTTCTCATAAACCGATAAAAATACTCCATAGTAAACTGTTTTTTACCTTTAAAAAAAGTTGATAATGTAGTGCGTGTAGTCAGAAAGTGTTCTGTGTCATAAGCCTCGTGTTCTATAGATAGAGATTTGCACAAATGGATTAATTGCTGATCCAGTCTATACTCATCTGGCAACTGGTATTCAAATTTTGAAATATTTTTTGTCTTTACTAGATTTTCTATATTTTCTGAAAGATTTTGGGTATTGTTTTTCGCGTCAAGCGTATAATAAAGTACTTGATGTCCTTTTTTTTCTAAAGTTTTTGAGAAATTACGCATACTATCAAAAAATGCCACAATTTTTTGGATGTGGTGTTTTGTATAATCAGTTTCTTGACGCATCTCTGCCATAAAATAAATAATAGTATCATCTATTGTGTTGAACCAGGAATGATTTATATTGAGTTGATCACCAAGAATTAAGCGTAATGTCATAAGTTTAAAATAATATGGGTTGTAACCAAAGTTGTTGAAATTTTTGTTGAGGATCGTAGCGTTTTGCTTGTAACTCTATATTAAATTTACGATCACGAGGATCATTCCCTACGCCCGCAACATACATCCAATTGCCATAATTACTGTGTACATCATAATCGATCAAAAACGCCTCAAAATATGCGGCACCTATGCGCCAATCTATTTTTTGATCTTTTGTTAAATAGGAAGCTACATTTTGACGGCCTCTATTACTCATCCAACCAGTTTTACCCAACTCAATCATATTAGCATTAACAAAGGGTTCTTTAGTTTGTCCTGAAATCCAAGCATTTAGTTTTACTTTGTCAGTAGACCATGCATACTTTTTTTGAAGAATACCATCGATACTAAAAATTTTATTACCATATTTAAGTGATACGTATTTGAAAAAGTCACGCCATATCAGTTCAAAGATCAACCAATAAGTAGAGTCATTTTTTATCACATCTTTTTCGTATTTTTTAATTTCCCAATAAATTGTCCTAGCAGAAATACTACCATTAGCCAACCACGCAGACAATTTAGAACTATAGTGAGGTCCAATCAAACCATTACGTGTCTTTTTATAGGTCGAAAGATTATGACTTTGCCAAAAATAATCTTTAATTCGATTTTGTGCTTGTAGTGTCCCACCCTTAAACGGAAATGCCGAACGAGAGTCGATTGTACGAGATTGGTACCCTAAAGTTTCTATCGTTGGTAGTTTAGTATGGTTGGTAATATAGTTTGTGCTAGAAAGCCTTTTTATCGTACTTGGTCGTTGTACGGTACATCGATGTTCACATAATTTACGAAAATCGGTAAAAACTCTAGGTAGTGATTGTATAGGAATGGGTAGTTGCTCAGGGTTAATCAAAAATTGATCGTAGGACGCCGTCCATTTTATAGCGCGCTGAGGCAACTTGTTTTTTACATTAGCTTCAATAATACATTCTTCATGTGTCCATTCCTTTTGCAGATAAACCTCGGTGATAGCATGTTTATGAATCAGCTCTGGAATACAGTTTTCTGGATAATCAAAATACGTGAATAGCGTAATGTTATAAGTTTGTAAAGTGTCTCGCAATTCCTCAACCGTTTCTAAGAGAAATTTAGCACGATAATACTCGGTCTTTTTAAAGCCGTAGGAAGTACTTTTAAAATGCCTTGGATCAAAACAAAATATTGCAATAACTTTTTTATGATGTGCAGTAGCCTTTGTTAAAGATAGGTTGTCTACCATTCTTAAATCATTTCGAAACCAGACTAATGCGGTTGAATCCATGTTTTGTTTTTTATCTTTAACTTTTTAAAAAGCGTTTCTTGTTTCTTCGACAACGCTCACTGCAATACACTACTGCATCCCAATCACGTTTCCATTTTTTGCGCCAACTAAAAGATTTGTCACAGACGATACAAATTTTTGTTGGTAAGGAAATTTTATGATGCATAGATTATTTTGTCTAACAAATTTAGTAAAAAGATAAACAAAAATTCTTTCATTTGTATTGTTTTTAACAAATGAAAGAATAGATGAAATTGATAAAACAGTTTTGGGGAACGTATTTTTAAGCTATGTAAACTTCTAATAGTTCAGCATTATCAGATGTTATAATGGCATTAGATGCTGTGGCTGGTATAAGAAGTGTTTCACCCTGCGAGATGACTTCGGTTATATTATCAATGGTTACAGTTGCTCTACCTTGTGTACACATATAGATAACAAAAGAATCAAGTTGAGTATAGTCTTTACAAAAAGAATTTTTAACTCCTACAAAATTCGTGGTGAAATAGGGGCACTCTGTGATTGTAGACGATTGATTAATTAGTTTATCATAGTGCATTATGTAATTATCATTTTTTGAATAATTAATCACGTCGAACGCCATATCATTGTGCAAGTCTCGTGAGTTTCCTTGTTTATCGGTTCTGTTATAATCGTATACGCGGTATGTTATATCAGATGTTTGTTGAATTTCAGCAATCAAAGCTCCAGCCCCAATTGCGTGAATCTCTCCAGGATTGATAAAAAAACAATCTCCATTTTTAATTGATTCTGTATGTAATACATCCTCTAGTGAATTATTTTTTAAGTGATATTTATATAAATCTTTATCCATATGGTCTTCAAACCCTATAATTACATTTGCATCGGTATCAGCTTGCATTACGTACCACATTTCAGTTTTACCAAATGAGTTATGGCGTTTACCAGCAATCGCATCATCAGGATGCACTTGAATTGATAAATTTTCTTGGGCGTCAATAAACTTAATGAGTAGTGGGAAATTATTTCCGAAGGTTTTATAGTTGTTTTTTCCCATTAATTCTTGGTTAAACTGTTGCATCATTTCTTTTAAACTCATTCCCTTAAGTATGCCATTGGCTACAACAGAAGTCGAATGTTCATCTACATCACTAATTTCCCAACTTTCGCCAATGTTTTGTTTTTTAGTTTTTTTATTTAGGATGTTTTTTAATTTATTGCCACCCCAGATTTTCTCTTTTAATATAGGTTCGAATTTGATTGGATAATTTATCATGACATTATGTTGTTAAGGTTATTATGCGGCTAATGATGTGTTGTTTACTCCAAATATTTCTATGGTAGGTTCTATAGTATTTTTGGCATTTACAGCAATGCTGGATTGTAGTACGGTATAGTTGAACCATATTGATAATAATCTGTAAGGAATCTCAAGAGAATCTTTTAAGCCCAGTTTAGAGTCTTCCATATGAACCCATCTTTTTAGAGGTTGTTCCAGAATTTTTGCCATTACTTTTGATTTACCGTAAAACTTTTTAAGCTTTATGAACATCTCTACATCAAATAACCAACGGCTATAAAATTTTGTTTCGAAAAGTACTGGTACAAGATGTGCTCGATAAACTTTTGCACCACATTGAGTATCTTGGATAAAAAGTCCTAGTATTGCCACGATCAAAAGATTGATCATTTTTGAGATTAATCCTCTAATTTTATCTTTTTCGATCCCCTGAGATGGATTTTTTGCTCTAGAACCAAATACAAAATCTAATTTATCATTGTTTTTAAGCGTTGTAAGTAAGCCTGCAAAATCTTCAAAATCTGTAGACAAATCTGCATCGATGAAGCCTACAAATTTAATATCACCTCTTTTATAAAGGTATTGAGATCCAGTGCGAACAGCAGCTGCTTTACCAGCATTTTTTTTCACATCTACAATACTGATTTTTCTTGGATTGGTTTCTTGAATTTTTTTTAGCACTTGGATGGTATTGTCTTTACTCCCATCGTTTACAAAGCATAAATGATATTGATTTTTCTTGTTTGCAAATTGAATAAAAGCGTTTACATCTAGTCTGTTTTCTTCGTTATAGCACGGTATGATTATTCCAGTTTTCATAGTAGTTTGTTTTGGTTTATAGTCCAAATCTACGAGGAGCACACAGTAAAAAATCTCATATTTCGTTGACTAGCAACTTAGTATCGATAAATGGTTTTCGTCGAAAGACATTCCGTTTATCGAAATCAAACATTATTGTATATTTAATCAATTAAAAAGAGTGATATCAAGATCATAAATGGATAAAAGGACAAATAAATATGTGATAAGTGCAGTTCTTATTGGATTGGCTTTCCATGGGACTAGTATTTTTTTTACTTTAGAATCTACGTATGATGCATTGATTCATTTATTTTTTGCCGAGCATTATTCACAACAATGGTTTGAGCCATGGAGTTATAAGTGGTATACAGGTTTTACGGTCATGGGTTATCCACCACTAGTGCATCAAGCAATTGCTTTGTTTTCATATCTAGGAGGTCTTAAGTTTGGAATGTTTACCGTTGCTATAATTGGGGTTATTTTGTTTGTTACGGGGGTGTATCGTTTTGCTTTATTAATTACTGCAAATCGAAAAGCAGCCGGTTATGCATCCATAGTAGGAATATTATCCACTTCATTTGTTGAGACACTACATATATTTGGACAATTACCTAGTATAATAGGTATATCCATTCTAATGCACGCCTTACCAGAAATCTATTTATGGATTAAGACAGGTCGCTATCGATATTTGTTAACTTCGATAAGTTTATTAGCTGTTACGGTTACCTCTCATCATGTTACGCCCATCTTTGGCATGGTGTTTTTTATCTTTCCATTAATAGGTATGGTTATTATGGATGCCTCGCGTGAAAAGGTGCGAAAGTATCGCGAGATTACGTTTGTGATTTTTTTTAAAAATTTTTTACAATTATTTAAAAGAATTCTTCTGTTTGGTTTGCTCTCTCTTTGTAGTATAATCCTTTGTATTTTGCCGTATTGGATTAACACAAAAAATAACCCGATTACTCAGGTTCCCATCCCACATGGTTCTCGAGATAATTTTTTAGAAGTGACCTCATCGGGCTTGGTATTTTTCTTAATTCCTTGGGGGATTCTTTTGTTTTTATTGCCGTATATATTTTATAGATATTATAGTAAACGGTATTTGTTTTTTGGGTTTTCGATAACATTATTAACCATCTTAGGTACTGGGGGTACTACACCTGTACCTAAAGCAATTTTGGGAGATAATGCATTTAATATCCTTACCCTAGATAGATTTACTCTTTGGGCTTCTATTATGGCTCTTCCAATTTTTGGTGAGTTTGTTTATCGATTTGTAGAAGGTGATTTAAGAAATTATATTCAAGATAGATTTGGGAGTATTTTTCACCGTTTGCTAGGAGGTATTTTAGTAGGTATGATTGTCTTTATGCTAATCTTTACGATGAGCCTTGGTTATTTTAGACCTAACCAACCACAAGAAATTAAAATGTTACCAATACTCAATTTTTTGAGTCAAGATCAGCACGACCATTGGCGATTCTTACCGTTGGGTTTTGGGGATCAAATGGCATGGTTATCTGCGCAAACTAATGCCATGACAGTGGATGGTAATTATCATTCTGCAAGAAGATTACCAGAATTAACAACACGAGCAGTAGAGCGATTAGAAAACTCAAAATTTAGAGGGATCGAGGGGATAGGATCTTTACAGCAATTTCTGACAGTTCCAGAAAAGTATAATCTCAAATATGTTTTTTCTAATGATAAATTTTATGATCCTATACTTTATTTTTGTGGTTGGCAACGGCTTAGGCAGCTAGAAAACGGCATTATGGTATGGGAAAAATTGAATATAGCACCTCTACCATCAATGATACCCAAAGAAACCGTGCCAATGTATCAAAGTTTGCTTTGGGGAATATTTCCTTTTCTAACAGTTTTAATTGCATTTGTTATCAATATTCAAATGATATGGGTACGCACACTGCGCTCCAGATTTGAGAGATTTCCCGAATATTTAAGATTTCAAAACACCTATTTACAGTTTAATAAAAAGCTTGTAAAAGCGTCTTGTATATGGGCCGTTTTTCTTTGTATTCTATTTGGTTATGGTACTTATCTCTTTTACATTAAGAATTCAACTCAAATCAGTGCTCCTAATGTTTTAAAAGCATATTATGATGCGCTAGATTTTAAAGAGTTTAAAAGAGCGTATTCTTATATAGATCCCCAGAGCGACAAGAGTATGGATCAATATATGCTTGAGGTATCAGTAAGTGATGGTGTTTTAAGCTCCTACGCCAAATTAGAAACTATTGATGTTCAACTTTTAAAAAGTACCGATTCGACAGCCAAAGCCAAAGTTATCACAGAATGGATTACACCTCTGGAGAAATTAAATAAGATTTTTTACCATACCTTAAACAAGAGGAGAGGCAAGTGGTTTATAGAACCACTTGCATATGACTTGGATATACCGCCAGATCAATTATATACAGAAAGTACGAATAAGTTTTATAATCATGGTAGAAGAAGGATCACCTCAGAACAAACATATCATGAAGATGTTTTGAAGCAACCTGTACTGCAAGTTATATCTGCAAAGTTGGTCGCATATGATACTATATATAGTATTGTCGGCGAAATTCAAAATATAGACGAAGTTCCCTCGGATGTGGTCGTTAAAGGGAGTTTGTATAACACAGAGAATGATTTATTGGCAACATATAATGTTAAGCATCAAATGAAACACAAACTTATGCCAAAAGAGATTACAAGTTTTCGTGTCAATTTTGAGGGAATAGCATGGATAAATACAGAGGATAGAATACCACAAACTTTTGACCCCAACGAATTTACATCCATTGCGTTAGCAGAAACACCAACGGTTTTTGACTTACAATGTGCAGGCAATGTAGCAACCACAGATTTATATAAATCTGTAGCCTTAAATAATTTAGTCATACGCGCTAATGAAGTTTCGGGTTTTCTTTTCAATTTTGGGGTTCAAGAAGTAACAATTCCGCAACTGATAATTTCTTATTACAATGCAGAAAAAAGGTTGATTTGGGTCGATCATCATTACCTAAGAGAAGGAATACGACCACAAAGAAGACAATTTTTTAAATTTACACTACCTTCACTTAAAGAGGTTTGTATTATCAATAATAGCTTGGATTATATTATGATCAATGGACTTTCAAACGAAAGTTTGGGTAATAAAATACTTCCAAAACGAAAGGAAAATCATAGCATCAATCAATTAATACCTGTTCAAGGTGATGCATACGATTTTATAAAGATTGAAATTAACAATTATGTTGGAGCGCCTTTATGATGAATAAAACGGAGTATATAATATGGGTGTTTTTGATAATTCTATTTGGAGCATTTGGTTATGCTGGATATAGAGCAAACTTAGCGCAATCAGAACTGAAACTAACCGATTTCAAGAATGAGTTCACTGCCGGAGAAAAGATAGTCTTATCGTTTAAAAACGTTACCGAAGGTGAATTCACACTTCTGGGTAATACCTCATATGGTCCATTTTTTATGACAAATGTATCGCATAACGGAATGATTAACTTCAATTTCCCAGAACATCTTGCAAAAAATACCGGAAGTGTTACCTATAAAATAAGGCACAATGATAAAATCGTGTATTCTGGTAATTTTAATATAAGCACCAAAAAAATTGTACATTTAGAAACCTATATCGGTCCGCCATCCATTCTAGCAGGCGGTAAAGATTTTTCGATGGTGGTTGTGGTTCCTACAGATAGTTTTAATAATCCTATAGGTGAACCACGCACTATCCAAATGAAGCATCAATTTGGTCCAGAAATTTTTGTTGACACGGTTGTTATTAAGGATTTGATAGGATGGAAGCGCTTATACTCTTACCCAGAAAGTGGTAAGATTCTTTTCACATCAACGAGTAGTCAAACTACATCTAAAGAATATACTGTAGACGTAACTTCGGATATAGCTACTGATTTTAACATATATTCAGAACGTTTACACGAGTATGCAGATGGTAATCAGTTAATTACATTTTATACATCGGTAATCAAAGATAGTCATACGAATGTTGTAACCGACGGGACCTTGGTCACTTTTAATTGTCAACCTGATGAAGGGTTACCTCTACAAACGTATGGGACGACTATTGGAGGAATAGCCAAAGCAATACTGTTGCATCCAGATAAAGAAACCTCTTGGCTTGTTGAGGCATATGTTACAGGAATAGCCAAAAGTAATTCACTTTCAGTAACTTTTAAAAAAGCAGTCTCAGATTTTGAAGTGAAATTCACCAACAAAAATAGAGTCATAAGCATAGGTCCCTTGCATAGTTTTATGGGACAATTGATGCCAGATGGTGCTGTAGTTAGACTTCTTGTAGATGCCCCCGAGGGAGTGTGTTTATCAATGGTAGAAAGTTCAAAAGATGGTTTTGTAAAATTTTATCTATCCGAAGATTTTTACGAAGCAGGATCATACAATTTTGTTATACAAGCTTTAGGAATAACAAAAACCTTTAAAAACATAGTTTATGAATAAACGATATAACAAACTTTTTTATAGGATTTTATTGGTTTCTTCTTTTTTACTTGTCAATATAGCTGTGCTGTTTGGGATTAGTCAAGTTTTGTCTTTCTTAAATACTGGAGCCGATAGAACTTCTATGCTCCATATTAATTTTGAAAAAAAAGAGGTGTATCGACCTAAATTGCTTTGGCAGGATTCTATTAATCCAGGGCGACCAATCGAAAAATTTACTATGCGATCAATCCAGAGTGATTATCTAAAATCATGGTACGTTCGTCAAAATTCCTTCGCAAAAACCGAGACTATTGGTATATCAGATTACTTTACCCAAAATGCAAAAAAGAAGCTAGTAGAACACGTGAATTATTTGGCCTTAAATAAAACCCATATCGCTGGTACTACATTATCTCACAATTTAAATCTGGATTTTTTAAGTTCTGACGGACAGTTAGCCATATGCACAGATAAGAATGTCAGAGCGTATCAAAAAGTATATCACAAAGGTGAGTTGATACAGCAAGGCAATACTGTATCAACCTATAAAATAGTTTTTTTATTAGAAGATGGATTTTGGAAAATACGACATATGGTGAAACAACCAGTAACCAAACAATTAGATACTTTTCATAACACTCAATACTTTACCATTAAGAATGATAAGGTTTATTATAAAAATAAGCGATTTAAAATCAAAGGGGTTAATTATTATCCAAAGGATTCTCCTTGGGATATGTTTGGTGAAGAATTTGATATCGATAAGATTTCCAAAGATTTTGAACTCATCAAAACTTCTGGTTTAAATACACTTCGTATTTTTTTGCAATATGAAGATTTTGGTAAAGATCACGTAAAGAAAGGTAAACTTAAAAAACTGGATGCAGTTCTTAAAAGTGCCGAAAAACTAGGACTTAAAGTAATTGTTACATTATTTGATTTTTATGGGGATTATTCGGTATTAGACTGGACTTTAACACATCGACATGCCGAACAGATTGTAAGCTATTTTTCAAACAATCAAACAATTTTGGCATGGGATATTAAAAATGAACCAGACTTAGATTTTGAGAATAGAGGTGAGGAAGAGGTTATAGCGTGGCTGGAAGAAATGGTTTATCAGGTAAAAAAACATGCGCCAAAGCAACTGGTTACAATAGGCTGGTCTACAATTGATAAAGCATTAGTATTAAATGATAAAGTAGATCTGTTATCTTTTCATTACTACGAGGATATTAAGTATTTTGCTGATAAATATAAAACTCTCCAAACTAACAGTGAACAACCATTAATATTAGGAGAGTTTGGTATATCATCAAACTTTGGGTTTTGGGCTCCTTTTGGTAAATCTGAAACAGATCAGGCAAATTATCACAAGCAATTTCAGGAGTTAATTAAAAAAAATCAAATCAATTTTATGTCTTGGACGCTTTATGATTTCACGAAAATTCCTATCTCTGTTGTTGGACGATTACCTTGGCGTAAAAAGCAACAACAACACTTTGGGTTTATTGATAAAAGTGGAAATAAAAAGCCATCTTTTAAGTACATCAATTATGAATAGAAAGCTATGACCAGACTTAGACTTTTTGTAAGGTTACCTTTGATTTTTTCAGTTTTTCAGTTTTTATTTGATTAAAATTTTGAAGATACATAGCTGTTATCTTATGCATTGGATATGCAGTAGCCGCTTTATAATTTGCTTTTTCTAAAGTAACGCGATATGCTGTATCTACTACAATTCTCTGTATTGCCGTCGCTAAACTATCATTATTTTCAGGTTCAAAAAATTCACCTTGATACCCTTCATCTTTCATTAGAAGACTTAGATCTCCCAAATCAGGTAGTACAACTGCTTTCCCATAACTACCAGCTTGATGCAATACTCCAGAACTTCCTGTAGTAGAAGTATAAGGAAATATAACCATTGCACTTTCATTAAATAATGTAGCTACATCTTCCTCTTCGACATAGCCAGTAAATGTAATGCCAGAAACATGAGCGTATTGCTTTTTTACCGAATCCAAATAACCCGGAACATTAGGGTTGTCGGTCCCAGCGATTACAACTTCTAGCGGCAGATTTGTAGCAGCTCGAACTTTTTCTACTGCTTCGATCAATATTTCTACTTTTTTGTATGTCCCAAATTTACCAAAGGTCATAATCTTTAACGGACCCTCGGGGATCGTGTAGGTTGGCTCCTCGGGTACTTCAAAAGTTCCATGCGGAATTAAAACTACATTGTTTACATTGTATTTTTCTTCAAGAATATCGACATATTTTTGAATGGTTACAGCGACTCTATCAGTAGATAAAATAAATCGAGTGAGTGTTGATCCAATACTATTATATATTTTCTGAATCCATTTGTTTTTTGAAAAACCAGCACTTTCTAAGTCTACTTGCTCCATAATATTATGTAATAATGCGATTGTTGGAATTCCTTTTAACTTGCATAACCAAGGGAGTAAAAGTCCCAAAGCGGCAACTATCTTTTTGTCACCAAACTTCATGAATTGCAAATTAAAGAGTATGGCATCGGGTGCAGTCTGTTTAACAGCTTTCATAAGGGTATAAGCACTACGATAACTATTAAACTTCCAACATTTTTTTACAATAATTTTACAGCCATCTTCAATAAAAGATATATCGGCATTTTGTGAGTCAACATCTGTTAGTAGTATTAATTCACTTACTTCTTGTTGTTGTCTAAAATGCTTAACCAAATGATATGCATATTCGTTTAAGGTTACTTTACTCGGTGGATAGGCGGTTACAATTGCTAGTTTCATAGGTTTTTGATTTAGGTTTAACATATTAGCTTATACAAATATGAGCTTTTACAGTAGAGTGAAAATTTACTTTCGACGGAGTGCAAGAAGCTATAGTTTAATGGAGCTTATATGTTGATTAAGAGAAGAGTAAATATAATTAAAATTATATAATCTTTTGATTAGTAGTGTACTTAAGAAAAAATATTAATTGCACGATCAAAAGTACGAGCATTGCTACTATTTGCATCAAGACAACCTGTGTCAAGCTTTCGTGATAAAATACGATAAGAACTATCTGTGCAATACCCAAGATTCCCGATAAAATAACTGGTATATATTGGTCTAGTGATAAAAAGTAATATGCAAATATATTAGAGATGGCAAAGAGGGAAGTTGCCAACGCGTATTTCCATAAAAGCGGTGCGATCTCTATATAAGCAGATCCAAACATAAGATTGATTACTAAATTTGGAAATAGGTAGCATACAGCAATAATAGTAAGCGCTAGTAAACTAATGTAAAAAACGTAGTTAAGAAGTATTCCTTGATGCGCTTCGCCATCTTTTTGTTTCTGAATTACTTTGGGTAATAGCATCATAACCAGCATCCAAGCTACAAAATAAACCACCCTGCCAATGAGCGCTAGAGACGCATATAATCCAGCTTGATGTGAGTCAAAATAATGTTTTACCATTAAGATATCACTATTATTAATCAATATTTGAGTTAGTTCGTAAAAAGCTGTTAGTAAAATAAAATTACGTATCATTTTTTTGGATACAGAATCTATTTTTGCTTTTTTTCTAAAAAATAATTTTTGTTTTGAAAGAGGAAAAACACCGATAACAAAAGAGGCCAAAATACCTAAAACTATTGGCAGTGGTGAGGTAATGCCAAGCATATAAATAAGGGCTAAGGTTATGAGTAATCTACTTACCATTTCACTTTGATAAGTCAGGGATAGTTTGTTAAATTTTTTCTTCCCTTGAAATAAACCTCTATTTACACTCATTATAAAATAGATTGGAACACCTAAGCCAAACAGTGTAAAGAGTAGGCTCGATTGTGTATTAAAAAGCTCTTGTAGCTCGTTGGCAAAAAGGATAATGCAAATGCCAAAAATAGTACCCAAAATCAAGGATATTTTAAAAATTAAATTGATAAAATTATCAAGTAGAGTTTGGTCAAATAGTACTGAAAACTTAGCGGTAGCAAGCTGAAAAGTCATAGCTGCAAAAGAAAGTACAAGCAAAAAGGTAATTAAAACTGCGGCATCAGCAAATTGTGAGGGACCTAATATTCTACCTAAAATTAAGTTATATAAATAATTGCCACCATTTACAAGTACGCAGCTAAGCATAAATCGTTGTTCTTCGGTAATTTTTTTAATTATAGCGATAGGCATAGGTTTAAATTTAGGTTTAAGATGTAATGCAATATTTTAATACAATTACTATTCGAGGTAGCATAATTGAAACTAATTAATTCCTTTTTTGCTAATAATCCTCCCGTAGAATATAAGTCGATTTTCTTCTTTTTAATGTGGCAAGCAAATGATTGTTAGATTTAATCAATACAAACAAAACTTTACTTCGTTGTAATGCCTTTAATCGTATACTCTTTAAAAGTTCAAGTCCATAATTATCTATTTTCTCAATAAAATCAAGCGACATAACGACCTCTTCATAATGATTGAGTAAGTGTGAAAATTTTTCATGAACTAAACTGAGGTTTTGTCTGGTTAAATTACCACAAATTTCGTAAACTCCTTTGTTATTAATTATTTGCAGGCTCATAAAACAGTTTTTAAGATTAAACATAATCATTGCGTAGTACATACGAGTTCTCTCCAAAAACTTCTTGTACGGCGTTATTTTGTTTTCCGATTACAGAAAATATTTTATTACTCTGGATTGCCTTCTTATACAATTTTGTTACGATTTGAGCGGCATACGCATCTATATCGTGTAATTTATCTAGAGATACAATCACCTTTTCGGTTGTTTTTAAAAGCTGTGTAAAATGAGATTCGAAACAGTTAACGTTAGTAGCTAATAAGCTGCCGTTGATTTCAAAAATTCCTTGTGTATTTGTAATTGAAAGTGCCATAATGTTTTGGGTTTATATTGTTCTATGATTCAAAGATGATAAAATACTGCTATAAACGGTCATCGTATTCGACCAGAAGGAGTGTTCTGTAGACGAGTGGTTTGGATTCGAAGTTTTTTAAATAAAATAATATTGCTGGTTACATAAATGATTGTGTATATTGTTGTTTCTTAAAATTTTATAAAACCTAATGATGCGACTTTTATTCTTTCTGTTTTTTTCTGTGATATACACCCACTTATTTGCACAGGATATGGAAAAGGGATTCGATTTATTAGAAACAGGTCAATATCAAAAAGCAGAAGTTTTTTTTGCTGAGGTCTTAAAAGAGCATCCATCAAACAAGACTGCCCGATTATGTTATGGTCGATCCATTGGTCTTTCAGGCAAGGCTGAAAAAGCAGTTATACTCTTTGAAGAACTCAAAAAGGATTTTCCGCAGGATTTTGAAGTAATGCTCAACTATGCAGAATCTTTACTTTGGAGTAAAAGATTTACTGAAGCTGAAAAATTTTATAAAACCTTAATCGCACAGCAACCAACTAGTTTTCCCGCAATGTTGGGATATGCCAATGCATTGTCTAATCTCAAACAATATGCTAAGGCTTTGGAAGCGGTAAATACAGCCTTGACTATTCAAAAAGGTAATTCTAACGCATTGATTTCTAGAAAGTACATTAGACTAGGGTATTCAAGTATAATGGTTCAGGATAAAAACTATAACGAAGCCTTAGTGCTATTGGAAAAAAATTTAGAGGATTTTCCTAATGATAAAGATTCTCAGTTAACAAGAGCTTCCATTTATTTAAATATTAATAAGCCTGATGAAGCTAAAAAGGTATATGAGGCACTAGCCACAAATGCAAAAGACAGTATAGTATCCTTAAACGGGCTCTCACTAGTTGCACACAAAAAAGATAAGAACAAAACGGCATTGAGAATTGTAGAGAAAGCTTTGTCAAAAGCAGCAAAAATCAAAAGTGATACTACCTTATATCTCTCTACATACGAACGTTATGTACAAGCATTGCTATGGAATCAAAAATTTAAAAAAGCAGCTAATACACTCAAAGAGTTATCGATAGAGTTTCCTTCAGAACCTAGGATAACGGCTCTAGAAGCTGCTCGAGGCATGTATATAAGTGATTTTAAAACAAGTTTAGATCGTTACTCCAAAATTTTGCAAACTACTCCAAGTTCGTTTGATGGAAATTTGGGGATAGCCAATGCTTACAGAGCAACAAAACAAGATATGAAAGCTTACGAGTATGCCTATAAAACATTAAATTATTATCCAAAACAACCAGATGCAACCAAACTCATTACAACACTAAAAAAAGCACATACACCAACTCTTGAAAAGAAGACAAGCTTAACTTTTGATAATGGAAATAATGAAGCGTTTGCAATTGCAGTACAAACAAAATTTCCTATCACTGCTAAGTGGGTAACAAATCTAGCATACCAATACCGTAATACAAAAAATACAATTACCAAGAATGAAGCTACATCAAATGATTTGACGTTTGGAAGCAATTATAGTTTTAATTCGTTTATTCAATTTCAAGCTTCAATAGGTTTAAACTCCTCTGAAAGTTTTACGACTTCATATGATGAGGTAACTGCCAAAGCAGAAGTCACGTTGAAACCTTTAAAGTTGCTCAATTTGGCAATTGGGTACAATCGTGAGCTACAAAGTTTTAATGCCGATCTTATCGATCAGCAAATTATAATGAATAACTATTACTTGACGTATAATGTAGGGACTAACTTTAATTTGGGATGGTATACCCAACTTATACATACCACTCAAACTGATAATAATACGAGAGATTTATTGTTTACGTCTCTGTATTATACTTTTTTTAAAAAACCTATTTTAAAAGGAGGGATTAACTACCAATACATCTCGTTTAAAAATCAAGTGCCAACTATTTATTTTAGTCCGTCAAAATTTAATGTAGGAGAAGTTTTTCTAGAACTTTTAAGTGATTCTAAACAAAAATTATTTTACAATATTAGCACTGCTGCAGGTATACAATATATTGAAGATGACCCTGCTTCTTCAACATTTAGAGCTTCAGCTAAAATAGGATATAAATTTACTGATCGACTTGAGGCTAGTATTTACAGTAATTATAGTAATATAGCTTCAGCTACTGCTGCTGGTTTTAGATTTACCGAAGTTGGTTTTAAAGTACTTTGGCAATTTTTAAAACAGCCTATTTTTAATAAAAGGATCGAAGAAATTGAAAAAAAAGCAGCGAAATAATATAGTATCCCGCCGCTTTTCAACCTACTTAAACCTATTTTTATCTGTTAATAACCATGAAGCTATTTTTAAACAGTACATTGTTTTCTGTTTGTATGATATAATGGTATAAACCTGTTTTTAAAGTCTGTGTTGTAACAGTAATAGTATCTTGGGCCACGGTTTTGTTTAATGGTTCGTAATAAACAATTCGTCCAAGCATATCTACAATTGTTATTGTTAGTAAACGTTTTTTTGTTGGTAGTTGGATAGTAGTATGATCAATTGCGGGATTAGGATAGTTTTTAACACGTGAAGTTTCAGATGCTAATGCTATTTCTGATACCGCCAGCTCTTCTAATCGAGGTGTTTCAGACATTTCTTCTACATCTATTTCATTTGTCAATGGTGCAGTGTCAATTTTTTTATTTTTAAGAAAAGCCATGTTGTGTAACGTGATTTCAAAAGCTTTATAATTTTGATAATCACCTTGAATAGAGAATACTACGGATCTAATTAAACGACTTCCGTTACTACTGTTTTTAAAATTTTTAAAATCGTCAATAGAAATTGTATGGGTTCTTTTCTCTTTGGATGCTGGGATTGTAAGACGTAAGCGATCATTCCAGTCCTTTAAGTCATCAGTCACTAGGATAACTTCAACATCATTATACGAGAACATCTCAAATGTAATATAGTTATAATCAGAAGCGTCAAAAAGTAGTTCGCCTGCATGTATATTTCTAAAAACGTTAATGGTTTCTTTAACCTCTCCTACAACACTAATGCTCCGTTCAATTGCATACTTTGTAGTATCTCGATCGACATTAGTTCTATCTATTTTTAAGCTATCAATGATAACACCTCTCTCTACATAATCGATTCCCCAAGGACCATCGGCCAAGTAAAGTGCATCCAAGGTAGTAGTAGTAATGCCCTGAACTGAAAACCCAATATCAAATAAATATCCAGTATCGATGCGTACAGTTTCTTCATAAGCACCAGTTAAAGAAATGGTCTTATGTATAGTTTCTTCAGGAGAAAGTTCAGTACTTCTTTTATTACCATTAAATACAAGTTGGGTAGTTGCCGCTTTGTTAATAACGTTTAGGGTAAGGAATCCTTTGTTGTAGCTTCCGCTCTTTACTATAATTTCAGGCAGTGCATTGGTACTTTTGGTGTTAAGCAAAGCTTTTTCTTCCGAAAAGGTATCGATTACATGATTTACTATTGCTGCAACTTGTGGAATAGAGCTACCCCATATTTGGAAATTAATATAATCTCCCGTGGGATATTGATCGATATTCCACATACTATATAATTCGTTATGAGTTGCATTTAATTTTATAGAAAAGTGGACAGTGTTTTCAATTTCTCCATTTGCTCTTTTAATAGTGGTATTAATTAATTTTTGATTTTTGATAGTTATAGTTCTTACATCATCGATTTCGGATCCATTTAAACGATCACATATGGTTTTTGTATGATTATAAACAGTTCCCGATGTTTTTGTTGCCAAAGCTGCACCTACACGGCTATCATTTTGGTAATAATCTGCAGAAAAAACCTGAGTAGCGTTAGTGATGTTTAAAAGATCATTTGGACTAGACATATAGGTTGACTCTGTTCCAAATGCACCAGTTTCTGGAAAATACTTGCTTAACGCTCGTTGTCCTCTTGATAGCGCTGCTTTTGTAGTCGAAGAGAATGATTTTTGTAGTTGTTTAGTATTGCGTGCCGAATTTTTTTTGGAGCGTTCAAAATTTCTTTTTGCTATCAATGATGCCAAGTCACCATTACTTTCGAGTCCTCCATCATTTGCCGAACTAACATTTGTTGCACTCGCTACGTCTACAAAATTTTCTGTTTGTATAGCACTGTATGGATTTGCAGTGATATAAAATAACGCGTCATTAAAATCTTGATCACATGAGCCGTAATCCCTTCTAATATCTTCAAAACCAAGAATGATTCTTTCATTTTCTGGATCTGCTAATAATACATTATGATTGCGCAATTGCGCGATGCTTTCTGGATTGTAGTCGGGATTTGAGTATAATTTCCATAAACCATCACCAACACTACCATTGGACCAAGCATTTGCGAGAAGTACCCATCCTATACCCGTATTAGGGCCAAAGCTACCAATCTTTACTTTATGACCTATCTCTAATCCACCACCACTATATTTTGCCGAAACATTTGGAAAAATTATGGTAATATCTTGAGGAGTTATCGCCGCGGGCATTGGTAATCTGGTGTCATATGTATAGAAACCAAGAACATTGCGGTATCCAGCTCCTTCACCTACAAAAGTTACCCATACATCAGCAAAATCATTTAATACAATATCTGTATCATAACCAGAGGTGATGTAATGCGGGTTATAGGTTGGAACAGGAAATCCTTCTGGCAAAGCATTAGCAATTAAATCTAACGTTTCTTGAGAAACTGTATCGCTTTCATCAAGATATAAAGGAACTCCTTCGCTCGTGTATTCGCCTAGATAGTTGTAGTCTTGTCCGTTGGCATAGTGTGCAACAATAATGAGTGATAAAAGTAGAAATAGTCTCATAGCATGTAGTATTTAAGTTTGTTGGTGTAAACTTAGCCCTAAAGACTTATGTACTTAGCTAGAATTCGACGAGTAAAAAGTTACTGTCGACGAGTGGTAAATTTAAGAGGTAATTTGAATTATAATAGATTGAGTCTTTTCATTAATTCGGGTCGATTAGAGCGACTCACAGGTATTACATCTTTGGCTATCAACACACTATTGTCTTCGATATCAATAATTTTTTTGATATTGATAATGTACGAACGATGAATTTTAAGAAATAAATCATCTGGAAGTTTGTCTTCGATTTTTTTAAGGGTTGAGTGTACTGTATACTTTTGATTATCGGTTTTTAAGGTAATATAATCACCTTTTGCTTGAATAACGGTAATTGTAGGGATGTCTATTTTTATAAGTCTTCGATCAATATTTATGTATAAATCGTTTGCAGAGGGGTCCTCTTGTGAAGAGGTTTCAGGTGTGTTGGTAACGTTTTTAGGTTTTGGGAGGTTCGCTTTTTGAACAGCTTTTAAAAACCGTGGAAGATCAATTGGCTTGACTAAATAGTCGATGATACAATCGTACTCAAAAGCTTCAAGTGCAAAATTTTTGTCTGAGGTGGTCAAGATTATATTTGGAGGGTTCTTAAGTGTCTGAATAAAATCAAATCCAGTAAAATCAGGCATATGGATGTCCAAAAAAATCAGATCTATATCATTTTGATTTAAGTACTTAATTGCTTGGATAGCATTAGGAAATTCTTGTACCACATGTAAATCCTCTACATGAGTACTTAATTGTTGAAGGATAAGGCGAGCAGTTTCTTCATCATCAATTATAATACTATTCATACAGGTAGGCTTTTATAAAGTTTTAAGAAATTTATCTATAGCTTCTAAAATAAGTAAAAATTTTGGATATAATTGCGTGATATTTGATTTTAGATCCTCTTCAAATGCTACTGTGAGTTCATATCCATCATCGAACCCAAGCATTCCAATTTTGTGTTTTAATTTATGCACATTTTCTGCAGCTTGGGAAAACTTCTTGTTTTTAAAATTTTCTAGAAAGATGGTGCGTTCTTCGGGAAACTCTCTTTGTATAACAGCGATTAGTTTTTGCTCAAATGCTTCAGAATCATCTGCTAGTTGCTTTATATAATTCAAATTGGGTTGTTCAATCATAGGTTTTTTTTAATGAAAAATTAAAGGTTGTGCCTACGGTTGGCGTTGATTCTATTGAGATTTCACCTTGGTAATAATCAATAACCTTTTTGACGATTGACAAACCAATACCAGTAGATTTTTTTGAGTTTTCTAGGCTTTGAAAAATTTCAAATATTTTAGTATGATATTTTGCTGGAATACCTTTGCCATTATCTGTGATACTAAAATTATAAAAATTTTCAGACGTATTTGAGGTGATTGTGATGATACCTTTGGATTTATCGATACTAGTAATAGCATTGGTTATCAAATTTTCAAAAACTTGTTTTAATCGAGCAGGATCAGCTTTAATTTTAGGTAGTTTGGTTAAGGTTTTAATCTCAATATGATTTGGAATATGAGTTAAACTTAAAATTTCTGAAACCAAATTATTCAAATCAACGGGGTCAGTAATATTTTTCTTTTTATCAATAACCGAGTATTCCAAAATTCCATTAATTAAATTGTCCATTTTCTCGACATTATCGTTAATGAGAGAAAGATTTTTTTGAGTGTTTTTATCCAGACTATCTATAGCATCTTGTTGTATCCAATTGATCAAGGTGTTTATAGTTCGTAACGGTGATTTTAGGTCATGAGAAACCACATGTGCATAATCTCTTAATTCTTGGTTACTTCTTTCAAGTTCTTTTAAGATTTTATTTTTTTGCACTTCTCCCTCTGCAATTTGGGTAGCTTGTTTCTTTATTAAGTTAGCAAGTTCAATTCCTGATAACTCTTTTGATGGCGACTCACCATCGCTTGTGGTGACCTTAGTATATTCGAGTAAGCTAGAAATACTTTTAAGACTATCAATTACTTTTCTTTGTTCATTTGCTTCAGATTTCAACTGCATATTAGCATCATAGAGCTCTTGTGAACTTATGGTCATAGCTCTGTGTAACATAGCTATTTGGTCTTCAAAATTTTCATAAGATCGATTAATTGCTTCAAGAAAGCTTTGTATCTCGACTGTTTCGGTGTCTTTTAGTAACTTTCGAATTTGACGTGCTAGAAGAGAATTCATGTTATTCACTGATAAGAGTTAAAGTCATTGTTTGATTGTGTAATTCACATGATTGTTGAGTGTTAAAAGGAGCTAATTCTCCATAAGAATAAAATCCGCATACCGTAGCTTTGTCTCCTATGACTTCAATGACTTCTTCTATTTCTTCTTCAACTCTTTGATCCATTACTAGCTTTCGACCTATACAACTAACCACTATAGCAAGTTCTGGTGTAGTTTTTCTTTGTAGCATTCCAATCTCGGCCGCTTTTAAGGCTCCATCGGCAATATTATCAATACTAGCCATCATTAATTGAACAGTTGCTCCTTCGGGTACATCACCTGCGAGTATCATAGTATTACTGCTATCGTCAATCGATAATATAGTTCTAACAAACGATTCCTTTTTTGTACTGGTCTTTACTCTTAAGGGATATAATAAAGCTGCTTGTGGTAATTCTTTGGATTTTTCTCCCAAATATCTCTTATATAAATCTAAGGCTGGGAAGTTATCTAATTCGTATAAAATATTGGCCTTAGACTTTGTTACGATCCGTTCTGGGCCAAAAGGTTTCCATCCTCCATACTGTGCATGGGTTATTTCTAGAGTTTCACCATACAATCCTATAGCTATTACTTCACCCTGTTTTGGGGACTCGTTATAACTAGCCATCGTTTTTTCGAACCGTGCATCATCACCACACAAACCTCCTGTGATACGAGTCTCTTGATTAGAGAGTTCTAAACCCTCAATGAGTGAGGAGCCGTTTATAAAACTACCTTCGGATAGAATAAATATATGTCGAAGACCTTTTTTTGGCATTTTTTGACCCAAACGCTCTCCTAAAATTTTTGTATTCTTATCGTGATCTAATATGTTCTCTCGTACTACCTCATACCTACTTTTTTCAAATTCAATAGCCGTTATTGTTAGAGAATCATCATATACGCGGTTACCCATAATTTCACCAGCAGATGACCCAAAAACAATAGATCCATTGGGGAAGAAGTTTCTTAATTGATTGTAAAGCAAAGGATCTTCTAACGTAAAGCGGTTACCAAAAACTAAGACCAGAGGGTTGTTAAGGTGCTGTGGTTCTTGTAAAGCATCTGCCAAAGATTCGTTTTTGAGTTTTTTATATTGTTTAATGATCATTGTTTTGGGTTTTGGTTAAACTGAAAAAAAATGTGGTGCCTATACCTGGTTTACTTTCTAGCCAAATTTTGCCATTGTATAATGCTACAATTTTCTTTACAATGGATAGACCAATTCCAGTTGAGTTTTCATGATCACCAAGAGACTGAAATATTTTAAAAATCTTTTCATGGTATTCTTTTTGAATGCCTATGCCATTATCTTTTATTTTAAAGATATAATAGTTGTTATGATCTTCATAATCAATTTCAATAATTCCTTGAGGCTTATCAATGTAGTTTACTGCATTGCTTATAATATTTTGAAATAATTGTTGAATCCTTATTTTATCAGCGTTGATGGTAGGTAATGGTTGTAAACAGTGAACGGTTATATGATCTGGGATGTAAATGGTGCTTAATATATCGTTAATTGTCTCATTAATATTAACTTCTATATGTTGTAAATTAGTTTCATTACCGGCACTGGAATATGTAAGAATACCGTCAATAAGCATTTCCATTTTACTTACAGTTTTATTAATCATTGTAAGATGATTTTTACCTGTTTCGTCAAAATCTTGGCTATAATCTTCTTCAATCCAATTGACTAAAGCGTTAATACTACGTAAGGGAGATTTTAAATCATGAGAAACTATATGCGCGTATTCTTTTAGTTCTATATTATTTTTTTCTAAATCGTGTACGAGTTTTTTATTTTCTTCTTCAATACGCAATTGCTCTGTAATATCTTTTACAATGCCTTGTGCACCAATAGCAATTCCATCTTTGTTTGTTATTATACTGGCATTGATATGTACCCAACGTACACCATTGTTTTTGGTGTGTACCCTTGCAGTATAATCACTAAATGAGCCTTGTTTAACAAGTGTTTTAAAGGATTCTAGAGCGTACGTGTGCTCCCCTTTATAAATTAAAGAAGTAACATTTAGGGTTTCTTTGTCAATATCGTAGCCAAACAATTTTTTAGCTGCATCATTAAATTTAATGGCATTTCCAAAAACATCAATTAGAACGTAGGCATCTACAAGATTGTCAAAAACACCCTTTAATTCAGATTTCTTTTCAATAAGCACATCTTCTAATTGTGCATTTACTTTTTTTAGTTCTTGTGTTCTGGTATAGAGCTCTCTGGATTTATCTTCAAGAATTTTTTCAGCTTGTTTTCGTGCGTGCTTTTCTCTTTGCAAAGCACGTTGTAGTATTTCTATATCCATGCTTATCCATGTATTTTTGTAATACTAAATTTAACTTTGGTTCCGTCAGATTTTAGTTTTTCTAATTTGATATCGGCTTTGGTATCAAAATGTTCAAAGGTTTTTTGCATAAGTCCTAATCCAAAGCTGTACATTGCCCGACTGGAACTATAAATCATAACCAATTTTTCTGTATTTTTTTCTAGTACTTCAAAACTAGGCAATTCTGCTTCTGGATAGATTTTTTGCACCTCTACGTGGATGTGGTTTTCTATAGACGATAGGAGCTCTATTGGGTCGGTATATTGCTCGATAAGACCTGGGTAGCTAGTCGCTAATACAGAAAAGAAATGTTCTGCATATGTTAATAAAAGTGCATCGATACTCAAATCAGTAAGTTCGCTAAGGTTAGTAAGCAAGCTTAGCATCTCAGAAAAACTATAAGTACCAATTGCGGTATAAGCACCTCCAGAGGGAAGGTCAGAGTTTACAATAATCTTATCAACGGTTTCTAGACCAAATTTTTCTTCAACCAATTCTAAAAATTCTGTAAATACAATTCCCTTCATAATTAGTAAATATTTAGTTCATAAAATTATCCTCTAGTAAATTCATTTATACTCCAATAGTTTAATAAAGCAATGATTTTGGCAGTATAATCTTCATATTTCAAAGGCTTAGTAATGTAACCAGCGATCCCAACTTCATAACATTCTTTTAAATCTTTATGATTGTTAGAAGTGCTTAAGATCACTACTGGCAAGTACTTAAGCCGGTTGTCACTCTTAAGAATTTTCAAAAACTCTAAGCCATTCATTTTTGGCATGTTTAAATCTAAGAAAATTATGTTGGGTAAACTAGTAGTGTCATAAAGAATTTTTAAGGCTTCTTCTCCATTTTTAGCCTCAATAAGTTTATGTTCAAAATTATTCTTATCGATAACTCGAGAAAGCTTCATTCTCTCAATTTCATCATCTTCAATTAGTAAAACCCTAAGATTCATTGTATATACTTTTAGTTGTTAAATATCTGTGGAGATATAAAGATCATCCATTTTTTGCACACCAAGCATCCAATACTTTTAAAGACATATTTATGTAGACCAATGACCTTTTTCTGTAGACGAATGGTTTTAGATAATTGTTAACGGGTACTCGCGTAATTTTTGAGTAACTTTGTACCATAAATAAATTATATGTCACACAAAGCTGGTTTTGTAAATATTATAGGAAATCCAAATGTAGGTAAATCAACGTTGATGAATTCTTTTGTAGGAGAGCGTTTATCTATAATAACTTCAAAAGCCCAAACGACAAGACATCGTATTTTGGGGATAGTAAATGGCGATGATTTTCAGGTCATTTTATCAGATACACCAGGTATTATCAAGCCCGCATATCAATTGCAAGCTTCGATGATGGACTTTGTAAAGTCTGCTTTTGAAGACGCCGATGTACTCATCTATATGGTTGAAATTGGCGAGAAAGATCTTAAAGATGACGCCTTTTTTGCCAAAATTACAAATGCAAAGATTCCAGTCTTATTATTATTGAATAAAATAGATAAATCAAATCAAGAACAATTAGAAGAACAGATGAAATTTTGGTCTCTAAAAGTTCCTAATGCCGAAATTTATCCTATTAGTGCGCTAGAAAATTTTAATGTAAAAGAGGTTTTTGGTCGTATTGTAGAATTATTACCACTATCTCCAGCTTTTTATCCAAAAGATCAGTTAACAGATAAGCCCGAACGTTTTTTTGTAAATGAAGCGATTCGTGAAAAGATCCTACTGCATTATAAGAAAGAAATTCCCTATGCAGTTGAGATCGAGACTGAAGAGTTTTTTGAAGAAGAAGAAATTATAAGAATTCGATCCGTGATTATGGTAGAACGGGATTCCCAAAAAGGAATTATTATCGGACATAAAGGGGCTGCTCTTAAGCGTGTAGGTATGGAAGCGCGTAAAGAATTAGAGAAATTCTTCGGAAAACAAATACACATAGAACTCTACGTAAAAGTAAACAAAAACTGGCGTAGTAACGAACGGCAGCTCAAACGTTTTGGGTATAATAAATAAATCAACTTCAATTTTTTGGAAAACAATATGAAAAAGACTTAGCTTTAAGTACGCAAGTCTTTTTTATTTTTCACTTCTTTTTTAAGTGATGTAAAATACAAATACATCAATAATAGCTTACCAAAAATAAAAAGGCTAATTTTGCAAAAAGTTTAGAAAAAATTCTATGAGTAATATTGTAGCCATTGTAGGTAGACCAAATGTAGGTAAATCTACTTTTTTTAATAGATTGATACAGCGACGCGAAGCTATTGTAGATGCAGTGAGCGGAGTGACACGGGATCGTCATTATGGCAAAAGTGATTGGAACGGAAAAGAATTTTCATTGATCGATACCGGTGGATATGTTAAAGGAAGTGATGATGTCTTTGAAGAACAAATTGACAAGCAAGTAGAACTCGCGATTGAAGAGGCAGACGCCATTATTTTTATGGTTGATGTAGAGTCTGGAGTGACCGGTATGGATGAAGATGTAGCTAATTTGTTGCGCAAAGTAGACAAACCAGTCTTTTTGGCGGTCAATAAAGTTGATAACGGACAACGTGAAACAGATGCTGTAGAGTTCTATTCCTTGGGACTAGGAGAATTTTACACCATAGCAAGTATTAATGGAAGCGGAACTGGAGAATTACTGGACGCATTGATTGAAGCATTACCAGAGGTTGAAGAAGAGACAACATCAGAGTTGCCACGTTTTGCAGTAGTAGGACGGCCTAATGCAGGTAAATCTTCTTTTATCAATGCATTAATTGGAGAAGATCGTTATATCGTTACCGATATTGCGGGGACCACACGTGATGCTATTGATACCAAATACAATCGTTATGGATTTGAGTTTAATCTTGTTGATACCGCAGGGATACGACGTAAAGCCAAAGTTAAAGAAGATTTAGAATTCTATTCTGTAATGCGATCAGTACGCGCCATAGAGCATTGTGATGTTTGTTTGTTGGTTGTAGACGCTACTCGTGGGTTTGATTCACAAGTTCAAAACATTTTTTGGTTGGCAGAACGCAATCGCAAAGGGATAGTTATTCTTGTAAATAAATGGGATTTGGTCGAAAATAAGGAAAGTAATACTCTCAAAGATTTTGAAAAACATATACGTCAAGAAATCGCTCCTTTTACCGATGTTCCTATTGTATTTATATCGGTACTTACAAAACAACGACTGTTTAAAGCAATTGAGACTGCAGTCGAGGTATATAAGAATCGCTCCAAAAAGATCAAAACGAGTGTCATGAATGATACAATGTTACCTATTATTGAGCGTAATCCACCACCAGCGTATAAGGGTAAATATGTTAAAATAAAGTATTGTATGCAATTGCCAACACCGCAACCACAATTTGCTTTCTTTTGCAATTTACCACAATACATACGTGAACCGTATAAACGTTATCTTGAAAATCAATTGCGCAATCAATTTGATTTTACAGGTGTTCCCGTAGCAGTTTATTTCAGAAAAAAATAAAGAAAGTTAAAATTCATAAGCCCCATAATTGAACTTTAACCCTTCTTAAATTTAACATAAAATTTCTAAATAAAAATGAAATTTTATGCGGAATCTAGTACTTTAGGGCGGTGTTTGATGTTATTTCCATGTAAAAAACCTTTTTTTAATAGGAATAACATTATCCATTATATTTTTAATACTATTAATATTAATTAAGGGGTAAAGTGAGTAACGTAAGTAAGAATAATATTGTGGTAGCAGTTGGTGCTAGTGCAGGGGGGCTGCAAGCTTTAAGCAGTTTTTTTGATAATACCCCCGAACATAGTAAATATACTTTTGTAATTATTCAGCATTTGTCACCCGATCACAAAAGTTTGATGGGTGAATTATTATCCAAAAATACCAAAATTCCAATAGTAGAAATCAGTAATGATTCCTTAATTAAATCGGAACATATTTATATGATTCCGCCTACCAAAAATCTTATTATTCAAAACGATCATTTTGTTTTAATAGAGAAGCCCAAAGGCAAAACACTAAATCTTCCTATTGATATGTTTTTTGAATCAATGGCCGAGCATTATAAGGAAAATTGTGTTGGTATTGTATTAAGTGGAACAGGAAGTGACGGTTCAAGAGGTATCCTTTCAATCAAAGAACAAGGAGGTATTGTCATCGTACAGCAACCCGAGCAGGCAAACTTTGATGGAATGCCAGAGAGCGCGATCAATACCGGTGCCGTGGATTTTATTTTGCCTGTGCAACAAATGATAAGTGAAATTGATAATTATTTTAAAACTCCAACGGTAATTGCTCCAGAAGATGATGAGATGGAGTATGATGAAAAGATTTTACAGGACATTTTATTATTACTCAAAAAAAGCACAGATTTAGACTTTAGTTTATATAAAAAACCTACGCTAGTTCGTCGTATGGCTAGACGTATTAAGATAATCAAAGCAGACTCTTTATCCGATTATTTGGCGTATTTAAAAGCGCATCCCGAAGAAATTCAAATTTTGCACAAAGAATTTCTTATAGGGGTTACCAAGTTTTTTAGAGATCTTAAAGTATGGGATATTTTAGAAAGTGAAGTAGTTCCTGATTTAGTTCGTCAAAAATTTGACGGAGAGGTTTTAAAAATATGGGATGTAGGATGTAGCACAGGAGAAGAAACTTATTCGCTAGCCATTGTTTTCTTAGAAGAAATCAAAAAACAAAATAAAAAGATTGACCTAAAGATTTTTGCGACAGATATTTCACAATATCATTTGGATATAGCAAGTAATGCAAAATACGACAGTGGTATTGCTGCAGATGTCTCTGCAGAACGCTTACAAGAATATTTTAGAAAAGAGGATGATCAATACACGGTCAAAGATCGAGTAAGAAAACATGTGATTTTTTCGAACCACAATATTATTAAAGATCCTCCTTTTAATAATATGGACATGGTAGTTTGCCGTAATCTGTTAATTTACCTTCAAAATTCAGTACAAAATAACGCATTACATGTGCTGCACTATGCTCTCAAGTTTAATGGAGTTTTATTGTTAGGTACAAGCGAGAGTCTAGGAAATCAAAAGCAATATTTTGAAGAGATTAATCGTAAGTGGAAAATTTATCGAAATATTGAAGCCTCAACACGCTTGAGAACAGAGGTGTTAAAATCATCTAGCGATAGGCATAAAACACCAATATTTAAGATTAATTCAAAATTTGGCTCAATTAATAAGGAGCCAGAGAATGCTTTTATTAACGAAATTAGTAAAGCTGTTTTAAAACAATTTGGAGCAGCAAGTATTCACATTGATGAGAATTTTAATATCATCGATGCACAGGGTGAATTTTATAAATACGCAACTTTTCCAAGCCAGGGTTTTTCGGTAAACTTACTCCATATGCTTTCCGAGGATTTAAAAATAGCGGTATCTACCTCGGTTAGAAAGGCGATGCGATCAAACTCCGAATATTTTTATAAAGATGTATTGATCGATAAAGAGGAGGCTCCTAAGATGATCGATGTAATGGTCAAGCCTTTGATTAAGAAGAATGTCGAGATCACAACCACCTTTGTTGTAACTTTATTTGAACATGATGTAAGAAATGATGATACAGTTTTAGTCGAAAAAGCAAATGCAGAGAAAACATCCAATAAACGAATACAAGATCTAGAAGAAGAGCTTGAAGAAGCAAGAGAAGAACTTAAAAGTTCGATAGAAGAAACCGAAACAAGTAATGAAGAATTACAGGCAGCTAATGAAGAGCTGTTAGCTTCTAACGAAGAACTTCAAAGTACGAATGAAGAGTTGCAGAGTGTGAATGAAGAGTTACACACGGTTAATGCAGAGCATATTCAAAAAGTAGATGATCTAGCACATCTTAATGCCGATATGGATAACCTGCTTAATAGCACCAAAATCGGAACCATTTTCTTGGATAGAGAATTAACTATCAGAAAGTTTACTCCAGAAATCAAGGAGCATTTTAATTTTGTAAAACGCGATATAGGACGACCAATCGAAAATTTCATATCAAATTTTGGTATTACTCGACGCAAAACGTTGATTGATAATGCCAAAAAGGTAATGGAAACGGGGACTATTTTTGAAAAAAGAATCTCAAGCAAAACAGATCGTTTCTTTATTCAAAGGATATCACCCTTCATAAATTCTATTGGGAAAACAGATGGAGTGGTTATTACTTTTATTGATATTACTACCGTACATAAATCTCAAGAGAAACTTCGCAAAAGTGAAGAAAAGTTCAAGACCTTTTATGAAGAGGATCCTGTTATGCACATAAGCGTAAATAGCACAACAGGTGTAATTATTGATTGCAACAAACTGATGATTAAAACCCTTGGGTATGCAGAAAAAAAAGAGGTAATAGGCATGCCAATAATCGATATTTACGCACCAGATTATCAAGTAAAAGTGGTCAAATTGTTAGAGCAATTTAGAAAAACTGGGAAAGTTGAAAGTGAAGAGATGATACTTTTGACTAAAGAAGGTAAAAAGATACCAGTAATTTTAAATTCTGAAGCAGTACGTGATGAAAAAGGTAACATTACTCACAGTCGATCTACTTTAGTTAATATTTCTGACTTAAAGAAAAAGCAAGAAAAAATAGAAGAACAAAAGGCAGAATTAGAGCGAGCAAATAAGGATTTAGAACAGTTCGTATCTATATGTTCTCATGATCTACAAGAACCTCTTGGTACTATAAGATTTGGAAGTGATATTTTGAGTAAAAAATTTAGCGATTCTTTGGATCCAAAGGCAAAAGAATATGTTGAATATATTCATAGTGCCTCGGGTCGTTTAAGTGATCAAATAAAAGCCTTGTTAGAGCACAGTCGTATAGGAAGAGATTTAAAAATGACTCGTGTTGATACCAAAGAATTAGTAGAGATCGTAAAATATGATCTTGGTAAAAGAATACAAGAATGTGGAGCTTCTATTCACTCGGGAAAACTGCCTGTTGTCAAAGGTCTTAAGGTAGAATTGAGACTTTTATTTCAAAATTTAATCGGGAATGCTATTAAATATTGTAAAAAAGATGTCGCACCCGATATTCGTATCAATGCATTCAAAGATAATGGCTATCATATTTTTTCTATTACCGATAATGGTATTGGTATGGAAGAAAAGGATCTTGATTCTATTTTTACCATTTTTAACCGAGTTCCAACCGATGAAGATTATGAAGGAACTGGAGTGGGATTAGCACATTGCGAAAAAATTGTTAAGCTACATGATGGTAAAATATGGGTTGATTCAAAAGTAGGAGTAGGAAGTACATTTTATTTTAAAATTAAGGAATAAACATAGCATATGGCAAGTCCATCGACATTATATCCACGCAAGGTGGATTTAAACAATTGTGATAAAGAACCTATTCATATTTTGGGAAAAGTTCAAAACCACGGGGTATTGTTAAGTTGTGATCCAATAACTTTAGAAATCCTTCAGTATAGCGAAAATATTAATGAAATCTTGGGTTTGCAAAAACAAGCTGTCCAAAATTTATCTCAGCTTTTTGAGCCTTCTACCATACAATTTATACAAGATAATTATACACTCGAACAATCATTTCCGCTGGATGGACACATTGGCGAGACAGCATATATAGCTATTATTCATAAGAATGATGATAGGCTTATTGTAGAATTAGAACCAGTAGGTGTCCAGATTCCGCAAATATTTTATCAACAGCAAATGACTAGTATCATTACAGAGTTGGGAAGGACTGAGACCGACCTGCAAATGTGTGATAAAGCAGCAGATTTGATAAGAGATTTTTTAGGTTATGATCGCGTCATGATTTACAAATTTGATCCGCAGTGGAACGGCGAAGTAGTTTCTGAAGCCAAAGAAGAACATTTGGAAAGTTGGTTGGGTTTACATTATCCCGCCTCCGATATTCCGCAACAAGCTCGTAAACTTTTTTTAAAACAGGGAGTTCGTATAATTGCAGATGTGGCATCTACTCCTGTTGATGTTTTACCGCAACTGGATCCTAGGCTTAAACAACCCTTAGATTTGAGTCGATCAGAACTTAGAGCTGTGTCACCAATCCATATAGAGTACTTGACGAATATGAAAGTTGGGGCGACTTTGACAGCTGCTATAGTTTTTAATGATACATTGTGGGGATTGATAGCCTGCCACCACTATAGTCCTAAGTTTATTAATTATCAGCAAAGACTTTCATGCAAATTTTTAACAGAGGTTTTTTCTAGTCAATTAGGGATGAAATCTTCTAATATAGAGTTGCTTAAAATAAATAGTGCCAATGTCGTTCGTAATAAACTAGTGGCACAAATGAGTCTTAAATGGGATATTGTCTCGGGACTTTGTGATCATAAAGTCACGATGTTAGATATTGCAGAGGCCACCGGAGGTGCCATAATTATCGATGGTGATATAAAATTAATTGGTAAAACTCCTTCAAAAGAATTTGTACAACACTTAAGTGCTTGGATGGCAGAGCAAACCAAAGAGGATATTTTTTATACCGAGCATCTCTGTGAGGTATACCCACTAGCAAAAACCTATCAAGAAGTAGTCTCTGGTGTCTTGCAAATATCCATTTCAAAAATTGATAAAAATTATATTATATGGTTTAAACCAGAGAAGCCAAAGACTGTAAATTGGGGAGGTAACCCTAATAAATCAGTTTTAATCGACAGCGAGGCAAGATTAAGTCCAAGAAAATCATTTGAGAAATGGTCTGAAGAATTATCAGGTAGCTCATCACCTTGGACCGATAACGAGATCGCTGCTATTAAGGCACTGAAAAGTAATATTTCTGAAATTATTGTGCAAAAATATGAAGAAGTGCAATTATTGAATAAAAATTTGGAACAAGCCTATAAAGAGTTACAAGCTTTTAGCTACAGCGTTTCGCATGATTTGAGAGCACCTCTACGTGGGATCGACGGTTTTGCTCAAATAATTAAAGAAGATTATTTTGAGCAGTTAGATGAGTATGGAAAAAATGCCATTCGCACCATTATTAATTCAACGAGTAAGATGAACGAATTAATCGATGATATACTTTCTTTTTCGGGCCTTAGCCAAAAACAGGTTAATTTTAATACATTTTCAATGAAAAATGTGGTTAGAGATGTATTAAATTTTATACAACCTGCAATTACGTACCCTCATGCTATTATTAAACTACAAGACGATATTCCCGATGCCTATGGTGATACGGCTATGACGTTTCAAATATTAAGTAATTTAATAGGAAATGCATTAAAGTATACAACAGATAAAAAAACACCAGAGATATCGATAGGATATGATACTAAAAAATCAGCTTATTTTGTAAAGGATAATGGTATAGGTTTTGACGAGAAACACAAAGAAAGAATTTTTGGAGTTTTTCATCGTTTAGTAGGTAAAGAGTTTGAGGGATCAGGTATTGGTTTGGCTATTGTAAAACGTGCGATAGAAAAACATGATGGTTTTATAGAGGTAAAAAGTATCTTAAATCAAGGAACTACCTTTTACTTCCAACTTAAAAAAGAGCAGTAATATAAAATGAATAGTAATTACGTACTTTATGTCGAGGATAATCCTAGCGATGTTGTATTAGTAGAACGAATATTTGAAAAAAATCTTGAGGAGTATCAACTAAGACATTTTAGAACTGGAGAACACCTATTAGAGTGGTTTGAGTCCATTGAGGTCACTTATAATCTTCCAAAGTTAATTTTATTGGATAATAAACTCGAGGGTATGAGTGGTGTGGAGGTTTTAAAAGAAATTAAAAATAATAGTAGAACCAAGCATATTCCTACAATCATAATCAGTTCTTCTGTCGAGGATAAAGATCTTCAGAACGCCTATCAAAATGGGGCAAACAGTTATTTGGAGAAACCCAAAAATTATCTAAATTTAAAAAAAACTATGCAGACCATAGTTACATACTGGCTACAGTTTAATAAGATGTATCATGATAAAGAATGAAATTAAAATTCTGCTGATTGAAGATAATGATACAGATGTATTTCTTATTAAAAGGCAGATTGACAAAATAGCCTCTAATACAGTAATCCAGACAGCTATTGATCTTAGTGAAATTGAAGCTAAATTACGTGTTTTTACACCTGATATTATTTTGTGTGATTACAACCTTCCTAGATGTACCGGAATGGAAGTGTTAGAATTAATTCGAAATAGTTCGCCAGCAACTACCTTTATTTTTGTAACAGGCTCAATTAATAACGAAGAATTAGCAGCTAATACAATACTCAATGGCGCCTCAGGATATATTTTGAAGAAGGATATGGCAAATTTACACAGTAAGTTGCTCCCGTATTTTCAAGCTGTAGATAAAAATAGTGCGGTACGTAACTCTGCAAAAAGACGTATTGACGAGAGTAAAGAAGCTGTTGCGATTATCGAAGAATTTCTTAAAAATTCTTTTGAAGAGAATCAAATTCACAAAGAAAGTATTAGTAAAATTAAAGAAGACCTATTTAAATTGAAAACAAAATATGATGCTGAAGATTCTTAAAGAGAAAACCGCTGCGTTACATCAAGAAGTTGAGCGGTTAAATGATGCTGGATTGATTATGAATCATACGATTAATGTGACAGCTTATAAAAATTTATTACTAGAAAATCTATGTGCGTACTTGACAATAGAAAAGTATATTAGCGATCATACGACACTATTGCCTTCTGATATGCAAAGTTTTGTATCCATGAAAAAATCTGAAGCCCTAAGAAAAGATTTAGCACAAATTAGAACCGAGAGCGAAGTTAATGTATTAACATTAACAGAGATTCCTTCTCAAATGCAACTTATAGGAATGTTATATGTTATCGAAGGTTCTATGTTAGGAGGAATGATGATTAGTAAACAGTTACCTCATTGTAATGCTCTAAGTACAATTAACGAGCATCATTTTTTTGGAGGAGACAATAAAGCACATGTTGCCAGATGGAAATCTTTTTGTGCAATCATAGAAGCAAATAAGTTTACAGATAAAGCTATTAATGAAGCAGTAAAAGGCGCACACACTGCATTTAATATTTTTAAGCAAGCGTATTATAAAGCACCTGTTAAAGTAGCTTAGATGTTTAGTAAGAGTATATTTAAACACGCATTAAAGACAAAATGCGTGTTTTTATAAGTTTTAGATTGAAATTTATTGGGAGTATTTACCAGCTACCACCGGCACCACCTCCACCAAATCCGCCACCGCCGAAGCCACCACCAAAACCACCACCAGAGCTTCCGCCAAAACCTCCGCTACCGCTGCCAAATCCCCCACGACCAAGACTGCTTAAAATAATAGCGTCCAAAATACTTCCGGTTGCAGAACGATGGCCACTGTTACCACCTCCTTTTCCTCCTTTGTTACTTTTGGCTATAGCTCTTATGATCATTAAGAAAACAAAGAACAAAATTACAACTTGAGCAATTGGAAAATCTGGCGAACCCTTTCTTTTGTTACTCCCTTTAAAAGTGCCATCCAGTACTTGAAAGATAGCTGTAGTTCCTAGATCTAAACCAGTATAAAAGTTACCGTTTTTAAATTGAGGCGTAATAATTTGATCTATAATTGTTTTAGTAGTAAAATCGGTCAACTTTTCTTCGACACCATATCCCGTAGTAATCCATATCTTACGTTCATTCTTTGCAACTAGAATAAGTACACCGTTGTCTTCTTTTTCTTGCCCTATTCCCCAGGCATGCGCCCATTCGGCAGCATACAAACCTATGTTCTCTCCTTCAAGGCTAAGGATCGTGGCAACAACAAGTTGCGTAGACGTAGTGTCGGCATAACGCACAAGCTTTTGTTCGAGTTGTGAGGCCTCGTTCGCAGTAAGTAGTTGGGCCTCGTCATAAACTGCAGTTTGTGTTTTTGGAATGGGAGGTATATCTCGTTGAGCATATGCGCAACTCCCAATGAGGAATCCCAAAAGGCTAAAAAGTAAAAGTTGTAAAGTAGTTACAGTTTGTTGCATTTATCCTATAGAAATTTCATTAGAGAGCTCGTTGGTATCGTTTTGATCCCAAGGAAAATGCTCTTGTAGTTGTTTACCTGCTAATAGGATACCGTCAATTAAACCTTGAGTAAAATCTTCCTTCTTAAAATGCAATAAAATAACATCCCTAGTCGCCTCCCAAAAATCCGAGGGAACGACGTCATTAATACCTTGATCGCCATAAATAACAAAGTTTCTATCTGCAATTGCTACATAGATTAGCACACCATTATGGAGTTCAGTTAAATCCATTTTAAGAAGATGAAAAACTTCTTTGGCTCGCTCAATAGGATCAAGCTTGGTCGATTCTTCGAGATGTACTCTTATTTCACCAGAGGTGGTTTTTTCTGCTATTCGTATAGCTTCGACAATACGCTTTTCTTGATCAGCAGTTAAAAATCGTTCTGTTTTTGACATTTCTTTATTTAAAATCAAAATCTACATCAGGAGCGTTTTCCGAACCAGCATCTGCTTCAAAACGTGCCATTTCATCAAAACTTCCAAATATGCTCAAAATGATATTATTAGGAAAAATTTTGATGTATTTATTAAATTCACCTACTTGTTGATTGTAACGATTACGTTCTACATTTATACGATTCTCTGTTCCTTCTAATTGTGTTTGCAAATTCATAAAATTTTGATTTGCCTTAAGGTCAGGATAACGTTCTACAGAAACTAATAATCGCGAGAGAGCAGAAGATAAACCACTCTGTGCTTGTTGAAATTGTTGCAATTGGTCTGGAGTAATATTGGTTGGATCAATAGTAACCGATGTAGCTTTTGCTCTCGCTTGTATAACTTCGGTTAAAGTGGTTCGTTCAAAATCGGCAGCTCCTTGTACTGTCTTTACTAGGTTTCCAATCAAATCATTCCTCCTTTGGTAAGCACTCTCAACATTTGACCAAGCTGTTTTGGCATCCTCTTTTAACGTAACAGCTTTGTTATAGCGTCCAGCGAATAAAAAATACAAAACCATCGCGATACCAGCAATGACTAATATAGGAACTAAAATTTTTTTCATAAATTTTGAATTAAAATGATTGGGTGAATTATTATAAACTTTCTTTTATTTTAAGTAATTGTGCTTTGATCGACTCTAATTTACGAATTATATCAAAGCTCTCTAATGCTTCTAGCTTTTGTTCTTTTAAATGAACCTTTGCGCCATCTAGAGTAAATCCTCGTTCTTTTACTAGGTGGTAGATCAATTCTAGATTCTTAATGTCATCGGGAGTAAATTTACGATTTCCCTTTGCATTTTTTTTGGGTTTGAGAATGTCAAATTCTTTTTCCCAGAATCTGATTAATGAAGTGTTAACGGCGAATGCCTCTGCTACTTCACCAATACCATAGTACATTTTTTTTGGTAGTTCGACAAACATACTTACTTGTTTTCTTGAATAAAGCTCCCGTCTTCGTTAAAAATTAGCTTACTTTCAGGAAAATCTTCTTGGGTTAATTTACGAATTTCTTTTAATGCATCTTGCTTTTTATCAATAAAAGGATAGATTTCATCAATTTGCTTGGCAGAGTGCAGTTTACCTTTAATAAAATTGCCTTCTGTGTCAATTTGTATTGCTGCGATTGGTGCATATCCTTTAATTCCCCTAAGATTAAATCTTGAATATGTGCAAAAGTTACCTAGGCTATATGCAATAAATTTATTGTTGTAAACTTCAAAAGCACGCGCTACATGAGGACCATGACCTAAAATTACATCGGCACCACTATCAATCATTGTATGAGCAAATGTATATACGTTACCTCTGTCTTCTCCATAAAACCGTTCGGTTTTTCTGGTTACGTGTGTGTGATCTGCACCTTCGGCACCGCCGTGAAAGGAAACGATCACAATATCCACTTTGCGAGCAAGCTCTTCTACAATTGCTTTTGCCTTGGATATGTTTTGTATTTTTAAACAATCTTTATTAGGTGCAAATGCACAAAATCCATAAGTAATTCCATTTTTTTCGAAAATTACAGAAGGTTGTGCAAAGATTCCTGCATAGGCAATCATGTGTTTCTTTAGTGTTTTTGCAGTATTTTCGATGCCAATAGCTCCAAAATCACCAATATGATTATTTGCAATACTCATAACATCAAAGCCAGCTGCTTCTAGAAATTCTCCATATTTTTCTGGTGATCTAAAAGAATAGCATTTTGATGGGTCAGAACAATGCTTTGCGTTTTCTCCTTCGTCGGTTAATGTACCCTCGAGGTTTCCGAACAGAATATCCGCTTGTTGCAATATAGTTTGTACGTTATCAAAAGGTCCCTCGTTTTTTGGTGGTAAGTAGCTTGCATTCGGGAAATTTGTACCCATCATGATATCACCAACAGCCATTAATGTTATAAAGTCAGGAGTAGTTAATTCTTGCTGTGCAATAATAGCCTGCTCGACAAGATTCGACATTGAGTCTAAAACTTTTTGAGGGAATTTTTGGGCGTTACTCGTGATGGTAAAGCTAATAAAAAATGCAAGGAGCAGGGCTTTGCGCATAGTCTAATCTAAAGTTTCATTGATAAGAGAGGAAGCCTTGAGCATTTCATTAAATTCTTCAGAGGTTAAACTTCCGTAATAAAAATTTCTAGGATTAATACGTTCTCCGTCCTTAAAAATCTCATAATGTAAATGAGGAGCTACAGATCTACCTGTACTACCTACATATCCTATAATATCTCCACGTTTTACTTTTTGTCCTCTTTTAACGTTGTATTTGCTCAAATGAGCGTATAAACTTACGTAATTAAAACCATGATCAATACGTATATGTTTTCCATAGCCTGTAGAGTTGGCATCGGCTCTTTTTACGATACCATTACCCGAAGCATAAATTGGTGTTCCTGTAGGGGCAGAAAAATCCATTCCATGATGAAATTTTCTAGCCTTGGTAAAAGGATCATTACGCCATCCATACCCAGAAGCCATACGTTTAAGGTCAGAATTTTGGATAGGTTGAATGGCAGGTATGGTTGCTAACAATTCCTCCTTCTGTTCGGCAAGGTTAGCTATTTCATCAAGTGACTTAGATTGCACCACAATTTGTTTGGTCAATTTATCTAAGCGCTTGTTGCTTTCGATAATCATTTCAGAATTATCAAAACCTTCTAGATTTCTATATCGATTTATACCACCAAATCCTGCATTACGCAGTTCTTGTGGTATGGGTTGTGCTCCAAAATATAACCGATAAATATTATCATCTCTTTCTGCAATCTCTCTCAAAATATTCTCGTCGCGTTTCAAACGATTGTTTAGAATATCAAACTGCAGCTCCATATTTTCTAATTCTCTTCTATATGCTTTTTCTTTGGGTGTTTCTAGTTGAGGAATGTTGAGATAAATCACTAATAAGATAAAGCCTGCTAAAAAAGTACCCAACACACCAATCAGTGCTAAGCCAAGTTTGCGGCCTTTTTTTTGCTCAATTTTACGATACGAAAGCGTATCGCTATCATAGTAATATTTAACCTTTGACATAATTTAAAATATGCTATTTTTGCAGGGTACCAGCCAAAAATGGCTTTATTGAACCCAGTTGAACGGAACAAATATAAGAAATTGTTGTAAAGTCTAACACAATCTAGCAATAATGCTACTGTAATACCACGTTAAAATGGTGTGAATTAGCAGGTAGACAAACATAGGTGTATAGCCAAAAATATAGTACAAAAGCGCATGAAATCTCAAGAAATTAGAAATACATTTTTAGAATTTTTTACTTCAAAACAGCATACAATTGTCCCCTCGGCTCCAATGGTTATAAAGGATGATCCAACTTTGATGTTTACTAATGCGGGGATGAATCAATTTAAAGAGTATTTTTTAGGTAATGGTATCCCAAAAAATAATCGCTTAACAGACACGCAGAAATGTCTGCGAGTGAGTGGGAAACATAATGATCTTGAAGAGGTTGGTATGGATACGTATCACCATACGATGTTCGAAATGTTGGGTAACTGGAGTTTTGGAGATTATTTTAAAAAAGAAGCGATCCACTGGGCTTGGGAACTTTTGACCGACGTATTTAAAATTGATAAGGATATTTTATATGTTTCCGTTTTCGAAGGTGCAAAAGAAGATGGTTTAGGCATGGATCAAGAAGCGTACGATTTATGGAAAGCTATTGTGCCCGAAGAGCGAATTATCATGGGTAATAAAAAAGATAACTTCTGGGAAATGGGAGATCAGGGACCATGCGGACCTTGTTCTGAAATACATGTGGATATACGATCACCCCAAGAAAAGGCTAAAATTCCTGGACGTGATTTGGTAAATGCTGATCATCCTCAGGTAGTCGAAATCTGGAATCTGGTTTTTATGCAGTTTAACCGTAAAGCAGATGGATCTCTAGACAAACTCCCCGCGCAACATGTTGATACTGGTATGGGATTTGAACGCTTATGTATGGTGCTGCAGGGACAACAATCCAACTATGATACCGATGTGTTTACGCCGCTTATCAGAGAAATTGAGACAATAACTAATGCCAAATATAATAAGGATAGTGATCCACGTAAAAATGATGGTAAGGTGAGTGTAGCGATTCGTGTAATTGCAGATCATTTAAGAGCAGTTTCTTTTTCTATAGCAGATGGTCAGTTACCTAGTAATACTGGAGCAGGCTATGTGATTCGTAGAATTTTACGTCGTGCAATACGGTATGGTTTTACGTTTTTAAATACTAAAGAACCTTTTATATATAAGTTGATAGAAACGTTAAGTGCTCAAATGAGCGATGCATTTCCCGAACTTAAATCTCAAAAAAACCTAATAACCAATGTAATCCGTGAAGAAGAACAATCTTTCTTACGTACCTTGGATCAAGGATTGTCTCTCTTGGATACTGTCATTGCTAATACTAAAGATAAGATGGTATCTGGCAAAGAAGCATTTGAATTATATGACACCTACGGATTTCCAATAGATTTGACAGCTTTAATTCTTGGTGAACAAGGCTATGCTTTAGACGAAGCAGGTTTTGCAGCAGAGTTACAAAAACAAAAGGATAGATCCAGAGCAGCATCCAAAGTATCTGCAGGGGATTGGAATATTTTACAAACGAATCAACCAGAGACTTTTGTTGGGTATGATACGCTAACATCGGCCGTACAAATCACACGATATAGAAAAGTACAAAGTCAAAAAGATGGTGCGCTGTATCAAATCGTATTGGATAAAACTCCTTTCTATCCCGAAGGTGGAGGGCAGGTAGGAGATAAAGGGTACCTAGAGGCTGCTAACGGAGATGTTGTTTACATAATTGATACCAAAAAAGAAAATAATCTTATTATACATATAACCAAAAGTCTACCCGATGCTATAGATGCTACCTTTAACGCAGTTGTCGACTCAAAGCAACGGGGTCGAACAGCTGCAAATCACACTGCAACCCATTTATTGCATCAAGCCCTACGATCGGTACTGGGCACCCATGTCGAACAAAAAGGTTCTATGGTGCATAGCGGAAATCTACGTTTTGATTTTTCTCATTTTGCCAAAGTTACTGCAGAAGAGTTAAAAGAGGTTGAAGATTTTGTAAACGCTAGAATAAGAGAGGGTTTGTCCTTAGAGGAACAACGAGGTATTTCATACGACCAAGCTATTAAAGAAGGAGCAATTGCATTATTTGGAGAAAAGTATGGAGATGAGGTAAGAGCTATTCGTTTTGGAGACTCTATGGAGCTTTGTGGTGGTACTCATGTACAAAACACAAGTGCTATATGGCATTTTAAAATAGTATCAGAGGGTGCAGTAGCTGCTGGGATTAGGCGTATTGAAGCGATTACACAAGATGCTGCAAAAGAATATTTCACCTCACAATCAGACGCCTTTTCTGAAATTAAAAAAGTGCTTAAGAATGCCAAGGATCCAGTAAAAGCAATCCATACCTTGCAAGAAGAAAATACGCAACTTAAAAAACAGATGGAATCACTGCTTAAAGATAAAGCAAGAAATCTCAAAAGTGAACTCAAACTCGAATTTGAAGAAATCAATGGAGTCAAATTTTTAGCAAAAGCAGTAGATCTTGATGCAGCAGGGATTAAAGATCTTTCTTTTGAGTTAGGTGGAGAGATTGAAGATGTAGTTATAGTCTTGGGGACGGTATATGATGGCAAAGCTCTGTTGTCATGTTATATATCCAAACCTTTAGTCGAGGTAAAAGCGTTAAATGCAGGTAAGATTGTTAGAGAACTTGGTAGGTTTATTCAAGGAGGAGGAGGAGGACAACCATTCTTTGCTACAGCAGGAGGTAAAAACCCGCAGGGTATCAACGAGGCTTTAGAGCACGCCAAACAAGTTGTTTTTAATTAGAATTTTTGTAAAAGCAAAATTTCACTATTGTTTTAAAACCTACAAATAGTCGTATCTATGAATTTACAAACAAAAATTTCTTTATATCCTCAAGATCCTAAAATCGATTACAATAAGAATATAATGGCTTTAGGCTCTTGTTTTGCCGATAATATTGGAGAAAGATTTGCCTATTATAAATTTCAAGCACTTGTAAACCCTTTTGGTATTTTATTTCATCCAAAAGCTATAGAAACTTTTTTATGGATGACTACTCAGGACGAGCGTTATGTAGCAACTGACCTCTTTAACTTTAACGATCGTTGGCATTGTTTTGATGCACACTCAAAAGTTACTTCAACTAGTCAAGATGAGCTTTTGGAAATACTTAATTCTAAATTGATTGAGTCAAAGGCGCATCTTCAAAAATCTACTCATATTTTTATAACCCTTGGTACTGCTTGGGTGTACCGTCTCAAAGCAATGGATATGATCGTAGCTAATTGTCATAAAATTCCACAAAAAGAGTTTGATAAAGAGTTATTATCGGTAGAAGAGGTAGAACAATGCATTCAAAATTGTCTGCACTTTATTCGAAGTGTAAACCCACAATGTAACATAATATTTACGGTTTCGCCTGTGCGCCACAGCAAAGACGGATTTGTCGAAAATAACAGAAGTAAGGCGCATCTGTTAACCGCGATACATAATGTAGTAAGTCAAGAAGAGAGAGTAAACTATTTTCCTGCTTATGAAATCGTAATGGACGAACTAAGAGATTATCGTTTTTATAAGCCAGACATGTTACATCCTACAGAAACTGCAATCCAATACGTATGGGAACGATTTATGGAAGTCTGGATTGATGAAAAAACACTTATAACTATGGGTAAAATTGAAGAGATTCAACGAGGGATCGCCCATCGTCCTTTTCAACCTAATAGCAAGCAACATCAAATATTTCTTCAAAATTTGGAAGAAAAGAAAAGATTGTTAAAACAAGAGTTTAGTTTCTTATCCTTTTAAAACTTCTTCTTTAACTTGAGCGATCGCCAAACCACCATTAATCAAATGTCGAATTTGAGGTCTTGCTTGCGCAATTTTGTGTAATCTTTCTTTTATCAGCAAAGCAAAAGAAGGATCGCGGTCAACCACTAATTCATAAATTTCTAATGCCAAAAGCCATTCGTTAGGATACTGTTGTTCTAATAAATCAAATACAGCTTCAAGTGAAAATTTAGAGTTTTTTCCATTTCTAATAGTACTTACCGAGAGGTATAGGTCATGTAAAGCTAACTCACTAGCACTATAGCTAGGTATAGCAGATGATTTCTCGGGTTCGTGCGTAACGAGGTTAAAAGAATAATCATCTGCGGGTCCAGAAAATGCGGATATAATTTCTTTGCCAACAGCCAAGTCAAACGTTCCATACTCAGGTTTAAAAAGTACCTCATCCTTATATTTAATAGTACACTCACTAAATTGGATTAAGATAAGTTCTCCCTTAATATTACGTATTCCTGTTATGTTTAATCCAGCGATGGTAATGCCACTCTCAAATTCAAATTCAATATATTCTCCATCATAAAAATGATATGCCTTTAAATCTCTAGGTGACATATTTTCTATGGCAAGGTTTATGCCTTTTAGCTTCCCAAGAGGAGATCTAAAACCATTAGGATGTTGGTCAATACCATGACCGGTAACTTCTTTTTCACGATAGGCCAAGGCTGTTGGTCCTGTTGTCTCAAAATAAATTACCTCGTTATCTTCATTCTTGAGCATACGTGTAAAAACACCTGATACTTGCAGGCCTGTACTTAGCTCAATAGTCCCTAAATTTTCAGATTCTATTAGTTTTGCTAATCCTCGATGGCCTCCTTTACGCAGTGCCATAGTATTTGCAAATTCTTCGAGTACTTGACTCAAATATGCAAAATCGGGTGTAACAAAGAGCTGAGGTTGGGGTTTTGTGATATCAAAATCTTGAAAAGCAGCTTCTGGCGAATATGGTAGCTTTTGCACCTTATCGGTCATACACCATTCACTCTCACCAATTGATGAAAGTAAACCAGCTCCATAAATTTTAGGATTTTCAACAGTTCCAATTAGTCCATACTCAACAGTCCACCAATGTAAATTACGTAACAAAGCCATTTCTGAAGGTTCACTTTTCTCGTTTTGTAAGGCAATAATCTTGGCTTCAGTATCGTCAATCAAGGCTTGATGCTGCTCTTTTGATTCTTTTAGGATAGACAGTAAACGCACCGCCTCGTACATTTCATAATCTTTTTTTGATGATATGGCTTTAGAGCCAATTTTACCAAAACGTCTCAAATATTCTGCATAATCAGGATTAGCTATAATTGGAGCATGTCCCGCCGCTTCATGAATGATATCTGGAGCAGGTGTATACTCAATATTTTCCAATTGTCGAATATCTGATGCAATAACCAAAATGTTATAGGCTTGAAACTCCATAAAAGCATTAGGTGGGATAAAGCCATCTACCGCAACAGCAGCCCATCCAATTTCTTTCAAAATACGATTCATTCCATACATACTTGGTATGGTGTCTACAGAAATCCCGGTTTGTTTTAATCCTTCCAAATAAGAGTGGTGTGCTACTTTTTGAAGCGTTTGGATATTTTTACGCATAACATAGCGCCAAACAGCTTGATTGATCGGGGTGTAGTTATCATAATTTTGTGGCTTCACAAATTGAACTAAATGTGGCGGAAGCTTATCTATCAATGGGTTTGATGGAATAGTGTTAGTAGACATATTGGTAAATTATTCGATCCTGTAAACAAAGGCAAAATTTAGAGCTTTATTTTTACATTTTATACACTTTTGGCCTAGTAATTTGTACCAAGTTACATCGGTATTATGCAAATCTGATTTTAAAAGTTATTTTTGAAGAGTAGACAAGTACGTAACGCATGAAACCAGAAAGTAGAAAAGAAGAAATTATTAAAGCAGCAGCAATATTGTTTAAAGAAAAAGGGTATAGTGCCGTAACAATGCGGGACTTGGCAAGTGCTATGGGGATTAAGGCAGCGAGTTTATATAACCATATTCAATCAAAACAAGAAATCCTCTCTGATATCATCATTAGCCTAGCAGAAGAGTTTTCTATGGGAATTAATGCTATCAACGCCTCAACAAACAATGCTATACAAAAATTAGAGAAAATAATAGAGTTGCATATTGACGTAACCCTGCGCAATGCAGAGGGGTTAGCGTCTCTTAATAATGATTGGATGCATCTCGAAGAGAACAATCTCCTGTACTACGAGAAGATGCGTAGAGAATACGAAGATATTTTTAGAGAAATCGTTAAAAAGGGGATTAGAAATGGCGATATCAAAACATTTGATGTAGAGATCATAGTATTTTCGACATTATCAACGCTTAGAACCCTGTACTTATGGTATCCTAAACAAAAAAAAATCAATCCAGAGCTACTCAAACACGATATGATTACGGTGCTATTAAAAGGGTTAGTTTAAAAATCGAGATACTGGTAAATTAACAATCAAAATTTGTTTTTAAAACTAACAAACGTTAGTTTTGTTATAAATTAAACGTACTTGATTAAAATTTATGCAAACATTTTATAAAGTCAAAGTAGCTGATGCTCAAAAAGAAACAAAGGATTGTACCTCAATAACTTTTGATATACCAGCTGCTTTAAAAGAAAAATTTTCTTACAAACAAGGTCAATACTTGACGTTAAAGGCAATTATTAATAATGAAGAGGTGCGTCGCTCGTATTCTTTATGTTCTAGTCCAGTAGAGGACATGTGGCAAGTTGCTATTAAGAAAATTAATGGAGGTGTTTTTTCTTCATTTGCGTGTAATGAGCTTAACGTTGGTGATGAAATTGAAGTGTTGCCACCCAATGGTAATTTTTATACAGAGGTTGATGCGACCAAAGCAAAAAGCTACATCGTATTTGCTGCGGGTAGTGGGATTACTCCTATTTTATCCATTATAAAGACACATTTGGCAATGGAGCCCAACAGTACGTTTAAGCTCTTTTATTTGAATCGTACGGCAAAATCGATTATCTTTAAAGAGGCGATTGAAGCATTGAGAAACAAATACTTCGGAAGACTTGAAATTTTTTATTTTTTAACAAAAGAGCAACGGGATATTCCTCTATTGAATGGAAGATTTACTTCAGATAAATTAAAAGAAATTACGTCCAAGTTGATGAATGTCTCTGAAGTGGATGAGTGCTTTATTTGCGGTCCCGAGGAAATGATATTTTTAATACGTGATACCTTGCAAGAAGCTGGATTGGACAAGAATAAAATTCATTATGAATTATTTTTCTCAGGAGCAACCGATCAGGATAAAAAAAATGCAGCCAAAGCTATCGAACATAAATATGAAGGGACTCATGTAACCATTATTGATGGAGGTAAAGAATTTCACTTTGATATGGGTGATGAGTACGATAATATTCTCGATGGAGCGCTTGCTGCAGGAGCAGATTTACCATTTGCATGTAAAGGTGGTGTTTGTAGTACCTGTAAGTGTAAAGTGGTAGATGGAGCCGTAGAGATGAAAATTAATTATGCTCTTGAAGAAGACGAGGTAGCCAAAGGATTGGTACTCTCTTGTCAAGCTGTTCCAACCACAGAAAAGGTAGTGGTTGATTTTGATGTATAAAAAACTTATTGTTCTCAAATTTATGAAAGTAGAGCAATGCTAAATAATTTAATACGAAGATGTTATGAGTGATAAAGAGATTAAAAATTTAGAAGAGATTTTTGAGCAACGTATTGCTCGTGATGAAAAAATTGAGCCCAAAGATTGGATGCCAGAGAAGTATCGTAAAACGCATATAAGACAAATATCTCAACATGCACATTCTGAAATTATTGGGATGTTGCCAGAAGGTAATTGGATAACACGCGCACCCTCGTTACGACGCAAAGTAGCTTTATTGGCAAAAGTTCAAGACGAAGCTGGTCATGGATTGTATTTATACAGTGCTTGTGAAACACTGGGTATTTCAAGAGAAGAGTTGTACGAGCAATTACATTCTGGAAAAGCAAAATATTCTAGTATTTTTAACTACCCAACGATCACATGGGCCGATATGGGAGCTATTGGATGGTTGGTAGATGGTGCTGCAATTATCAATCAAGTACCGTTATGTAGTACTTCTTATGGACCGTATGCACGTGCGATGATTCGCGTTTGTAAAGAAGAGAGTTTTCACCAACGTCAAGGTTTTGAAATTATGATGAAACTTGCACAAGGTGCACCCGAGCAAAAAGAACTAGCGCAAGATGCACTAAACCGATGGTGGTGGCCTTCACTTATGATGTTAGGTCCAACAGATGCCGAATCGGTACATACAGAGCAATCGATGAAATGGAAATTGAAACGTAAAACGAATGACGAATTGCGTCAACAATTTATCGATCAAACTGTGCCACAAGCAGAATTAATAGGGTTGACCATACCAGATCCAGACTTAAAATGGAATGAAGAACGTCAAAGCTATGATTTTGGCGAAATCAATTGGGATGAGTTTTGGCAAGTTGTCAAAGGTCATGGGCCATGTAATAAAGAAAGACTTTCTGCACGTGTTAATGCATGGGAAGAAGGCGCATGGGTACGCGATGCAGCAGTAGCATATGCCGAGAAACAAGAAAAAAACAAACTTAAACAAGCAATTTAATAGCATACTCATGAAAAATTGGCCACTTTGGGAAATATTCGTAAGAAGTAAAAATGGATTAGAACACCGTCATTTTGGAAGTTTACATGCTGCTGATGCAGAAATGGCTTTAGAAAATGCGCGAGATGTGTATACACGTCGAAGCGAAGGTGTAAGTATATGGGTAGTTGAATCAAATAATATTACCGCTTCAAACCCAGAACATAATGGAGAATTATTTGAGCCTGCTCATGACAAAGTGTATAGGCATCCTACATTTTACGAGCTACCCGATGAGGTAAAGCATATGTAAATACTTAGAATTAAAGATTAGTAGATGTACTTTTCTTTAATTTTATACTATGCAATTATCAAGAATTAATATAATAGAATCACGTGCTAAAATGAAAATGAATACAACAGATACTTCCGAGGTTTTAATTCAGTATATTTATGGAATTGCAGACAATGCTTTAATTCTTGGGCAACGATTATCAGAACTATGTGGACATGGGCCAAGCTTAGAAACGGATATAGCGGGAACAAATATAGCGTTGGACTTACTCGGGCAAACACGAAGTTACTATCAATATGCCGCACAGCTTAAAGGAGATGAAACGACCGAAGATGATATAGCATATCTGCGTACCGAGCGAGAATATAAAAACGTACTACTTGTAGAACAACCCAATACTCATTTTGGATATGTGATTGCGCGGCAATTTTTATATGATGTTTTTCACGTCTTAGTCTTAGAAGCCTTACAAAATAGCACAGATCTTACACTAGCCGCTATCGCCAAAAAAAGTATCAAAGAAGTTCGTTACCATCAACGATTTTCTTCAGATTGGATCAAAAGACTTGGAGACGGGACACCTGAGAGTCATAATAAAATTCAAGAAGCTATGGATACTTTATGGACTTATACAGATGAGTTATTTCATATGACCGAAGCAGATATTAAGGCTGTAGAGATGGGGATTGGTGTAGATGTAAGTGTACTTAAAAACGACTACTACACACGTGTGCGTGATATTTTAGAACGCTCAACCTTACAAATTCCTGAAATGAAATGGTTTCAAAAAGGGGGTAAACAAGGAATCCATACCGAGCATATGGGATATTTACTTGCAGATTTACAATACATGCAGCGCACCTATCCAGGTATGAAATGGTGATAAGTCCATTAAGCAAGCCGACTACCCTGTTGAATTAAGAACTAGCGTTACAATCAATGACATCAATACAACAACATATCGCAGCAGATTTAATTTCGATATTAGAAAAAGTTTCTGATCCAGAAATTCCTGTCTTATCAATTATGGATATGGGAGTTGTACGCACTGCAAAATACGTTGGAGATATAGTAGCGGTAGAGATCACACCCACCTACAGTGGTTGTCCAGCAATGGATGTTATAGGAGATGATATTATTGCTGCCTTTGCCAAAAAAAATATCGAAGCCAAAGTTTCACTCGTACTCTCACCAGCGTGGACTACCGATTGGATTACCGAGAGAGGTAGAAAAGCGTTAGAAGCGTACGGAATTGCTGCTCCATTAGACGAGGTAGCAGATAAACAAGTACTTTTAGGGGATAAGCGCTTAGTAAAATGCACCAATTGTGGATCTACTAATACTAAAATGGTAAGTCAATTTGGCTCGACAGCATGCAAAGCATTATTCAAATGCGACGATTGTCAAGAACCATTTGATTATTTCAAATGCTTAAAATAAAATAACAGCAATTATTTATTAAACACACACAACTTAATGAGCTCAATACTTGTAGAATTTCACAACGGAATAGCAAAAATAATATTTAATCGTCCCGAAGCTTTTAACAGCTTTAATCGTGAGATGGCATTTTTACTACAGGATGCTTTAGATAAATGTACGGTAGATGCCAAGGTGCGTGCCATAGTACTCACGGGTAACGGTAAAGCTTTTTGTGCAGGTCAGGACCTTAAAGAGGTTACCTCTCCCGAGCTTAATCCAGGTTTCAGAAAAATTCTTGAAGAACACTATAATCCAATCATCACACGCATACGTGCCATAGAAAAACCTATCATAGCTGCAGTTAATGGGGTAGCAGCAGGTGCTGGTGCTAATATAGCGTTGGCATGTGACATTGTGGTAGCTACCGAGCAGGCTAGCTTTATTCAAGCTTTTAGTAAAATAGGACTTGTGCCAGATAGTGCAGGAACATTCTTTTTACCTAGACTTATTGGTTTTCAAAAAGCATCAGCCTTAATGCTATTGGGCGATAAAGTAGATGCAAAACAAGCTGAAAGTTTAGGCATGCTCTATGAAGTTTATACTACAGAAACCTTTGAAGAAGAGTATATGAAGTTAGCAATGAAGTTGTCCAAAATGCCAACTAAAGCCCTTGGGTTAACCAAAAGATTACTCAATTCATCTATGACTAATACTGTAACAGAACAATTAGCGTTAGAGTCAGAATTACAAATAGAAGCGGCAGAGACTGACGATTATGCAGAGGGCGTAACCGCATTTGTAGAAAAACGTAAGCCAATTTTTAAAGGAAAATAAATATAAATAAACACCTGTCTGGCGAGTGTACAGCGCCCAAGTATACATTACTTGGATACAAAGAAAACCTTTGAAAATAATAACTTGCTTTGACAGCTCGCTACGTGTTTACAGTACCGTCAACCATACGTGCAAACGAGATGGTATATTATAAAATTAAAAGTATGATTAAAAAAGTAGGAGTAATAGGATCAGGAACGATGGGTAGTGGTATTGCACAAGTAGCAGCCACTGCTGGATGTACCGTAAAATTATACGATACTAACGTAACTGCTTTAGAAAAAAGCAAAGTAACGTTAGAAAAAGTACTCACGCGATTGGTTGAAAAAAATAGAATTGATGAGACCGAAAAATTACGAATACAAAATAACATCTCCTATGTAACATCTCTCAAGGATCTTAGGGATAGAGAATTGACCATAGAAGCCATTATAGAAAATCTTGAGATCAAACAAAAAGTATTTTCAGAACTCGAGACCTATGTAACAGATACCGCGATCATCGCATCAAATACATCCTCCTTGTCCATAGCATCTATAGCTGCTTCATTGCAAAAACCCGAGCGTTGTATTGGTATACATTTTTTTAATCCAGCACCCTTAATGCAATTGGTAGAAGTTATTCCGGCAATTCAAACAGCCGATCCAGTGTTAACCACTATTACGCAAACCATAAAGGATTGGAAAAAAGTAGTAGCGGTAGCCAAAGATACTCCGGGATTTATAGTAAATCGTGTAGCACGTCCATTCTATGGTGAGGCATTACGTATGTATGAAGAAGGAATTGCCGACATCGCCACTATCGATCAAAGCTTAAAAACATTGGGCGGATTTAGGATGGGACCTTTTGAACTTATGGATTTTATCGGTAACGACGTAAATTATACCGTAACCGAAACCGTTTTTGGAGCTTTCTACTTCGATCCGCGATACAAACCATCATTTACCCAAAAACGCTTGTCAGAAGCAGGCTATCTTGGTCGCAAAACAGGTAAAGGGTATTATCAATATGATACCAACGGTAAGATCATTGCTCAAAACATTACCAGTAAAAGCGGTGCAAATACCAATACAACCGACTCACAAGAGGAAATATCTACATATATTTTTGATCGTGTATTAGTTATGCTCATTAACGAAGCAGCTGATGCGCTTTTTTGGAATATAGCTTCGGCACAAGATATCGATAACGCTATGACCAAAGGAGTCAACTATCCCAAAGGATTACTGCAATGGGCAGATCAAAAAGGTATTGATTGGTGCGTAGCTCAGCTCGATGCTCTTTACGACGAATATCACGAAGACCGATATCGATGCAGTCCCTTATTAAGAAAAATGAAAAAAAACAACAATAATTTTTTTGTTAACTAGCGTCCCAAATTGATATGAAAACAGAACAAAATAAAAATCCTTTTAAATTTGAAGACCTAATTATTTATAATAAATCGTTAGAGTTTGGGGAATCCGTACACAAACAAATAAGCAAATTTCCTAACGAAGAACGAGCACGCTTAGGATTGTTTTTTGGCAATGCTGTTGATGCTCTCGCTATTAACATAGCGGTAGGATCAGAAAATAGTAAAGCAACATTTCTCTTAGCCCTCGAGGATGCTTCAAACGCAGCCTATGAGTGCATAGTGTGCAGTACCAAAGCAAAATTGAGAAATTATATCTCTCAAGAAGAAGATGCAAAGAATAGAGAAGATGTAGTAGAACTGATTAAGATGATAACATCCTTTAAAAATCACATTCAAACCAAATTAGAATCCTAAAATAATTCATGGCAGAGCATAAAATAGATAGTTTGCAAATTCCTCATCATATGCTTAATCAAGATGCATATAGTCAATGGCTAGGTATACAAGTATTAGAGGTGAAAAAAGGACACTGCAAAGTAGGTATGACGATACGTAAAGAAATGCTCAATAGCATGAACAAAGCACACGGAGGCATTTCTTATAGCCTGGCAGATACTGCCTTTGGCTTTGCAGCAAATACACATGGTAAATATGCAGTTTCTATCGAGACTAGTATTAATCATATCGAAGCACTCGAAGAAGGAGATTATATCACAGCCGAAGCAGTGACCGATATTGTTAAAACAAAAGTAGGTTTTAATATTGTCGAGGTAAAGCGAGGCGATCAGATTGTAGCATTATTTAAAGGAGTAGTTTATAGAACAGGAAAAGATTGGGAAGGATAAAAGATAGAACAAATCAACACAGTAGATCCAATGCCAAAAAAAGCAATGTAGAAAGTGTGATTGTTTAGTTAGAGCTTAAGAAAGTAAAAAAAGCCAACAGCCACATGTGCGATTTGATACGGCTTCAGGAACATTTAATGTAATAATTAACTAAACTAATTCTAATTTTTATAACAGCTATACGAACTTCAAAAAATAAAAATAAATCATAAATTTGGTTACAGACCATTTCCGAACAAACCTCGGTAAGCTGTATTCAAAATTTTTATTCGAAAACAACATTATGGAAGCATATATAATTGACGGAATACGAACACCAATAGGAAGTTACAAAGGAACTCTATCAGCCGTACGAACAGACGATCTGGGAGCTATGGTAATTCAAAAATTAGTCGAAAACAACCCAGCAATCCCCAAAGAAGCATTTGACGATGTAATTATGGGTTGTGCAAATCAAGCAGGAGAGGACAATCGGAATGTAGCACGTATGGCTGCATTATTAGCCGGGTTACCATTTACAGTGCCAGGAGAAACCGTAAATCGACTATGTAGTTCAGGGTTATCAGCAATCATACACGCTAATAGAGCTATCAAGGCAGGCGATGGAGACCTATTTATTGCAGGAGGTGTCGAGAATATGACAAGAGGTCCATACGTTATTGCAAAACCCTCAACAGCTTTTGGTACCGATGCAAAAATGTATGATTCCAGTTTTGGATGGCGTTTTGTCAATAAAAAAATGCATGATCTCTACGGCACAGATGGTATGGGTAATACAGCTGAGAATTTGGTAGAGAAATATAATATTAGTCGTCAAGATCAAGATGCATTTGCCTACCGTAGTCAAATGAAAGCTACAAAAGCACAAGAAGCTGGACGATTTGCTAAAGAAATTATGACTGTTGAGATTCCGCAGCGCAAAAAAGATCCGATCCTCTTTTCACAAGACGAATTTATAAAACCCACCACAACCAAAGAAATTTTGGCAAAATTGCGACCCGCATTCAAATCGGATGGTAGTGTAACTGCAGGAAACTCTTCTGGTCTTAATGATGGTGCTGCTGTTACCTTGATTGCGTCTCAAGATGCAATACAAAAATACAACCTAAAACCCTTAGCGCGTATAGTAAGTTCTGCAGTAGTAGGGGTAGAACCCCGCATAATGGGAATCGGACCTGTACAGGCATCCAATAAAGCATTGGCAAAAGCCGGAATAACGATGGCAGATATTGATATCATCGAACTTAATGAAGCCTTTGCTTCACAAGCCTTAGCATGTATTCGAGAATGGGGATTGGCAGATGATGATGCACGAATAAATCCAAATGGAGGTTCTATAGCTATTGGTCATCCACTAGGAGTTACAGGAGCAAGATTAGCATACTCGGCAGCCCTAGAATTAAAGGAGCAAAACAAACGATACGCACTAATTACAATGTGTGTAGGAGTAGGGCAAGGATATGCTGCCGTGATTGAGAATACAAATTTGAAGTAGATAAAATAGTATGTTTCTAAAGAGTATAAATTGTGATATTTATAGAGAAATGAGTTCTGCATATGCAATTGTAGATACTATATATACAATAATACACAGTACTTATACTTTTATATATACCTTGTGTGATAGAATCGATAAATCCTCTGTAACAATGGATAACACGGCTATAAAAAAGGAAAATACGCGCCAAGTAACACATACTACAGTTTAAAAAAACCAGTACGCAAAGATTGTCGAATTAGCATACCAACAAAATAACAAAGCAAACTATAACAATACAACAAACAAATAAAAAAACCGTTTCGGTTTCGAAAGTATAAAAATAGCGTAATGAACAAACTTGAAAATTATATTAACGGTAAGTGGGTAGCAGGTTCTGGCGACGGTACCCCAATGTATGATGCGGTTACAGGCGATATTATAGCACTCTCAACAACAGATGGACTAGATATCCCAGCAGTGCTTCACTACGGTAGAACCAAAGGAGGCGAGGTACTACGTAAAATGACTTTTCAAGAGCGGGGTAATATGCTCAAAAAATTAGCCCTATACCTTACCAAACGTAAAGAGCAATTTTACGAATTAAGTTACAGATCAGGAGCCACACGCGTAGACAGTTGGATAGATATCGAAGGAGGATTTGGTAATTTATTTGCCAATGCATCATTACGCAAACTCTTTCCTAACCAATCCTATCATGTCGAAGGGGATCCAATCGATCTCTCTCGTGGTGGACGTTTTATGGCACATCATATACTCGTACCAAAGCGAGGCGTAGCTGTGCATATTAACGCCTTTAACTTTCCAATATGGGGAATGTTAGAAAAATGCGCCGTGAACTGGATGGCAGGCGTACCCGCAGTGGTTTTACCAGCGCCACAAACAGCCTATTTAACAGAGGCAGTCGCACGCGTAATCATAGATTCAGGTATTTTACCAGAAGGTGCGCTGCAATTGTTAAGCGGTATGACTAAGTCTATTTTGGATACAGTTGAATCACAAGACGTTGTCACATTTACCGGATCTGCACATACAGGGCGTATCTTAAAAGCACATCCAAGATTGATAGAAGAGTCAGTACCCTTTACAATGGAAGCCGATTCTTTGAATGCATCTATATTAGGTAAAGATGCAGTCGTAGGTACGCCAGAGTTTGATTTATTTATCAAAGAAGTACGTAAAGAAATGACCGTAAAAAGCGGTCAAAAATGTACAGCCATACGACGTGTTATTGTACCATCAGACCGTATCGAAGACGTACAGATAGCCTTAGCTAATCAATTAAACAAAATCACCATAGGAGATCCACGACTTAAAGAAGTACGCATGGGAGCTTTAGCAAGTAGGCAACAGGTAGAAAGTTTTAAGAATAATGTTTCTGAAATAGCTAGAACGGCGCAATTAGTATATGGAGATCTAGACAAAATTGAAACACTAGGAGCAGATGCACAAAAAGGCGCATTTGTAAGCCCAATACTTCTTAGAGAAGACGATCCGTTTAATAATACAAACGTACATGAGATTGAGGCCTTTGGACCAGTAGCAACTCTAATGCCGTACGATACACTCCAAGAAGCAGTAGCACTATCACAGAAAGGGAAAGGATCACTCGTATCTTCAATATTCACCTATGACGACAGCATAGCCAAAGAATATATTGTAGAGGCAGCCTCACATCATGGACGTATCCTAGTAGGTAACCGCGAAAATGCAAAACAAAGTACTGGTCATGGATCACCCCTACCCATGCTTACCCATGGCGGACCAGGTCGTGCCGGCGGAGGCGAAGAAATGGGAGGTATGCGCGGTATCAAACACTATATGCAACGCTGTGCCATTCAAGGGACCCCAACCACACTAACTGAAGTAACCGGTATCTATCAAGCAAACAGCGCTTACAAAGAAACCGATAAACATCCATTTGCATACCATTGGGAAGATATCGAACCTGGGATGTCGCTCAAAACCCATAAGCGAACCATCACAGATACCGACATTATTAATTTTGGTAATTTAACCTGGGATCACTTTTATGCACATACCGATATCACATCACTAGAAGGTAGTATCTTTGAACAACGAACAGCACACGGTTACTTTATTTTAGCCGCAGCAGCAGGATTGTTTGTATATCCTAATAAAGGTCCAGTAGCTGCAAATTATGGATTGGAAGAATGCCGATTTTTACGTCCAATCTATCACAACGATACCGTATATGTACGATTGACATGTAAACAAAAGATTGATCGTGATCACCGCGGAGAAGACTTACCTAGCGGAATTGTAAAGTGGTTTGTCGAAGTTTTTGATCAAGAAGAAGAACTTGCAGCAGTAGCCACAATATTGACGATGGTACAAAAAAAATCACCATTTATACACATTGATCGCTCCAACATCACAAAATACCTTGATAAGCTCAATGAATCGTCAGTACCACAATGGGGCTTGATGAGCGCACAGCATATGGTAGAACATTTTGAAAAAAGTTTTAAGATGGCTGCAGGGAGTTATCAAGATTTTGAAATTGCCACACCAGAGCAGTATTTAGACCGCGTAAGAGAAATGGTGTTTAATCACGAGCCAATGCCAAAGGGGCACAAACATCCTTTAATGAAAGAAGATGAACTTGATCCTTTAACACACGTAGATCTAAAAACGGCCAAAGAAAGACTATTAGAAGCGTATGATGCATACATCGCATATTTTAAAGAAAATCCAGAGGCAGTTACCAAAAACGCCGTATTTGGTATGATGAATCGTTTTGAGTGGGATTTGCTTAATGTGAAACATTTTAACCATCATTTTACCCAGTTCAATTTACTGGATTAATAAATGAGCAATCAAAAACATAGAATAACAAAAAGTAAAACTGGTTTATTTGATACCATATACTTTACTATTTTTCAATTAAAATTTATCATTACCCATGACAGCACCTTACGTAAAATTAGATGTTAATAATAAAATAGGAACGATTGAGTTTTTTCATCCTGCACACAATTCGTTACCGGGTGATATATTGGCACAATTAGCAGATACTATAACCCGTGCAGGAGAGGATGAGGCAATAAAAGTAATTATCCTTAAAAGTGGAGGTGAGCGTACCTTTTGTGCAGGAGCTAGTTTTAAAGAATTGATAGCAATCAACGATGCAGAAACTGGAAAGGTATTTTTCTCGGGCTTTGCCAATGTGATCAATGCCATGCGCAAATGTCCCAAGTTTATAATCGGTCGTGTACAAGGTAAAACAGTAGGAGGTGGCGTAGGCGTAGCATCTGCAACAGATTATTGTATGGCAACACAATACGCCGCAATTAAATTAAGTGAGTTAAATATAGGAATCGGTCCCTTTGTTGTAGGACCAGCGGTAGAACGTAAAATGGGGTTATCAGCAATGTCACAGATTGCAATAGATGCCAATACTTTTTATGATGCACAATGGGCAAAACAAAAAGGATTATTTACTCAGGTCTATGAGGATACCAAAACCTTAGACGAAGAAGTGTTAAAGTTCGCAACACATCTCTGTACCTATAATCCAGAAGCCATTAAAGAAATGAAAAAAATCTTTTGGGAAGGGACAGAAGATTGGGATACCAAATTAGCAGAGCGTGCTGTAATAAGCGGTAAATTGGTGCTGTCAGCATTCACAAAAGAAAAATTGAAAGGATTTAAATAAAATTTATCACTACAATATTTAAACTATGATCTATTCCTTTAAAGGCTATATTCCAGTAGTACACGAGAGTAGCTTTGTACATCCATTAGCTGCAGTAACTGGTAATGTAATTATTGGTAAGAATTGTTACATAGGTCCAGGTGCTGCAATTCGTGGAGATTGGGGAGAGATTATTCTAGAAGATGGAGTCAATGTACAAGAAAACTGTACGGTACATATGTTTCCTGGAAAATCAATAGTTTTAAGAGAAAGTGCGCACGTGGGTCACGGAGCGGTTATTCATGGAGCCAACTTGGGACGTAACTGCCTGATCGGAATGAATGCGGTGATTATGGATGATGCTCAGATCGGAGATGAGTGTATCGTAGGAGCCATGTCTTTTGTTAAAGCAACAAGTATTTTTGACAACCGAAGTTTAATTGTTGGGAATCCTGCGAAAGTAATCAAAGAAATTAGCGACGAAATGATTGCTTGGAAAACTAAGGGTACTCAATTATATCAACAATTACCTCAGGATTGTTTCGAATCGTTAGTCGAGGTTGAACCTTTAAGAGAAGTCCCAAAAGACAGACCAACACAAGAAGCATTCTATAAAACATTAGAAGCGTTTAAAACAAAGAAGTAAAGTGTATTAAAGTTATGTCACATATTGAAGAAGCGATAAAACAATTACAACCCTTAAGAGAAAAGTTACTTAATCATCCGTTGTACGATCACATAGCAACGATTGATGATTTAAAACATTTTACTGAAACACATGTTTTTGCGGTTTGGGACTTTATGTCATTATTAAAGGGCTTACAGCAGCATTTAACCTGCGTTTCCTTACCGTGGGTACCATCGGCAAACCCCAAAACACGAAGATTCATTAATGAAATAGTATTGGGAGAAGAAAGTGATGTAAATGCAGCAGGACAGTCTATGAGTCATTATGAAATGTACTTGGAGGCCATGCATGAGGTTGGGGCGGATACCTCTGTAATCGAAAAATTTGTAGCTCATATTGCCCAGTCTTATACCTTATCTCAAGCATTTGATACGATAACAATACATCCTGCAATACAGCAATTTGTGCACTTTACTTTTGAAGTGTTAGCAACAAAAAAACCTCATGTTATAGCAGCTGTCTTTACCTTCGGTCGAGAAGATTTAATTCCTGACCTCTTTATCGCCTTGGTAAAAGGTCTTGCAAAAGATAAAGAGCAAAAACTGGATAAGTTAGTGTACTATCTAGAACGACATATTGAACTTGACGGAGATGAACATGGGCCTCTTAGTTTGGCTATGGTCAAAGAGCTTTGTCAGGATGATGCTTTAAAATGGGAGGAGGTAACAAAGTTTAGCTTATTAGCCTTACAAAAAAGAATAGAATTATGGGATGGCATTTATAGCACAATAATACAAGCCAAATCGATGCTCGTTTAAAATAATTTAGGAAAGCAAATTTTTCAGATTGAGTTTTGTAGTTTGTTTTCCTTTGGATAATGCCACATAGCTTTGTACACTACCTAGATACGGCAGTAAAGTGAGCTTCGTAATAATGAATTGTTCATAGGCTTCAACATCTTCTACAACTAATTTGAGAAGGTAATCAAAATTGCCCGTTACCCGATGGCATTCTACCACTTCAGGAAAATCGTTAATCTGTTTTACAAACTTTTCTAGATAACTCCGCGTATGCCCTTGTAAAGTAATCCCAATAAAAACGGTCTGTTTAAAACCTACCATCTTTTCATTTAATAAAGCCGCATACTTATCAATATATCCTTCTTTTTCTAATTTTTTGATACGTTCAAATACAGGAGTTGTTGACATTTTTAACTCCTCCGCCAAACTTTTGGTAGTACGATTACTATTTTCTTGGAGTAATTCGAGAATCTTTATATCGGTTGTATCTAGTTTCAAAGGATAAATATTTTGGTGAATGTATTTTTTGTATAATCAAAAAGAAAAAACAAATATATTTTATCAAAAGTAAAGAAAAAAACACTACTTATAATTAAATATAAAGGCGTATTTGAACTAAAATTAAAGATGTTTGTTATTTTTACTTAAATAGAAGAATTTCAAAAAAGATGTCAAGAATAGAATTAAAAATGCCTAAAATGGGCGAAAGTATTTCGGAAGCTACCATTATTAATTGGCTCAAAAATGTAGGTGATGAGATAGTAGCAGATGAGACAATTTTAGAAGTAGCCACCGACAAAGTCGATACAGAAGTTCCAGCGCCTAGTTCGGGTATTCTAATTGAAATTCTATTTGAAGCCAACGAAGTTGTTGAGGTTGGTACCGTGATCGCGATTATTGACGAAGATGCATCGGTAGCATCTGGTGCTACCAGTTCAAAGAAAGAAAAAACAGGTAAAACCGAAAAAAAAGAGGTAAAGCAAGAAGTATCAGCTGCAAGAGCTAGTTCTCAGTCAATCAATACTGCATTTACTACAGGAACTTCAAATCCCGATGCTTTTTTATCACCCTTAGTACTTAGCATTGCACAAAAGGAACATCTATCCTTGCAAGAAGTGCAAGCAATACAGGGGACTGGAACCGACGGGAGAATTAGAAAAAGCGATGTGATTCATTACTTAAAAAACAGAAAACACCCTTTGCCCAATACACCCGCAGTGGCAACACCTCAGGTTCCTGTTTCAAGTTATAAGGCGCCTCCCATCTCTTTTGATCAAAGCAAAGATCGTATCGTAGAGATGGACCGTATGCGTAAAATGATTGCCGATCATATGGTATATTCAAAACATACCTCTCCACATGTTACCAGTTATATCGAGGTAGATGTGACCAATATGGTAAACTGGCGCAATGCTGTGAAACATGATTTTCAGGAAAAATACGGAGAGAAATTAACTTTTACACCTCTATTTGTCGAGGCGGTGTCCAAAGCTATTCTCGCTTACCCTATGATCAATGTATCAGTCGATGATAAAAAAATCATTGTACACAAAGATATTCATATTGGTATGGCAACAGCCTTACCTAGCGGAAATTTAATCGTACCTGTAGTGCGCAATGCCGACGAAAAGAATTTATTAGGTCTTGCTAAAAATGTAAACCATCTAGCTACCAATGCACGTGAAAATAGTTTAAAACCAGACGAAGTACAAGGCAGTACCTTCACAATATCTAATGTAGGAACATTTGGTAGTTTAATGGGTACACCTATTATTAATCAACCCGAAGTAGCAATTTTGGCCTTAGGGATTATAAAAAAACGACCAGAAGTTATCACAACAGACAAAGGCGATGAAATAGCCATACGAAGTATGATGTATTTATCCTTATCCTTTGATCATCGTGTGGTAGACGGATTTTTAGGGGGTTCATTTTTACGTAAGATAGGAGATGAGTTAGAGGCATTTGATAGTAAACGAGAGATTTAAAAAGAGTTAGTTGTGGCTGGAGGTCTCGACTCCGCTCGACCTAGAATTGAAATAGTATGAATTAACTAGAAAAAAAATTTTGATTAAAATGTATTGGGTTTATATACTTCTTTGTTCAGATGGATATACCTATACGGGAGTCACAAATAATCTATAACGAAGATTCGAAGAACACCAAAAAAGAAAAAAATAAAAGCTGTTTCACTTATAAAAGAAGACCTGTTCAACTTGTTTTTAATCAGGAATTCAATGATGTCGAGCAAGTAATTTATTTCGAAAAGAAAATTAAGAAATGGAGCGCTAAAAAGAAATTGGCTTTAGCAGATGAGAATTTTGATCTTTTGCAATTATTAGCAGAATGTCGTAACAAAACACACGCTAATAATAAACGTAACGATTGAAAATAAGGTTTCGATTCCGCTCGACCTTACAATTGAAGAAAGAGAAATAAGACGAATGGCGCGACATTACAATTTAATAGAAGTAAAAAATATTAAAATTTGAAATAAGTTAAAAACCTGAACCTAACTATCGAAGTTACGTGGCATGAAGCGTCACAAAAGTTAAATAATAATATATCATAATACCGAAGTATAAACACTAATAACCATGAGCAGCAATACGCAACATACTATTAAAATTACAAAAACGACAACCTCTGGATTGGCAGCGATTGACTTTGCAAATATTCCGTTAGGACAAACATTTACCGACCATATGTTTATTTGTGATTACAAAGATGGTACATGGCATGCTCCTCGCATAGAACCATTAGCAATGATTCCTACGCATCCAGCAGCTATGGCATTGCATTATGGACAAGCTATTTTTGAAGGCATGAAAGCAACAGTTGGTAATAATAATACTCCGCTATTATTTAGACCCGAAGAAAATGCAAAGCGTTTTAATACCAGTGCAGCTCGTCTGGGGATGCCAGCAGTACCTACCGATTTGTTTGTCGAAGCTGTGAAACAATTAGTAGCCGTCGAGCACCAATGGATACCACCCCAAGAAGGTAGTGCTTTATATTTAAGGCCTTTTATGTACGCCGATGAACCTTTTATTGGAATGCGCGCCGCTACGAGTTATAAATTTATAGTGATTTGCTCTCCCGCAGGTCCGTTCTTTACTAAGAAAATTCGATTGTATGCAGAAACCGATTATATCCGTGCGGCTGCTGGTGGTACAGGCGAAGCCAAAGCTGCAGGGAATTATGCCGCTGCAATATTGCCCACTGAAAAAGCCAAAGCCAAAGGATTTGATCAAGTATTATGGCTAGACGCAAATGAGCATAAGTATATCCAAGAGGTGGGAACCATGAATATCTTTTTTAAAATAGAAGGTAAATTTATCACTCCAGAAACCGATGGGTCTATTCTTAAAGGAATTACACGTGATAGTGTCATCACTTTATTACGAGACAAAGGATTTGAGGTAACGGAACGACCGATAACTATCGACGAAATTATGTTATCTGCTAGTGAAGGAAAGTTAGAAGAAGCATTTGGAACAGGTACGGCTGTAGCGATAGCGATGGTCGAAGCTATAGGATACAAAGAGGAGGTAATAACATTGCCTCAAAGTAATCCTGTGAGTATGGATGTAAAAAGTACTATTGATGCAATTAAAACGCAAGCCATTGAGGATCGGTTTGGGTGGATAGTACCAGTTGATGTTGCCGTAGAAAGCTCAAACTAAGTATAGCAAATATAAGAGGCAAGGGATAGTCGTGACATCCTTTTGGTTATCCGTCAAGCGGAAAACAAAAGATATAACAAATAGCCCGACCCCTTGGGGTTGCCAATAAAGCAAAATTTAAAAACGAGTAGCGTTTTAAAAAAAAATAGATATGTTAGCAGAAAAGACGATTGCCAAAGAAGTTTTAAAACTAGCTTTTACCAAAATGTGTACAGCAAAAAGTATGGCCGAATTGTATGAGGATAACTTCAAAGTAGTATCCAAATATGTGCATGCTACTTCGCGCGGGCATGAAGCTATACAACTCGCAACAGCCATGCAATTACTACCTCAAGATTATGCATTTCCCTACTATAGGGATGATGCAATGTTATTAGGTATTGGGATGCGTCCATACGATTTAATGCTGCAATTGTTAGCAAAAAAAGAAGATCCCTTCTCAGGTGGGCGAACATATTATTCCCATCCCAGTTTGCGTGATATCGACAAACCGAAAATTCCGCATCAATCTTCTGCCACAGGGATGCAAGCAATTCCAGCAACTGGTGTAGCACTAGGTATGCAGTACAAAGAATTACTTGATATTACGGGAGCCGAGGCTCCAGAAGACGCACAATTTAACGCACCATTAGTTGTATGTTCCTTAGGTGATGCATCCGTGACCGAAGGCGAGATAGCAGAAGCGTTTCAGATGGCAGCTTTAAAACAATTACCTATTTTGTATCTGGTACAAGATAATGGTTGGGATATTTCGGCTAATGAAGCCGAAACCCGAGCGCAAAGTGCGTTTGACTATGCCAAGGGATTTCACGGTCTCGAAGCCATGACCATTGATGGCGCAAATTTTACAGAGAGCTATCTTGCTGTTGAAGAAGCAATACGGATTATCCGTGAAGAGCGTAGACCTGTATTGTTGCATGCCAAGGTGCCGTTGCTCAATCACCATACCTCTGGAGTACGTATGGAGTGGTATCGAGATGATCTCGAAGAAGCCCGTAGTCGTGACCCTTATCCTGTTTTACGTAAACAATTATTAAAGAGTGGCGTAAGTGAAAAAGAAATTGTAACGATAGAGAAAGATACAAAGACACTCGTTGCAAAGGAGCTTGAAGAAGCGATGAAAGCCCAAGACCCTGCTCCCGAGGATTTATTTACACATGATTTTGCTCCCACCCCAATTACCGAAGAAGCAGGAGAGCGATCCCCAGAGGGAAAAGAAGAGGTAGTAATGGTAGATTGTGCATTATTTGCAGTTGAAGAGTTAATGCGTAAACATAAAGAATGTTTATTATATGGACAGGATGTTGGTGGCCGATTAGGGGGTGTTTTTAGAGAAGCAGCAACCTTGGCAGAGAAATTTGGGGACGAGCGTGTTTTTAATACACCAATACAAGAAGCTTTTATCGTAGGTTCTACAGTAGGTATGTCGGCAGTTGGATTAAAACCTATTGTTGAGGTACAATTTGCCGATTATATCTGGCCAGGACTTAATCAATTATTTACCGAGGTGAGTCGCTCTTGCTATTTATCTAACGGTAAGTGGCCTGTATCGATGATTTTGCGTGTGCCAATTGGTGCTTACGGTAGTGGTGGACCGTATCACTCGTCATCTGTAGAATCTGTAATTACCAACATACGTGGACTCAAAATTGCATACCCAAGTAATGGAGCAGATCTTAAAGGTTTGATGAAAGCCGCATATTACGACCCTAATCCAGTAGTGATCCTTGAACATAAAGGATTGTATTGGTCCAAGGTAAAAGGAACAGAAGCAGCACGTACTATCGAACCATCAGAGGATTATGTGTTACCATTTGGAAAAGCTAATGTCGTACAACAAATATGGCCTCAAGATGAAGAAGAAACCTTGAGTGTTATTACTTATGGGATGGGGGTGCACTGGGCATTGCAGGCAACAAAAGACATGAAATCCAAAGTAGAAATTATTGATTTGCGTACGTTACATCCGTTAGATGAAGCTACGGTTATGGAATCAGTTAAGAAAACTAAAAAATGTCTTGTAGTTACTGAGGAGCCTAGTAATAATTCATTTGCACGAGCTCTGGCAGGAAAAATACAGGAAGAGTGCTTTAAGTATCTGGATGCTCCTGTCATGACCATTGGATCAGAAAATATGCCTGCGATTCCATTAAATAGTATTTTAGAACAAACGATGATACCATCGGCAGCCAAAGTTAAAGCAAAGATTGAAGGATTGTTGAACTATTAAGTTGGTATAGTTCTTAGTTTTAGAATAAAAAAGATACATCCCCGATCCTATCTTCAAAGGAAGATAGTGTAAAAGTCTCCCTTTGAAGGGAGATTTAGTGGGATGTGTTTTATGGAATTTGAGATACTACAAACAACTGCTATTGAGTATCGGATGATAATTTTGCGTAAGCAAAACAACACCCTTTAGCTCAAGGATACAATACAAAAGCACTGAGAGCAGGAGGGAGTGTAGCGAGCGACGCAGTGTTTTGTACTGGGTTTTTGACTTTAGTGTCAAAAAATCCCTAGGTAAAGGCATCTTTTTCTTTGTTTCGTTTCTTTTGGATGCGCAAAAGAAATGAAAGTAGTATGATTTTATAAATAAGTTGAATAAAAGTATCTACTCTCTATTCTCCGTTTCAACTCGCCCATAGCTCTCGCTATGTTGTCTTCAAATGAAGGAATACAAAAAATCTCCCTTTGAAGGGAGATTTAGAGGGATGTATTTTAAAGTTGAACACATAAGAATTTTGAAAATGCCATATATTTGGGATTGAAATTCTTAGTCACTGAAAGATGCATCTACTTTATGCCACATCCCTCAATTACCTAATAGGTGTATTTACAAAACTTCATATCATAGATAAAGAAACTCTGTCTAAATGGATCACTACTATTGAAGTTTTTTCTGCTAGCATAAAAAATTCACCAAAAATTTAAGTCCGCAGGAACTAGGGGAAAATATATACCTGGGAATCAGGACTAATCGTAAACACTAACATAGAACTTATATACCTAATATGAACATACGAAAAGCCGAATTAAAAGATAGTATCTCACTTTCAATTTTGTTTGACGCATACAGAGTTTTTTATAAAAAAGAGTCTGATCGCAAGGCAGCACTTACTTTTGTTGAAGAGCGTATCCTTCAAAATGATTCAGAATTCTTTGTTGCAGAAACCAAGGAAGGAATATTAGTAGGCTTCACACAACTTTATCCACTATTTTCATCTACACGTATGCAAAAGCTATGGTTGCTTAATGATCTCTATGTGAACCCAGAGTATAGAGGTCAAGGCATTTCAATTCAACTAATCGAGCGGGCCAAGCAGTTAGTAGTTGATACAAAGGCATGTGGTATGTTTCTCGAAACTGAAAAGTCTAATGCCATAGGAAATGCCTTATATCCGCGTGCAGGGTTTTCACTTAATACGAATTCGAATTATTATGAATGGAGTATTTCGTAAAAGCAGAAAGGTTTTGAGCTGTATTGATATTTAAAGATAGGGTAAAGTTTTGTTAGAAATTAGAAAAAGAAGGTAAGGGATAAAAGCGTATTATAGAAGAAGAAAAATAGAGTAGATGAATCCAGATTGAATTTTCACTAGAAACCATCTGGCAACTAAAAGATCTTTCTATACATTTACCCTAAAATATAGCTCATGAAATACACCTACATTTTAATCATAGGCGGTTTGGCACTGTTAAACCTGATCTACACTTTTATTAAAATCGAAGCAAACTACGAGATTTTTGGTTATTCCACCAACCTATGGACCTATCGACTTATCTGGGCAGTGATGGTGGTGCTTTGTGGTTGGAGCTATTTTGTGAAAAAGAGAAGCTAAAGTATGTAGTACTGTTGTTTAGTACAAATTTTCGAATTACTTAATCCATTTGGTACTTTTCTTATTTTTTTAAATAATATTCGTAGCAGAATTAGAAATAGTCGCAACTTAAAAAGTTAGTTTTAGTAAGATTACACTAGTGTTTAGTTGAATCTATTCATTCCTGTGGATACTGTCTTTATGAAATCATAAAATTAGACCGCATTTTCTTAAAGCCTATAAACGTTAGCGCAAATATATGTAATTTGTCAATCAGATAATTACAACTTATGAAAGACGTTAACTTAGCCGTTTTAATTGATGGCGATAATATACCTTCCTTCTATGTCAAAGAGATGATGGAAGAAATTGCAAAGTATGGTAACCCTACAATAAAGAGAATCTACGGAGATTGGACTAACCCCTATCTTACTAAATGGAAAAATATATTGCTTGAAAATGCCATTACACCTATCCAACAATATGGGTATACTACAGGTAAAAATGCTACTGATTCGGCCATGATTATTGATGCCATGGATATATTATATTCGGGTAAAGTAAATGGATTCTGTCTAGTGTCCAGCGATAGTGACTTTACACGTTTGGCAACTCGACTGCGAGAAGCAGGGATGCAGGTATATGGTATTGGAGAAAAGAAAACTCCTGATCCATTTATTGTTGCTTGTGATAAGTTTATCTATTTGGAAATCTTAAAACAAAAACCTGACAACGGGGATACCAATGATACTAAGGAGAAACAGCAGAAAAAAGAAAATATCGATACTATTACGCCCAAGGTAATACGATTAATTGCTGCCACAATTTCTGATTTAGAAGATGAAGATGGATGGGCTTTTTTAGGAGATGTGGGCGGTTTACTTCAAAAGAAACAGCCCAATTTTGATTCCCGTAACTACGGGTTTCAAAAATTAACACCATTAATTAAATCAATTAGCGACTTTAAAATTGAGCAGCGAGAAACTTCAAAAGGAAGAGCCAAACTTATTTATGTAAAGAATATGCCAAAGCAAAAATCTTCGTCTAAAAAAGCAAAATCTACCACTACCAAAACATAAAAAGCTCTTGTTTTTTAACAAAACTTAAACGTAAGTGATGCGGCGTTAAATGTTAAAATGCATAATATTTGTGTTTCATTAAATGATACATAATATGGAAAGATTTGGATTAACAGAAGAAAACTGGGATCAATTTGTGATATGGCTATGGGATTTTATCCCTGGCCTGATAGCTGCTATAGTAATTTTGGTAGTCGGCTTATGGGTGATTAAAATTCTAACGGGAATGCTCAAGCGATTTTTTGATAGAAAAGAATATGATTTAGCTTTAGAAAAATTTATTTATGATTTGGTAAGCGGCGGACTCAAAGTGCTATTGCTTATCTTAGTAATCACTCAATTTGGAGTAAAGACTTCTTCTCTTGTAGCAATTTTAGGAGCTGCAGGTTTGGCTGTTGGTTTAGCCTTGCAAGGGTCTCTTGCTAATTTTGCCGGTGGTGTGTTAATTTTATTCTTTAAACCTTTCAGAGTGGGTGATTTTATTGAAGCACAAGGTGTTTCTGGAACGGTCAAAGAGATTACTATATTTACAACAAAGCTATTGACTTTTGGCAATCAATTAGCAATCATTCCCAATGGTAAATTATCCAATGATAATATAATAAATTATTCAGAAGAAGGGAAACGTCGTGATAATATTACCATAGGAATATCGTACGAAAGTGATATTAAACTATCAAAAGATATTTTATCCGATTTGGTTAATGACCATGATAAAGTATTACAAGATCCTGCTCCTCAAGTAGTTGTTGCAGAGTTAGCAGATAGTTCAGTTAATTTATCATTACGTTACTGGGCGGCTAATGAGCACTTTTGGGATGTGCACTTTTATGTGATTGAAGAAGCTAAAATGCGTTTGGAAGCTCAGGGGATTTCGATTCCTTTTCCACAGCGGGATGTTCATTTGTATTCTGTAGAGAAGTCGTAATAACAAACTAAGTTAGTTGTCAAAAATCAAAAAGGTATCGAACTGTTCGATACCTTTTTGATTGGTATAAAGATTTTCGCCTTTTAAAGCAGTATTTATTTAATAATAATTTTAAACACTTGTTCCTTAGTGCTTTCGGTACTAGATATGATTCTTAAAAAATATAGTCCAGAGCCATAAGGGGTTAAGTCGACTAACTGAGTTTCCTTATTATCAACAGGAATTTTTGCTAATCGTTTGCCAGAGTATTCAATAATGTGAATCCAACTATTAGCGGTTGATATGTTATTCAAATAAATTACCCCCTTAGAAGGATTGGGATAGTAACTGAATTCTGTATCAATTTCCTTCTCTATTTGCTCTGCGACTTCCTCCTCATCTGTCTCTTCTTCCTCTTCCTCTTGATTGTCGTCATCTGTCTCTTCCTCATCTTCACTATCATCCTCATTTTCATTATTGTCTTCTTCTTCCTCTTCTTCCTCTTCTTCCTCTTCAGTATACGTTTCTATAAATTGAGAAAATAACCAATCCCAGACTATGGTATTGTTGTAAACCTGTGTCCAAGCATTATGACCACCTTCTTTATATAAAGTAAAACCAAGCGTAGTTGTAGGCGTTGTGGCTTGATCTGCTCCAATCCATGTTCTCGATGTTTGATCGTAACTCATCGTATAATCTAATTCGGGCTCAATTTCGTCTTCTAAGTACGGGTAAGAGTCCATAACGCTTATTCCCGTATTGGTAATACGATCCAAATTGTCTACAGTTTCTCGATAGTTTATCGTAGGATCGTTAAAATTGTGATGAACCCATATAGCTGTTTGTAACAAATTTTCTGAAGGTTCTGAAACCCGTGTTCTACCACAAATTGGTAAAGCAGCAGCTATTTTATCACCAAATATATCGAGTGCTCTCCAAGTACTGCTTCCGCCAGAACTTAAGCCTGTAAGATAGACACGCGTAGAATCAATTGGATAATGTTGCATGATATAATCATACATTAATTTTGAATCATCTCCTTCAAATTCGTAAGTTGGGGATTGTGGTGAAATAACAATGGCATCAAAATCTTTCCCTCGATTTATTAAGGAAGGAACGCCGTGTTTCAAAACATCTGAGAGTTCATTATTTCCATTACCAGCACCAGAACTTCCATGAAAGAAAATTAGAAGTGAGTACTTTTTATCGCCATCATGAACATAATCTAGTGGTAAATATTCATAGTAGCCAAAGGGTGCTGTGGTATTGTCTTTATAAACCGCGGTTTGATCGCCTGGATTTCCATATGGAATTTGTCCAGATGCCCCATAAACCCATCCTAGGACTAGGATAAAAAATAGGTTGAATCTAGTAACTTTCATGATCATAATGTGATGATTAAAAAATTCCTTGAAGAGGGTTTTGGAAATTTTAAAAATGCAAAGCGTAAAAGTACAAAAAGGAGTATAAGATTAAGATAATTTAACGCTTTCTTATAGTTTTGAGGAAATTGAAAATCAAAACTTTAACAATTTAAGTTTAGTAGTAATATATTGTGTTTTATGACGGTCATTTTCTTATTAAAATTGAAAGGCATTTTCTAGGTTACCAGCAGCAACTGGGGTGTTATTATATTTTAACGTCCAACCAAGCGTATTAGTGAGAATGTAGATCTGATTGAGCTCACTTAACAATCTATTTTTTGAATTTTGAAGCATTGATGATTTTTCTACAGATTCGTGTAATTGTTTTTTGATTTGTTTTTGTATCACATTATGATCTTCTGGTGTAAATGGATAGAGGAGATCTTCTTCTAGGTGATGATATTTTATTACTGGATTTATATCAATTTCTGGATCGGGAATATCACCTAAAGTTATTGTTTTATTTTCTTTGTCGATAGTGTATTTTATTTGGCGTAGGTCGTAGGAGACACTTACTTTGGCGTTGACTACTACAATCGCTTTTTTCTCTATAGTAATTAGATCCAGATAAAATTTCTTGGCATTTTTATAAGTGATAACTTCGGAGAAATGCCCTTCATTCACAATCAATTTACCAGTATTTTTTATTTGATCGGCTATTAATTGAGTGGCTTCGAGAGTAGCTGTTTGAGATTGTCTTTCATTAAAAAGATAAAAAGACCCAAGTAGTATGATTAAAACTGTAATACTGCCAAAGATAAAATTACGCATACATATTTTGATTAAAGGCTATTTACAGAGTTAAATGTACGTAAAAAAAATGCCCTTCATAAAATCGAAGGGCAAGCTTTTTTAGTAAATCAAAATAAAGCGTTACAATTGTGGAGGATATTTTGCTAAAATCGCAGATACAATTTCATTAACTCGCTCCTGCTTTTTATTGACATCATTAGAAAGAGCCGCTGTACCCATGCCCTGCCATATCAATTCTTTTTGTTGCGCATCTATTAAGTCTATATATAAAGTGCCTTCAGTTGTTCTCGATACATTATTATAGCCCATGTTCCAATACCAAGGATGCCATCCCCAGCCGTAGCCCCATCCAATATTATTTTGATATACATTCACATTTTCTTTGGTTTTAGTAAATATACTCACTAATAGATCTGGAGTGTCAGATTTAGTAAATCCTTTTGCTTGCATATCTGCTTCTATAGCCCTTAGAATACGCTTTTTATCAAGATCACTAATTTCGGCTTTATCGATACCAGGTTTGTAAAAAGCAAAGGTTTTATACTTAGTAAAATTAGCTTGTTTATCGTAATCAGAAGCTACACGTACAGTTGAACAAGAGCTAAGCGTTACAATAAAAATTAGCGTTAGGAGAGAAAAAGCTTTCATGATCGTATAGTCTTTAAAATTAATATAATAGATTTTGTAAGATGTGACATCAATAATTATACCAGTGCCTAAAAGTATTAGTTGATTTTATAATTATTGGTTTTTTTATTAAACCCGTAAGGGCAATGCCTGCAACCGCTCTCGCAGCAATATCCTCTTTTTAGATGGTATTGTTCTGTAAAGCATCTGTAGCCTTCAGGGGTTAAATAATAATCTCCTTCTTCAGGTTTAAGATTTTTTTTTGAATTATCCATAGTTACAAAAATAGTATCTTGCAATGATATGCCAATACTAGTTAACAAATATCTTATAGGACGTCACTTTGTTGGAGTGGCTGTATGGCCTTTGATAATTGTCAAGAATAGATCTTTGACCAAGGATATGATATTTATTAATCACGAGAAAATTCATCTTAGACAACAGAGAGAATTGTTGGTTATTCCGTTTTATTTCTTTTATTTCTTTGAATATTTAATACGCTTAATACAATATAAGAATTTTGGGGTTGCCTATCGTAATATATCTTTTGAACGTGAGGCTTATCATAATGAGGATAATCTTGAGTATTTAAACGAGAGAACTTTTTGGAGCTTTTTAAAGTACAGATAAATGAAGTCTTTTTTTGCAGCTAATAGAAATAGTCGGAATGAAGAATTACAAAGCACACTCCTTTCAGACAAACTAATTACTCTCAATGTAAAACGTGAAGATTTAATACACGATCAAATTTCTGGAAATAAGTTTAGAAAGTTACAGTACAATATCGAAGCTGCTCGAGTCAAAGGGTATAAGAAACTTTTGACCTTTGGAGGTGCTTTTAGTAATCATATCGCTGCTACAGCGGCAGCTGGTAAGCTTTTTGGATTAGAAACTATTGGCGTGATTAGAGGCGAAGAATTAGGAATTGATTTAGAAAAAACATTGTCTCAAAATAAAACATTGCATTATGCTGTGTCGCAAGGAATGAAATTACATTTTGTAGACAGGATTTCTTATCGTAAAAAAGAAGACGAAAGTTTTCTAGCCGTATTGCGAGGAGAATTTGGTCAATTTTATCATATCCCAGAAGGGGGGACAAACAAGTTGGCTATTCAAGGATGTAAAGAAATCTTAACAACATCGGATAAGGATTTTGATATTATTTGTTGTGCAGTAGGAACTGGGGGTACAATTTCAGGAATAATTGAAAGTGCATTACCCCATCAAAAGGTTTTAGCATTTCCTGCACTCAAAGGAGATTTTATCGAAACAATGATACAAAAATATACTTCCAAAACAAATTTTACACTTATCAATGACTATCATTTTGGTGGGTACGGTAAAGTTCCTATTGAACTCGTTACTTTTATAAATACATTTCATAAAGAGCATCAAATCCTTTTGGATCCAGTATATACAGGAAAAATGATGTTTGGTCTTCTAGATTTAATTAAGAGCAATTATTTTAATAGAAATACTCGTATTTTAGCAATTCATACAGGAGGGATACAAGGTATATCTGGTGTGAATCAAAGATTAAAACAAAAAAACATCCCTCAAATTAAAACAGATTGAGAATGAGAAAGGTTGTGTTACTAATTTTTAGTGTTACATTCGTAATATCATGTGGTAGTAAAAGAAAGGCAGTTACGACCTCACATAGAGAACTTCCGATAAAACGAAAAGTCATAATTCCAATAAAAAAACACGAGACAGAGAAAACAGTAGTTGTTGCTCCCGTGCCATCACCATCCCCTCCTGTTTCGTATAAAGATCGCGTAGAAAACTATATTGCTAGCTACTCAAATATTGCAAAAAATGAAATGAAAGTTTACGGTATTCCTGCGAGTATAACTTTGGCACAGGGGATTTTGGAATCTGGTGCTGGTTATGGAGAGCTTACTCAAAAAGCAAATAATCATTTTGGAATTAAATGCCATGATTGGGAAGGCGAACGTGTATACCATGATGATGACTTATCACAAGAATGTTTTAGAAAGTATGATGATGCTAATCTTTCTTTTAGAGATCATTCGCTATTTCTAAAACATCGCAAACGCTATGCAAAACTTTTTACATATGCTAGGGATGATTATAAGTCTTGGGCATATGGATTGAGAGCAGCGGGGTATGCTACCGATAAAAAGTATCCGACAAAATTAATCGGAATTATTGAGCGCTATCAACTCTTCGTATATGATCGAGAATATTCTGCCACCACGCAAGCTCAGAGTGTGGTTAATGCATTTGTTAAAAATACTGATAAGGAAGGGTATATGGTGCAAAAAGGAGACACCTTATACTCTATTGCAAAAAAGCATAAACTTTCGGTCGCCAAATTAAAAGAGTTGAATAATCTTAAAAATAATACAATTGCAATTGGACAGTTATTAATAACTACCGAAGACGATTCAAATGAATTTTAATAAATATGATTTATAAAAGAAGTAGCGCTTTATTTACTGAAGCGCAAAAAGTAATACCAGGGGGTGTCAACTCACCAGTGAGAGCATTTAAAGCTGTAGGAGGAGACCCTGTTTTTGTGGAGCGCGCTCAAGGCGCCTATTTATATGATGCCGATGGAAATCGTTTAATTGACTACATTAATTCTTGGGGCCCAATGATACTAGGTCACGCACATGCACCTGTAGTAGAAGCTATTACCGAGACAGCAAAAAAAGGTACTAGTTTTGGAATGCCAACTGAAATTGAAACAAAAATTGCAGAATTGGCAGTTTCAATGGTGCCAAACATCGATAAAATTCGTTTTGTAAATAGTGGGACAGAAGCCTGTATGAGTGCTGTACGGTTGGCAAGGGGGTACACAAAAAAAGAAAAAATTATAAAATTTGCTGGTTGTTATCATGGTCACAGTGATTCCTTTCTTATACAAGCAGGTAGTGGAGCAGTCACGTTTGGAACACCTAACAGCCCAGGGGTAACTACAGGAACTGCAAAAGATACTTTGCTAGCCAATTATAATGATTTAGAAAGTGTCAAAGATTTGGTAGAGGCAAATACAAATCAAATCGCCTGTATCATCATTGAACCTGTTGCAGGTAATATGGGATGTATACCGCCCAATAAAGGTTTTTTGGAGGGGTTACGAGAGATTTGCAACGCCAATCAAATTTTATTGATATTTGATGAGGTAATGACTGGTTTTCGTTTGGCCAAAGGGGGTGCTCAAGAATTATTAAAGGTAAATGCAGATATAGTAACGTTTGGTAAAGTAATAGGAGGTGGGCTGCCCGTAGGTGCATTTGCGGCGCGTAATGAAATAATGGAATATTTAGCACCAATAGGTCCGGTTTATCAAGCAGGAACCTTAAGTGGCAATCCATTAGCAATGGCAGCAGGACTAACAATGCTACAAGAATTAAATAGTTCTACCTCAATATTTGATAGTCTGGCAAAAAAAACCAACTATTTATTTGAAGGTATGCAAAGTGTTTTAAAAGCAAATAACATTGTGCATACCATAAATCATATTGGGTCTATGATTTCTGTGCATTTTCATGAAGATCAGGTCGTAGACTTCACAACTGCGGCTAATGGAAATAATGATACATTCAAGAAATTTTTTCATGCACTTTTAGAACAAGGAATTTATATAGCGCCTAGTGCTTTTGAAACATGGTTTCTTACAGATGCATTAACGTATCATGATCTAGACGAAACGATCGGTGCTATCGATAGAGCAGCCAAGATTTTATAAACCTATAATTAAAAAAGGGAATTCTCGTTTAGAATTCCCTTTTTTAATTAAATTTAAACGTAGCTTTTTACCAAGCTTCTTCAATTTTAACTCGTTGATTGTTTTGATAAGATGCAATAAACGCATCTCTAAAGCCCATACGAACCATCTCTTTTCTAAAACGTTTTGCTTCTTCCAAAGTTTTGAAATTCCCTAAGGCATATTTGTTGTATTCTCCAGCACGAATTTCTTTAAAATTTGTAAAACCATCAGAATATAAAGAAAGATCTTTTTTCTCAAAGGCTCCGATTTGAACAGCATATACGGTCTCTCCACTTAACGATCCTTCGGATTGCTGAAAATCTCCATTCTCATACTTAGCAAGTAAGGCACCATTGCTCTCTTCGAGTGTGTTGATTTTTTCTTGTAAATTTTCTACTTTTTTATTGTGAGCACTTTTTGAAATAGTATTACCGTCTGTATTGAAAGACATAAAGTAAATTGTTCCGGCAACACCAAGTAGTGCTAAGATACCCAAAATGATGGTGGCAATTTTAAACTTGCCAGCAGCTTCTCTCTCATCACGTAAAGCTTTATTATGACTGTAATCAGCCACTCGCTTCTCTTCTTTCGCTTGATCGAGTTGAACCTGTAATTCTTGCAACTCTTCTTCAGTTAAATATGGCATAATAGATTGGTTTTAACGCTTCAAATATAGATTAATATTACTTCCCGTAAAAATTAAATGGGAATAACTCAATAGTAAACAAATTTTATAAAAATATTAATAATAAAAAAATGTTTTAATTAGAGATACCAAAAGTCGCAGTTTAACTTTCGATTTTTCAAATTAATTGGCAAGTTCTACAACAATTTGCTCATTGGTTTTTGTGACTTTTACTAATTTTAATTTGGATAATCCTTTCAAACCTTTGTCCCATCCTTTGTTACTTAATTGAGAGGCTGCTTTAAGGTCCTCTAGAACCATTAATTTTTGCTGTTTTAGGATATCAAAAATTGCTTTTTCATTATCGTTTAAGTCAAGTGGTTTTTTTTCTGGACGCATTTGCGGAAAGAATAAAACTTCTTGAATAGACTGGTTATTTGTCAAATACATGATTAACCGATCCATACCTATTCCCATACCTGATGTAGGTGGCATACCATATTCGAGCGCTCTCAAAAAATCTTGATCTATAAACATAGCTTCATCATCTCCTTTTTCACTCAATTGTAGCTGCTCTTCAAAACGAGCTCTTTGATCAATTGGATCATTTAATTCTGAATATGCATTAGCTATCTCCTTACCACACACCATTAACTCAAAACGCTCAGTCAATTCTGGGTTGTCCCGATGTTGCTTGCATAGAGGACTCATTTCTTTGGGGTAATCGGTTATAAATGTTGGCTGTATGTAATTGCCTTCGCACTTCTCGCCAAAAATCTCATCAATAAGTTTGCCCTTCCCCATGGTCTCATCGACCTCTATACCCATAGCTTTGGCCGCTTCTCTTATTTCTGTTTCAGATTTATTAGTAATGTCAAATCCTGTAAAATGTTTTATTGAGTCGGTCATTGTGACTCTAGCATAAGGTGTCTTAAAATCGATCTTATGTTCACCAAAAGTAGCGTTTGTAGTTCCATTTACAGCTATCGCACAATGTTCTACCAAATTCTCTGTGAACTCCATCATCCAATTGTAGTCCTTATAAGCCACATATATTTCCATAGCTGTAAATTCTGGATTATGCGTGCGATCCATTCCTTCATTTCTGAAGTTTTTAGAAAACTCATAAACACCATCAAAACCACCAACAATTAGTCGTTTTAAATATAGTTCATTTGCTATCCTTAAATATAAGGGTATATCTAATGCATTATGATGTGTCATAAAAGGTCGTGCAGAGGCTCCCCCAGGAATGGGTTGAAGTATCGGAGTTTCAACTTCAAAATATCCTTTCGTATTAAAAAAATCGCGCATAGCGTTAAAAAGCTTTGTTCTCTTAACGAACACATCTTTAACTGATGGATTCACAATTAAGTCAACATACCTTTGACGATACCTTAATTCGGGATCCGAAAAAGCATCGTGAATTTTACCATCGGTATCAGTTCTTGGTTGTGGTAGAGGCTTTAAAGTTTTACTTAAAATTTTAAAACCTTTAACCAAAACAGTTTTTTCTCCAACTTGCGTTGTAAAAAGTTCTCCTTCTATACCAATAAAATCACCGATGTCTAGTAATTTTTTATACACTTCATTGTAATGCGTTTTGTCTTCGCCACTGCAAATTTCATCGCGATTAAAATAAACTTGGATACGACCATCAGCGTCTTGAAGCTCTGCAAAAGAAGCTTTACCTTGAATACGTCGAGACATTAACCTTCCTGCTATGATCACTTTCTTACCTTCTTCAAAATCTTGCTTTATAGATTTAGATGTATGATCAATAGGATATAACGCAGCAGGATACGGGTTGATACCCATTTCTCGTAGCGTTTTTAATTTATCTCTTCTTACGAGTTCTTGTTCTGATAGTTGCATAATTGTGCCATTTTAAGCGTGCAAAGATACAAAGTATGAGGTAATCTTTCAATCACTTTGACCAGAGTTATTTAGTTTTGAATAAATAAGAATAATGAGGGTTTCCAGAGGTTGCAGTTTTTTAGGTGTAACAAATCTTTATTTGTTGCGTCTTAAGAGGTACAGAATTTAAGTTGTACCTTTGAAATTATAAAAGAATGAGTTTTTGGAGAGTGTTGTTAGCTATTGTTTTTCCACCTTTATCAGTTTTAGATAAAGGCTGTGGATCTGTGTTAATTGTTTTGTTATTGACTGTTTGCGGATGGATTCCTGGGGTTATAGCGGCATTGGTGATTTTAAATAATCCAAAATCATAGAGAAAGGTATTGAATGCAAGATGAATAAAATTGTAGAACTACAAGAATTAGGGTTAAAAGATTATGCCGTTACATGGGCATACCAAGAAAAATTATTTAAAGAAATTTTGGATCTCAAAATAAGAAATCGACGTGAAAATCTTTCGCTTCAAACACCTAATTATTTCCTTTTTGTAGAACATCCGCATGTATATACCCTCGGAAAAAGTGGGGATATTAGTAATTTATTACTCAATGAAAGACAACTAGAAGAAAAAGGAGCTAGTTTTTATAAAATTAATAGAGGTGGTGATATTACTTATCATGGTCCTGGTCAAATCGTAGGATATCCAATACTGGATTTGGACAATTTTTTTACAGATATTCACAAATATTTGAGACTTTTAGAAGAAATGATCATTTTAACTCTGGCAGAGTATGGTGTCGTAGGTACTCGCAGTCAAGGTGAAACAGGAGTTTGGCTGGATGTAGGCACGCCTTTTGCTCGCAAAATCTGTGCTATGGGTGTTCGTGCCAGTCGCTGGGTTACTATGCATGGTTTTGCTTTTAACATCAATGCAGATTTGGGTTATTTTGATAACATCATACCATGTGGTATAAAAGGTAAGGCCGTTACCTCACTTAATGTAGAGTTAGGCAAAGAGTTTATAGATGTGACCGAGGTAAAGCAAAAATTATCTAAACATTTTACTCATTTGTTTGAATCAAATTTCATAAACACACCAATAGCGTTATAAATACTAATATTTATTAGTGTTAGAAATCTAGCGTAGTTAATTCATTTGATATAATAAAATACTATTATCTTCTCCTTGAACTACTATTTCTAATGAAATATCTTTATCCATATTTCCCATCTGTATTTCAGACACCCCATAAATAGGAAAATTTTGAATTAATTCACCGTTGCTATCATAGAGATAAACTTTTTTAGTCTGAATATCCGTTATAGTAATGTAAATTTTATCATTGATATAGAAAAGTTGTGGCGCTGTATACACTCCAAAATCTAAGGCAATCGTCTTATCTTTTATATTAAGTTGATTTTCTGATAACAGAACTAAAGTTTTATTTGTTGCAACCAAATTACTTGAAGCGGCATATTTTTCAGGACTATAACTCACAACTCCTTTTTGATCGATTTGTGTTAACCTTCCGCCTGCGTCAAGTGATATAAAATTGTCATTATGTCGATACCATCGATTTTTAGAAAATCTGAGGCTTTCTTTTACTTCTAATCGCTGTCTACCCAGACGGTCTAGAATATTCAATTTCCCAGTTGTTTCGGCAATCAAAATATAGTCTTTAGTTCCTATGCGAATATGTTGTGGGGTCTGTACAACTGGATTTTTTGTTTCTTTAAATCGAAAACCGCTAACGACATCACCTTGCGCATTAAACATAGTTACTTTGTTTTTTTGAACAATTACGATCCTATACCTTTTACTTTTATCATAATCAAATAGAGCTAGTGGCATTGTTATACTTTCAGTAAATTTTTTTGGATATGGCGGAACAGTATTTCCATCACGATCTAATAAGTATACAGTATTTGAAGTATTGAAGAGTAATTGAAACCTACCATTTTTATAAATATCGATTTGTTGAATATCTCCAAGAATAGGACCATCAAGTTGTTTTTTCCAAAATACCGTGCCTTTGGCCGAGATAAGATATAATGTATTAGTAATATCTTGCACCACAATATCTAATCCTTTAGTTCTGTGGTTTTTAACAAGAATGGGGCTTGATAATAACTTATTAGATAAAGTAGTTGCGGCAACTTGGGTAACCGATGAAACAGCTTCTTTAGTGATATGCTTTTGAAAAATATGATGCTGATGTGCAAAATCTTTTTCTTTAATGAGTTGTGTGACAAGAAGTTTATATTCAGCAGTTTTAACTGTAGCCCAAATAGTATTTTGTTCATCCCTAGTTTGTTCCTGAAGTTTTTTGGTATACAATGCTACATCTTGTACAGTAAGAATAGTAGAGGCTTCAGATAATTTTTCTAAAGCATTACTGTAATAATCCTGATTATAGAGCACTGCTTGACTTTGGATATTAGCAATCATTAATCTTAGAGTCTCAATCGATGAAGAAAATACGATAAAGTCACCATAAATAAAATAGAGCGTTGTGTCAATGCTAGGAATCAATGGTTTTAAAATGCCAGATAATGCCTTTGGATTATCGTAACCAAAGATTTCGATATCACGATATGTTTCTGTTCTCTCACCCTGTAGAACTTCTTGAGCAACTGTTGGGTTAAGTGTTGTCAAGGTAATAACTTTATTTTTGTTAAGCGTAATGATTCCAATTTCAGAAGTGGTCGCAAGGATTTCATCCAGATCTGTAGCTATATCGCGTATATCTCTTTCTTGCGCTTTAGCTAGATTTTTCTTTAGAGTAGTGAAATTATCAAAAGTATACGATATAAAATCAGTTGCGCTAATAGGTGTGATTTTTGATATGAGATTTTCTTGCGCTACAGTATTGTCAAAAATACCAATGGTGCTCGATAGAGAATCACGCTCTACAGCAATTCCGTCCAAATGAATAGCGTCTTGTTCAATAGAGCTGTCCAAAGATATCCATCCGCTAAAATTAGCAAGAAGCGAGGGAGAGGTGTCTCCCAAAAGATTTTCATACAAGCTTGCGAGCTTTTTACCATTAAATAGAATAGAGATTGGTTGGGAGTCATCGGTAATCTCATATGCTTTTTTCAAATCTTCCGATATTTTCTTAGGAGCTTTAATTCCACGTATGCGATTCTCTATAAGTAATTGCGAAGAAGAAGCAATAAGTACACTATCCTGTTGGACCGCATAAAATGTAGCTTCAGGCAACATAATTTTATGAAAATCAATTCCCGAATAAGTCAGTTTTTCTATTTTTTTAGTGGTCGTAGCGTCATTCTTCAAAATCACATCGTGAATTGAAGTTATATAAGTGTATTCAAACTTATTTTTTCCTAAGGGTGAGAAGCATAGTAAGCTAGGAGAAGTAATAGATTCTTTAATTACAGGCAATGCTTTAAAATATTTGACCAACTCAAAAGAGTCGTTAGTTTTTAGAAATGAATTATTGACAAGCTTACTTTTTGCTTGATCAAGATCATTGATTTTAATGACAACCTGAGCACTCGTTGGTATATATTCTAGCAACGAGTGACTAGTAGAAGATTTCTTAGTACACGAAAATATTAGTAACGAAATAAAAATTACAACTATTTTTTTCATAGAATACGATGGTTTGTCAATAAATATGTAATGTTCACTAGGGTTAATTAGAACGCAATAGTTGAACTATACGTATTATTAATTGTGAATTTCAATTTTCAAATATAATTATTTGAAATCTAGTGCAAACTGTTCGGGTAATAATCTAAAACTTTTTCGATGATATTTGGTGACCCCATACTGTCTAATCGCATCGCGATGCTCTGCGGTTGGATAGCCTTTGTTTTGTTTCCAATTATACATCGGGAATTCGTGATGAATTTTTTCCATGAATGCGTCACGATAGGTTTTTGCTAAAATCGATGCAGCGGCAATATGCAAAAATTTGGCATCACCTTTTATAATACAAGAATGAGGGATATTTTTATATGGTTTAAAGCGATTTCCATCAACCGCAATGTGTTCTGGAACTAAAGTTAATTTGTCAATAGCACGCTGCATTGCAGTGATAGAAGCGTTCAAAATATTTATTGTATCAATTTCTTCCATAAAAACATGGGTAACGCTATAACTGAGACAATCGTTCTCCAATTGATGCCTTAACTTTAAGCGTGTCACAGCCGATACTTTTTTGGAGTCATTTAATATAGTGTGCTTATAGTTTTTTGGTAAAATAACAGCAGCTGCCGTTACAGGACCCGCAAGGCATCCTCGACCAGCTTCATCTGTGCCACATTCGATAAGCTCTGGGTGCAATTTTAATTGTAACATGAAGCGAAGATACTGTATGTAAACAAAATCCAAAATAAAAAAGATGTATGACACTGTTTCAAAATGGCACATTGGTATTTCAATTCATTAAAAAAGCATATTTTTGCTATAGTTCAGCACACCTATGAAAAGATATTTAGTATTCGTATTCCTTATGTTTGTGACAAGTTTTATACAAGCGCAAAGAGGGAAAGCAGATAATTTTAAAAACGCTAATGAAAAAGATGCTTCAGAGAATCCTCGTAAATCATTGCGAACCAAAAGTAAAGAAAGAGAAAAACCAGCGATTACAGAATATAAAATTATTAACAATGTAAATGATACGACCTTTGTAGACACCACTTTAACAATTCAAAAAGACTATCGTTTTGATTATTTGAGAAGGGACAGTTTTGAATTGTTACCAGTAAATAACGTAGGGCAATCGTACACCAGTCTGTCAAAAAGAGACCAGCCTCATCATATATTGCCTTTATTTGGAGCCAGAGCAAAGCACTTTAATTTTATGGAGGTTAGTGATATTAATTATTATCATGTCCCAACGCCATTCTCAGAACTTTATTTTAAGACAACCTTCGAACAAGGTCAGCAATTAGATGCTTTTTTCACAGTGAATACATCACCTAATCTCAATTTAGCTATAGCTTATAAAGGTATGAGATCTTTGGGTAAATATCAACATGCCTTAGCCAGCTCTGGAAATTTTAGAATGTCAGCCTCCTATAAAACGGCTAATAATCGCTACAGTGTGAAAACGCATTTTGTCGCACAAGATCTTATGAATGAAGAAAATGGTGGATTGTCGGAAGATGGAGTAGCACAATATTTAAATTCAGGAGAGTTTATAGGACAACAAGATGAGTTTAGTGATCGCAGTGCGATAGAAGTTACTTTTGAGGATGCTGAAAATAACTTAAAAGGAAAACGTTTTTACTTTGATCACCAACTACATTTGATAAAAAAAACGGATAGTTTAAGTACTTCATTCATAGTTGGACACCGTTTGGATCTTACAGATAAATCATATGAATTTCAGCAAACAACTCCCAATGCAATTTTTGGAGATGCTTACGTAACTAGTGGCATTCGGGATAAAGTAGCTTTTGAAAATTTCACTAATCAATTGTATGTTAATTTCTCATTAGGACAGTTAGGTACACTTACTGCAAAGACAACAATAGTAAACTATAATTATGGGTATAATACGTTGCTTACTCAAATAACCGAAGAGGATACACCTATTATGATACCAAATCGTATAAAGGGTGATGCGTTTATTACAGGAGGAGCATACCATAACAAAGTCGGTAGATTAAATTTGTATGCAGATGTAGAATCGGTGATATCAGGAAACTTTGATGGGTATAAGTATCGCGCCGGTATTGGTTTTGATTTTACCCCTAATGATACTGTTGAGCTTTATGGATCGCAAGAAGCGGTAGCGCCTAATTATAATTTCCTCCTTTATCAAAGTGATTACATAAATTACAATTGGTTTAATGCCTTCGATAATACTATCATAGAGAAGGTAGCTTTACGTTTGAGATCTATAAAGACGTTAGCTGTTACAGCAAGTTATGAGCAAATTGATAACTACACTTACTTTTCAAAGGATCAGAATGGGTTTGTAAAACCATTTCAATATTCAGAAACTATAAACGTAACAAAAATTAAAGCAACCAAAAATATTGTACTAGGTAAGTTTGGATTAGACAACACAATCCTATATCAAAATATAAGGCAAGACCAAGAGGTATACAAAGTTCCCGATTTAATTACTAGAAATACTCTGTATTATCAAGATCATTGGTTTAAAAAAGCGCTATTTCTTCAAACAGGTATCACATGTAAGTATTTCACTTCTTTTCAAGCAGATGGGTATGATCCAGTTTTATCAGAGTTTTACGTTCAGGATCAGCAAGAAATTGGAGGATATCCGCAGTTTGATATATTTTTCAATGCCAAGGTTAGACAAACACGAATATTTTTTAAGTTTGAGAATATCGGAGAAGCATTTGTTCAAAATGCAGAATTTTCTACACCAGGATACCCAATGCGTGATGCAGTGCTGCGATTTGGGATCGTTTGGAATTTCTTCTTGTAAAGTTTTCTGGTCCCATTTCGCGCTATTAGTTACAATTCCTCGCAAAAGCTGCGGGATTTTCACGGCTATCGCGGGTGCGGTTTAAAGTAATAGTAAGGAGTAAGAGTGATCTATATTTAAAGCGTTATAAGTTTTATAATAGGGATAGGTGAAAAAAGCATGATTTAACAATAAGATAACCAAACCGTTACAAAAAAGTTAAAATATTTTCAAGAAAAGTACTTGTTGTATTGCAAAAGGGTCGTATGTTTGCACCCGCAAAACGGGCTAACTGTTGAGCGATCGTTCATAGAAAGGGAGTAGAGTTTTAAAGGAGGTGAAAATTTCTAAAAAAAACTTTAAAAAAAGCTTTTCATAATAAAAAAGGTTTGTATGTTTGCACCCCGCAAAACAGGGTTAGTAGATGCGGCTAAAGTTCATAGAAAAGTATTGTTTTTAGAGTTTATTTCGAAGAAAAAAAACTTTCAAAAACACTTGACAGAATAGAAAAAGGTTGTATGTTTGCAGCCGCAAAACGACAAGAAGTTTTGCAGATGTTCTAGAGAGTTTTTGAGGTCTTTATAAAACTAAAAAAAACTTTAAAAAAGCTTGCTAGTGTAAATAAAGGTTGTATATTTGCAGCCGCTTAGACAAACAAGCAAACGTTCATAATCATTAAGATACTGCAATAGGGCAGAAATTTAAAGAGGTTCGACTCCTTACTCTTAAACAAGAATTGCTAGCGATGAAGATTGCTTTAGTAATTAGAGAAAGTTCATAGACATATTGATTGACAGCGCGTTTTACGATTTAATCTTTCGGGATTAGGTTGTAGAAGCAAACAAAGAATTAAGACTAGAAAGTCATACTTGAGATTACGATAAATTCCGGTGTTGTTTTTAGATAATATTTAAAGATACACGATGAAGAGTTTGATCCTGGCTCAGGATGAACGCTAGCGGCAGGCTTAACACATGCAAGTCGAGGGGTAACAGAGGTAGCTTGCTACTTGCTGACGACCGGCGCACGGGTGCGTAACGCGTATAGAACCTACCTTATAGAAGGGAATAGCCCAGAGAAATTTGGATTAATGCCCTATAGTATTATCGATTGGCATCGATTGATAATTAAAGATTTATCGCTATAAGATGGCTATGCGTTCTATTAGCTAGTTGGTATGGTAACGGCATACCAAGGCAACGATAGATAGGGGTCCTGAGAGGGAGATCCCCCACACTGGTACTGAGACACGGACCAGACTCCTACGGGAGGCAGCAGTGAGGAATATTGGACAATGGAGGCAACTCTGATCCAGCCATGCCGCGTGCAGGAAGACTGCCCTATGGGTTGTAAACTGCTTTTATAGAGGAAGAACTAGTGCTACGTGTAGCACCTTGACGGTACTCTACGAATAAGGATCGGCTAACTCCGTGCCAGCAGCCGCGGTAATACGGAGGATCCAAGCGTTATCCGGAATCATTGGGTTTAAAGGGTCCGTAGGCGGGTCTGTAAGTCAGTGGTGAAAGTTTACGGCTCAACCGTGAAATTGCCATTGATACTGCAGGTCTTGAATTATTGTGAAGTGGTTAGAATATGTAGTGTAGCGGTGAAATGCATAGATATTACATAGAATACCGATTGCGAAGGCAGATCACTAACAATATATTGACGCTAAGGGACGAAAGCGTGGGTAGCGAACAGGATTAGATACCCTGGTAGTCCACGCCGTAAACGATGGTTACTAGCTGTTTGGACTTCGGTCTGAGTGGCTAAGCGAAAGTGATAAGTAACCCACCTGGGGAGTACGTTCGCAAGAATGAAACTCAAAGGAATTGACGGGGGCCCGCACAAGCGGTGGAGCATGTGGTTTAATTCGATGATACGCGAGGAACCTTACCAGGGCTTAAATGTAGTCTGACAGCTTTAGAGATAGAGTTTTCTTCGGACAGATTACAAGGTGCTGCATGGTTGTCGTCAGCTCGTGCCGTGAGGTGTCAGGTTAAGTCCTATAACGAGCGCAACCCCTGTTGTTAGTTGCCATCGAGTAATGTCGGGAACTCTAACAAGACTGCCGGTGC